>JBLHJX010000005.1:0-54877 GCA_047619225.1 Candidatus Latescibacterota bacterium
CCATCTAAGAACCCCCAACGCCCCAAATTTCTCCCCCCCCCAACACTCAAATCACGCGACTGTCCAAACGCCCCTCGAACCTGGGTATAACGACTGCGCACGCGCGCACCGCTACCCAGCAAGTTCGTCACCGCCCCACCAGCAGACCAAGCCAGATTTCTTTCTTCGCCTTTTTGTAGGCGCACATTGCCCCGCATATACAAAAATATATTGCGGATCGGTCGAAGGGTCACATCGCCCTTGAAGCCCTGACGAAACGCAACTGCAATTAAACTGTCTTCTGTTGAATCAAAGAAGGGCGGTCTAATCTGGTTGCGTGCATCATACCCAACACTCATTGAAAAACGGGGTGTAGGCGATATACGCACCGTGGTATAGGCATTGCGTAACTGCACTTTCTTAATCTGAGCAGACTGACTTGTGCGATTTAAATCAACCGCCAAATGCTGAAAAAGAGAGACCTTGCGACCCATCCAGAAATAATTCTGAAAATAAAAGTACTCGCGTTCAATTTGACCGTTCTGATATTCTCCAACAAAAGCCAGCGTGGTATTCTGCCGAAAAAACTGAAAACCTGTGCGATCCCAATTGACGAACCCTCCCATCTTGTGCGCGTGGGGATCAAAACCAGACGTTCGCAAACTGGGCTGAAAACCCCCGAAAAAACCCACATGCATATTGCGCCCAAGGTGCACCTTCAAAAATCCGCCGTCAAAATCACCCACCCCCGATACCATCGTTGGGTTCTGCCGCCCCAACCCCAATGTCACCCTTTTATTGGGTGACTCATAATGCACACCCAGATCGTACAACCGCAAAATCGGCCGCGTTGAACTACGCGACGTTTGGCGACGCGCTCGAGCACGAAAATTGAACCGAAACCCCGTTCCGCCAATTTGTGACACATCCCAATCCACCAACACGGCAGGTTGATGCACATCGTGATTGGATTCAGACTGATCATCTGAAAAACGATATCGAAAAGCCACTTTGCCACGAATTATGGTGTGTATTTCCGATACGTCATCAATCGGAAATGTAAAAGTTTTAGCAGGTTGATTACGTACATCCAGTGTGTTATTTCCATTTTTTACCTCCACTGTGTTATCCGTCACCCCTCCGCTGTCTTTTTTCTGTGCGCCCCCCCGAATCTCATCCCCCACCCGAATGCCACTTTTTACAGAAACGACCTGACAAGCACAAAACCGATCTGATAGGCGCACCACCCGCAATTCACCAACATTCACACCACCACGCCATACCTGCAACACCTGGCCATCTTGCCATCCTTTTTCTCGCCCCACATCCACATAAACAGTCTCACCAGCAATCTGAATAACTTTGCCAGCAACCATGCCCCCCATCTCTTGTGCCCACCCTTGCAGAGGGAGGCATAAAAAACAAAAGCCCAAAATAAAAGACAGCCGTAAAAACATGCCTTTATTCCTCTCCGTTGGGGTGACAATTATAACATGCTTGGCTCTCATATACATAATTCCGCCTCCCACGATGTTCGCTATCCATTTTGCTCTTTCGGTGTTCGTGACAGGTGATACATGAAAATACTTTGAAGTCTGCTGGCTGGGTATGACAATCAGCACACTTGTCCCATTCGCCACGGTGCTCACCTGAATAGATGGGAAAATACGAGCGATGGTTGAAACTCGCAGGGTCCCACTGACGGGTCGTGTGACAAGATTCACAATTTTGAGGAAATCCTGCAGTAACATGGTTAGGATCTCTTGATGTCTGAAAGTCGGATTCATGACAAGTGAAACATTCCGTGGGTGTATTGGCAAATACACCATTGACATGGCAACTGACACACTCCGTTGCAATATGTGCACCCGTGAGCGGAAACTCAGTCAAGTTGTGATCAAATTGTGCGGGTTGCCACGCCACTTGCGTGTGACAGTCTAAACACTGGACACTAAACTGGACCAATACGTGATTGGGATCCTTTGTCCGCTCATAATCTAACTGATGACAGGCAAAGCAATCTTTTGGCGTGCCTGCAAATACACCATTGATATGGCAACTAACACAATCAACGGTTGTGTGTGCACCCACGAGCCCAAAGCCTGTCTGATTGTGATCAAAAGTCGAAGGCGTCCACGCAACATCAGTATGACAGGTTTGACAATCCGTCTCAAAATTGGCAGCAATGTGATCGGGATATTTCGTTTGTTCAAAATCAGGCTTATGACACGAATAACAATCGGTTGCTGTGCCGGCAAACACACCTCCAACATGACAACTGGCACAATCCGTTGATATATGCGCACCCGTCAATGCAAAATTCGTTTCATTGTGATCAAATGTCGAAGGCGTCCACGCAACATCAGTATGACAGGTTTGACAATCCGTCTCAAAATTGGCAGCAACGTGATCGGGATCTTTCGTTTGTTCAAAATCAGGCTTATGACACGAATAACAATCGGTTGCTGTGCCGGCAAACACACCTCCAACATGACAACTGGCACAATCTGTCGTCGTGTGCGCACCAGTTAATGCAAAACCCGTTTCATTGTGGTCAAAAAGTGCGGGCTTCCAAGCGGGTGTTGAAACGCCATGGCACTGCTCACAACCTCTATCGATCTGTGCAGCCACATGATTGGGTGACCGCGTACTTGTAAAGTCTGTGGCGTGGCAAGCATAACAATCGGTAGACAAGCCCACAAACTCATTCTGCTGTTGATTCACATGACACATTTGACAATCGACCATCGCATGCACACCCATCAGTGGAAAACGCGTCATTTGGTGCAAATCAGAAGCTTGCGTTGGAATCCATCCTCGTGCATCGTGACACCGCTGACAATCTGGGCCGTTTTCTGCGCGGTGTACATCTTTGTGGCACGTTTGACAATCACTCTGTATGGTCACAAAGTCGCCCTTTACATGACAACGCTCACAGGACACGTTTCTGTGTCGGTCTTCAAGCAGAAAACCCGTCTGGGAATGATCATAACGAATGGGACTTTTCATTTCACGCCATGAGTCAGTCGTGTGACATGTTTCACACGGCAAGGTCAAGCCCTTGTGCCCAGCAGGCACATCAACACCATCCGCTCGATGTGTGCAAAACACGATCGCTATCAGCAATCCTACCCAAATTTTCGGACTCTGTGTCATATTTATTCCAAAGAAAAAGCGATATTTAAGAACGACCTTATTGTAATACAAATATCGACAATTCGTGCCACCTCGAGGATTAGAACACAATTAGAACAACATTAGAATTTTCTCATAAAAAAAAGGGCGATTCCGAAGAATCGCCCAAGAGATTAAAACAGCGTTAATATGCTCATACACACCCATTCGGGTGTAAGGCATAACCAACACCGCGCACAGTTTTGATCATCTGCGAACTCGCATGATGATCAATCTTTCGCCGCAAGTAATTGATATAAACATCGACCACATTGGTGCCCGTATCAAAGTCGTACCGCCAAACCTGATCTCGCAAAACCTCCCGAGACAGTACACGACCTTGGTGCCGCATCATATATTCCAACAGGGTGTATTCTCGAGGTGTTAAATCCACATCCTCCTCGCCCCGTCTTACTTTTCGCGTTATGGGATCAAGCACCAAATCCCGTGCTCTCAAATGGAGCGCATACGCATACCCTTTGCGACTCATAATCACCCGGATGCGGGTCAACAATGCAAGCAAGTCAAAGGGTTTGAGCAAATAATCATTTGCTCCCATATCCAGCCCATGAATGCAATCTTCAACACCTTCAACATCTGCCAATAACAAAATCGGTGTCTGCAATCCTTGTCTGCGTAATGCTTTGCAGACATCAAGGCCGGATTGTTCAGACACCGCCATATCCAAAATTACCATTTTGTAATCAGACTGTAACGCCGCAGCTTCACCGAACGTGCAAGCTACTGTTACACAAAAACCTTTTTCCATCAGACCGTGCTTGATACACCCTGCGAACTTCGTATCGTCCGCCACAAGCAATATTTGCATGCGTCCCTCCTACTGGTGTAAATTTGTAACGACGGGTACAACGCATGCGCAATCTGGCCTTATAGAGGGTTCTCCTTTCCAATTAGGACAAAATCTAATTTGATACCAAGTGTTATACGCGTGAGTGGATATTGGGTTCCCCAAATATCAAAAAAAATCTTCTCTCTGTGCAACATACAATCTTATTGTATGTTTTTAAATGGTTTAACCCATTTGGAATTATCCCTTATTTGGGAATTGCCTCTGTCAGCACCTGAGGCTCTCCGCTTGTGATTAACACATTGTCTTCGATCCGCACCCCACCAACAGGTCGCCAGCTGTCCAATTTATCCCAATTCACCATATTTCGAAATTCGGTACGTTTTGTAGAATCATCCAGTAGCGCAGGGACAAAATAAATACCAGGCTCCACCGTCATTAAGAAATCCTCTTCAAGAGGCATATCCACCCGGATGCGCGCCCCACAATACCTCTCGGTGCCATCTCGCCCTGGTGCATACCCACCCACACCCCGCACCCCAAGCCCCAGCATATGGCCCACACCGTGTGGCAAAAACAATGCAACTGCACCTGATTCTAAGAGTGTATCAACCGCGCCCTTGAGAATGCCCAAATCACATAACCCTTCGGCAATAACCCGCGCTGCAACCATGTGCACATCGTGCCATTCCACACCCACGCGGCATTGAGCGATGGCCGCAAATTCAGCCTTGAGCACAATGTCATAAATGGCCTGTTGCTGCAACATAAACTTTTCACCACTCGGATAAGTACGCGTCACATCAGCCGTGTACCCAAACACAGCACCGCCAGCGTCGATAAGCACCAGATCATTTTCGCCAATTACCCTGTTACTGGGATCGAAATGCAGTACCGCAGCGTGATCACCCGCCCCCACAATCGTACCGTACCCCATGTCGTGGGCACCATAACACATCATCTCGTTTTCAAGCGCAATTTGCACCTGTCGTTCGGTCACTCCTTGCCCAATGACCTCACTTGCTTTTTTGTGCCCAGCTGCCGTGGCGAGCACGGCCTTTTCAACAAAGTCCAATTCTGCCACATCCAAATGGCGTCTCACCGAGTCTAATCGCAACGCCATTTCGCGAGCCCATTCGCCTTCTGTACTAACACCCCCTAGACCCACCCCAATGGCCACAATCTTGCGATCTTTCTGCCGAACCAACCAAGCATTTAATGTCCCGACATCCTCGCCGACGACATCCTCCGCCCC
Source organism: Candidatus Latescibacterota bacterium (assembly GCA_047619225.1). Taxonomy (GTDB): domain Bacteria; phylum Latescibacterota; class UBA2968; order UBA2968; family UBA2968; genus JABIFK01. The sequence continues at coordinate 5,217 of JBLHJX010000005.1, forward strand.
ACCTTCCCACAAACGCTCTGCATCTGCCACGGGTCGCACAAAATGCGTCCAGCCACTCAGTGGGTCAAACACCAACACACCGCCCCATCGGCGCGATCCGGTTAGCCAGTAATACTGAGGGTACGGAATGAACGGATAAACCTGATCATGTCCACCAGGTTTAGGAATCGGCTCACCCGCACCAATTAGAACAACGGGCGCATCGTCACCAAAGGCTTGAGCGACACGCCGCTGCCGATCTTCCAAAATTTCAGAATCAAAAATTGTCATCATTGGCCTCGTGTATCTTCACATGTTTATCGGATAGATCTATTTATATTCTACTCACTCATTTTGAAAAGGAAAAATGGGTCACGGGCCCGATGGTTCATCCCCCAAACGATTCGCCTTCGCACTGGGCGTCAAATCAAAAAATGTCTCATGCCCAGCAAAAAAACGATCCAGTTCATCAACCATCAAATTGAAGAAATGAGGTGAATCATCGCCCGTAGCCCACCCGATATGAGGCGACAAAAATACATTGGACAAATGAATAATTTCACTATCAGAAGGAATCGGTTCGGGATCAAAGACATCCAAACCCGCCACAATATCCCCCCGTTTCAAGCGGTCAATCAGTGCCGCAGAATCCACAATGGCCCCACGAGAGACATTTACAAAAACTGAGCCTGACCGAATCAAACCCAGCTCGTGTTTCCCAATCATCCCAGTCGTTTTAGGCGTTAGGGGTGCGACACACACAATGACGTCACACTGCGAGAAAATCTGATCCAATGACGTCTGCAAAAAACCAAGAGCCTCCCCCATTTCACGTGGCAAATACGGGTCGTGCACCCAAATATCCACTTCAAATGGGCGCAACAACTTCATCAAACGCCGGCCCATATGCCCACCCCCAATAATGCCCACACGCTTGCCCCAAAGCGACCCACACATCTCACTCTTCTCAACACCCGACGGTGTATTGCCCGCAATAATTCGCCTAAAATTTGCTCCCGCATTGCGCACCGAAACCAGAATCAATCCCAATGCCCATTCAGCCACCGGATAAGAAGAACCATTCGTAGTATCAACAGTACGAACCCCACGCGCCCAAGCCGCGTCCAAATCAATACGCACACTAAAGCGATCCCCTTCCAATTCACCAATAAAACGCAATTTATCGGCCCGATCTAAAGTCGCCTCGTCAATGCGCGGTGAACCGTGGCACACAACCAAAGCATCTACCCCAGCAATTCGCTCAGCCAATCGGGTTGCACCTTCGGAATCTTCACTTGCTGCATGAATATTGCCACCTTCGCAATGGAACCAGTCCCAATCGGCAAAGGCTTCAAGCCGTTCAATTTCTTGAAGCGGGAAATACTTGTCACGCACACGTTGACCACACGAAATTAAAACATTTGGACGCGCCATTAAAATTCTCCTATATCCCTCTTGTAAACTATGGTATTATCACATTTCAAAATATCGAACCGATGAACCGATGTAAACGCCCACCACGCAAAGCAATCGACAATTTCCCGTGCCAAACTTCCAAGCCTCATTTCTTGCAATTTTACCTGAGTGCATTCTCCCCAAAAACAACCGGAAACGTTTGCCCATTTCTCATCTTGCGTGTCGAGGCATCCATATAAGCCACACTAAATGCTCGGCGTGGTGCCCCCGTCTCATTCACGCCAGAACGGTGCATCAACCAGTTGTGCAACAAAATCGCTTCACCTGCTTCAGCTCTAAGATCAATAACATTGTCTACCGAAGCATACTTTTCTTGATCGGCTTCTGAAGTATAATGATTCGGATTCAAGATCCCCAAATTATTACTGCCCGGTACCACCTGCATACACCCGTTTTCAGGCACCGCATTATCCAACGCAGTCCACACCGTCACAATTGGATTTTGATCCAACCCCCAACCTTCACCGATATCCTGATGCCAAGGCAAAACCGTGCCCTGATTGGCCGGTTTGTTCATAAACATCGCCCGAAACACCGATACATGCCCCCCAATATAATGCTGCGTAATGGCCCTAAAAACAGGATGCTGCATGTAGGCTAAAAACAAGGGGTCTTGCTCCAAACCCGTAATGCGCCGATAAGCCAACGAGGGTCCTTTATTCCCCGCAGTATTGGGTTCCATTTTGCCGTATTCATTCGTCGTTCCATCTAACTGAAACTGCATTTTCTTATACGGAATCTCACCCAACATAATCGCGTCAATCCGCTCCTGCAACACAGCCAGGCCTTCTGAACTGAGTACCTTGCCCAACCGCAGATAACCTTGCTCCATAAACTGCGCTTGCTGGGCGATATCAAATGCTTCCAAAGTCGACATTTTAAACCTCCTTTGTGACCCACTAAAAAAGGCTCGCGACGATTGATTCGCAAGCCTTTTTCAAAGCACCACCTCTTCATTTCTAAAATCTGTTCAACGAATATAATCGTCTACCGTATTGTCTTTGATATAATCCCAATTGATCTTATACCCCATGCCAGGTTCCGACGACAAATGTACATAGCCCTCTTCATCCATCGGATCACCAATCGCATCCAAATAAGGCGGTGGTGTGTTACAATCCACACCCGGTGCGAGCAACCCGCGTTCATAATATTCACAGGTATCTTCACTCGTGGCACCCAAAATTTGCAAATTGGCAAACCCACTCATATGAATTTCACACTTCACACCGTAGGCCTCACTGACTGCTGCCATTTTCTTACACCCCGTAATGCCTCCACGCAGCACATCAATGCGACTCATATCGGATGCGCCACGCAAGATCCAATCTGCCCGGGTAAAGTAACTACCCGCAGCAACTTCGGGAGACAAAATCGGAATATCTAACTGAGCACACAATTTTTCATAAGATGCCACACGGTACTCTGGCATGGGGTGCTCATACCAATAAAAGTCCAACTCTTCCAACACCCGCCCCACCTTTACCGCTTCTTCATAATTGCAATACGTACCCCACGGATCAAAGCTCAACACCATGTCATCACCCACCCGATCACGAACCGCACGACAAATTTCTATATCTTGTTTGATGTGTGACGGGCGCCCCGGGTCCGATTGTTTTGTCACAGGATCCCAAAAATAATACGGATGAATTTTGTAGTGTGTATATCCTTGGGCTTTACACGCCGCAGCGTGTGCGGCATAATCTTCGGGCGATCCCATATTGGGATATGTGCTGGCATAAGCCTTGACCTTGTCGCGACACCCGCCTAGCAACTTATAAACCGGCACACCAAACAAGCGCGCCTGTAAATCCCACAATGCCATATCCAACACACTCAACACCGGTTCTTCAACTTTGGCCACCCACAACCAATGCCAGAACTTCTCGCGATCAAACGGATCCTGCCCAACAACCATGCTCTTAATGCGGCCCAAAACGGTCGCAATACGATCTTGCGGCATTCCTTCTTGGTCGCCGTGATTGTGCCCACCCAAATAGTAGCCTTCAGCACCTTCGTCAGTAATGATCTTGGTCAACGTCTGGATCACCGTATCTTCGGGCAACATCTCGCCTCGATGAAACCGCTGTCTCGGTATCCGAAAAGGAATCACTTGAATATCTACAATTTTCATACGCACCTCCAGTTAAGCTTCCGGAAATTCTCCACCGGGATACAGGGTCGTGTGTGACAAACGTTTATTCTGTCGCAATGGTTTCCCCAACACCGACGAAGACAAATCGCACATCTCGCTCGAATAAACCCACGCCGTTTCATGGGTATAAACAATCACATCTTGTCGTCCATGACCCAACAAATCGGCAAACATCACATTGCCATCGGTTGAAAAGGTCACCACACGTTTACCGTATCCATCGTACAAACCTGGCAGCAAACCCGCTCGTCGACGATATGCCAAAATGTAATTCTGACCTGAGCCGTCCCAATTCTCAACGGTTTCCAAAATGGTCAACCAGCCCCGCGACGTACGGTTTTCTTTCCAAACTTCTTCACCGGCTTCCGAGGACAAAATAAACATCCCATCAATCCCGTCACGCCCACGCTCAATGCGATCCAATCCCGCAATCAAAATCTCATCACTGTCGCGCTTGAACCGCCCCATCGCCACGTGTTGAGATTCCTTCGAGTCGTGATACCGCCAAAGTTCATTGCCTTTTCTATCATACAATACCGTGACACTGCCACCAATCACAATACCCGGTTCATCTAAACCATCCACTTCCCCCACCCAAATACAATCGGCGTGATCATCCAAAGGTTGACAAGACCACAACTTGGTACCGTCGTGGTCGAGCATATCGTACCCCGCCATCACCTCATCTTTACCATCCCCATCAAAATCGTGCGGCCAAGGAAAATGCCCGGTCTTGCACTCATGTGTCCACAGTACATTAAAATCTTTGTCCATGGCCCACATTTTTTTATAGCGATTCTTCAAAATCACATCTTGGGCAAATTCACCACCCGTCAAATTGCAAATCACAATACAATCATGCGCATCGGGGTCTGGCAAATCGTGCGCATATTTCAATGCCCCCGTCTTGCCTTCCAATACCCGAAATTGCCCGCCCATCACACACACCACTTCCAATTGCCCATCACCATCAATATCCCAAATCTGCGCAGGCATATCCGCGCCACTGCCACGCACATCAGGATCAAGCTCGCCGACTTGCCACAGTTGCTTGCCTTCCAAATCAAACACAGTCATACACTGGATTTCATGAGGAACATACCGATCATCTATCCCCCCATCGGGCTGCTTAAGCAACATCTCCATCCGCCCATCCCCATCCAAATCGCCCAACAGCATCCGAGTCCCATTCCCCGCCGCACGGATGTCTATCTCGCCAACCAAAACAGGCTCTTTTTCACAAGCGTTTTCATCCACCATAAGTGCCTCCGAAAACTACCTCGAAAATCATTTCATCAAAACGTATAGACCTGTCTGCCGTCTACCGTCTCACTTTTGCCTTTTTACTTTGTACTTTTTATTCATCCTTATACTGCAACTGATGCAACCGCGCGTAAATACCCTTCATCGCCAGCAACTCTTCGTGCCGGCCTTCTTCGCGCAATTCGCCGTGATGCATCACCAAAATCTTATCTGCGTGACGAATTGTAGACAACCGATGTGCTATCACAATCGATGTGCGAGAAGACATCAGATTTTCCACCGCCTCCTGAATCCACATTTCAGTTTCCGTATCTACATTTGCAGTGGCTTCATCCAAAACCAAAATTTCCGGATCATTGGCCAAAGCACGTGCAAAAGACAGCAACTGGCGCTGTCCTACAGACAATGAACTGCCGCGCTCCATCACGGGGCTGGCATATCCACCCGGCAATTGATCAATAAACCGATCTGCATTCACCTGATGAGCCGCCAACACAACCTGCTCGTGTGTGATATCTGGGTTCCCCAAACTAATATTGCTCTCAATATCACCCGCAAACAGGAACACATCTTGTTGCACGATACCAATTCGGCGACGCAATGTGGCCACATCCCACTCTCGAATATCCAACCCATCCACGATGATTTGCCCTTTTTGTATATCGTAGAACCGACACACCAAATTAATGATCGTACTCTTCCCTGCACCCGTTGCCCCCACAATTGCCAAACTTTCGCCAGATGCAGCTTTAAACGATACATCGCGTAATACCCAGTCATTTTCAACATAAGCAAACCACACATTTCGGAATTCTATTTCACCGTGCAAACTTTCTGGTTTTTCGCGTCCACCTTCAGATTCGGGCACTTCATCTAACAATTCGAAAATACGCTCCGAAGAAGCCATCGCCACCTGAACAGTGGTGTACCGATCTGCAAAGTCGCGAATAGGCATGAAAAATCGGGGTACATATTGCAACATAGCCACCAACACACCCCACTCGACTTCCAATGCCAACACACGCCCACCACCATACCACAGCACAAGCCCCATCAATATCACGCCCGCAAATTCCATAAACGGAAAATAGATCGCGTGATACCACGTACTGAGCAAACGCGCCTCAGAATAACTGTTGTTCGCATCTTCAAACCGTCGGGCACTGCGCTCTTCAAGGTTAAATAACTGCACCACCTCCACACCAGTGATTGTTTCTTGAAGTGAAGAACTGAAATGAGCAAATCGCGTGCGTGCTTCGCGGAAGGATTGAAATGTCTTTTCCTGCAACCAAAACGTGGCCAAAGTGGCCAACGGCAATACCGCACACGTAACAATGGCAAGTTGGGTATCCATATAAAAAATAAAAGCCAAAATCATTACCACAGTGAGGAAATCGTTCAGCATTGAAACAAGCCCGTCGGTAAACAACTCGTTTAACGCATCAACGTCACTCGTATTGCGTGCCATCAACCGGCCAATGGGCGTACGATCGAAAAAACGCAAAGGCAGCTTCTGTAATTGCATGAAAATTTGCGCCCGAACATCGCGCATCGCCCACTGCCCAATCATATTGGTCGCCCAACTTTGGCCATAGGCCACAACAAATTGAAAAACCAACAAAGCCAAATAGGCCGAAATAATCGTAAGAAGCCCTTTCGAATCCTCAACCTCAATGTAATCATCCACCGCAATCTTGGTTAAATAGGGACCTGCTTGCTGTGCAAATGATGCCAACAAGATCAATACAAAAGTCAACAACACCCACGGCCAAAAAGGTTTTAAATACCCCAGCAACCGCGACATCAAACGGAAGTCAAAACCCTTGTGATCTATTTCTTTTTCTTCCATTAATAACACTCCAAAGTCAATACCCAACTTATAGGCCCAAACACGTTACGAATAGACAACTCCCGCCCTACTACCCAAAGTCTTTACATGCTCCGATTCGTTGATTCGTTGATTCGTTGATTCGTTGATTCGCTAATTCGTTGATCCGTTTTTCACATCTCATCCAATTCTTCTGCCAAATGTTGTCGTTGATACATATCTGCATAGATCCCACCAAAGTCCACAAGTTCATCGTGTGAACCCTGCTCCACAATCTCTCCCTCTTCCAACACCACAATAAGATCTGCGTCTTGTACTGTAGAAACACGATGTGCGATCACAAGTGTCGTTCGTGACGCCATCACACCCCGAAGCCGTCTCAGAATTTCTTCTTCGGTATTGGTGTCTACACTTGATAAAGCATCGTCCAAAATCAAAATCTTGGGTTCCCGAATCACCGCACGGGCAATGGCTGTTCGTTGTTTTTGCCCACCAGACAAAGTCACACCACGCTCGCCCACAATGGTTTCCAAACGATGGGGCAAAGCATCCAAGTCGGGTGCCAACTGCGAAATCTCCGTCGCCTCCTCCACCTTACCATTAACCACCTCGAGGGTGCCTACAGCAACATTTTCGCGGAGGGTTTCAGAAAACAAAAACGTCTCTTGAGGCACATAACCAATCGCCGAACGAATCTTTGAGAGCGGAATCTCACCAACAGGCTGTCCATCAATGAGCAAATCGCCCTCCGTCACATCCATCAACCGGGGAATCAGCCGCGCCAGTGTCGATTTACCAGACCCTACACGACCAACCAAAGCCACCTTGCTCCCTGAAGGGATCTTCAAGTTAATATTCTTGAGCACGGGCTCGCGATCGTAGGTAAATGACACATTGCGAAATTCAATCTCTCCAACCACCTCGTCTGCCGAAGGATCGATCGTACCATAATCTTGTGGTTCTGCATTCAACACGGCCTGAATACGCGCCATTGAGGCTTCTGCTCGTTGTTGCTCATCCACAATGCGCCCCAACATCATCATTGGACGGCTCAATCGAATGAGATATGTGTTAAACGCCACGAAGGCACCCAATGACAGCGCACCGTCAATCACACGCAAACCACCCAACCACAAGATCACCAACATCGACACGCCATTGAGTAACGCCGTAAAAGGGTAAAACAAGCTTCGGATGTTAACCAAATGGCGATTGCGCAACACATATTCGTCGTTCATATCCGAAAATTCATCCGTTTCACGCGCACCCCGAGCATAAGCCTTAACCACGCGAATACCCGATAAATTTTCCTGGATTTTGCTGGTCATTGTCGCAAACTGTTCCTGCACACGCCTGTATCCATTGCGCATTCGCCGACCGACCCAACGCGCAGAAATCACCATCACAGGCATAGGCGCCAGCGAGTAGATCGCCAATTCCCAATCGATGAGACACATCAAAACTAAGCTCATGAAGAACGACAACGTGGCCTGCAAAGACATACGAAAAGCGTGATACATAAACCGCTGTATCGATTCCACATCATTCAACGCCCGCGCCATCAGATCACCCACACGTTGGCTTTGGAAAAAAGCCATGGGTAACTTCACCAAATGGCGTACAAACAACGTTCGAATATCTCGCTCAACATGCCGCGACATGGCCGAAATATACCAACGCATACCAAATGACGTTAACCACTGGATCACGGCCAACCCAGCCATAACACTGCCATAAAATGCCAAATCGCCTGAAAGCGTGCCCGTAATCGTATCTGTTGCGGCATTGAACAGATCCCCGTTTTCCAACCCGAACTTTGCCGTATCAATGGCCCATTTCAAAATCATCGGAATCGCCGCAGTAACTGCTTGCGAACCTATGAGTAAGAAAAGCCCCACAAAAACCTGCTGTTTGTAGGGCTTTAAATAAGGCCAAAACGACCTAAGCGGATTATATGCCATAGAGTTACTTTCTTAGAATGCAGTTTGAAATGTCTAAATAGATGCGATCAACAATGAAAGCGAGCAATCACTTACTTACTATGATAAGGTGCGCCTACCGGCTTGTCAAATCATATAAATTGCGAGACAAAAAAAACTGCTCTCCAACCTTGAAGAGCAGTTTTTCTTAGGGTATAATATTTCTGTTAACGCGATTATTTCACAAAATAGCTCAATTGTGGCGGATAAATATATCCCATCGCTTGTAAAGCAGCATCCTGCCGATAAAGTGGATCTTGCATCAGGCATACATTGCGGCGCGTTGCAGGAATCGTGGTAGAATAAATTCGTAACTCACCTTCCACACTGACGATAATTTCCTCTCGCCAATCGCCAAAACAATCGGCAATGCCAATCACGCGCCCCTGAATTTCACCCAATTGTTCGCCCTTGTATTGAATGATCTTTGATGTTTGGTCACTATTTCGTCTCGGTTGTCGAGGCCGTTGTCGTTGTTCTGCTAGTTGGGCTGCGGATTGGTTTTGTGGGCGTGCCCCCCTGATGCGCCCGGGCATATACGCCTTTATCAAACCATCGCCCCAATACAATGCACGTGGGCTTAATCCCCCCAAGTTTTCCGTATCCAATAACTTGCCCGTAGCTGCCGCATATAACCAATACCCCGTGCGATTCTGCTCAGCCGAATAAAACTCCAGACCAGGGTTGTCGGGCACAAAGTCGCCAAACATGCCTTGGTCGTGAATATGCGTGGTCGGATGCGGATGCCCCCAGATTAACTCACCCGTTTTGACATCAAACACCGAAATCCCGTTAATCTCCTGTTTCGACTCATATCCATAAGCCACTTCCAAACCCGGGCGTTCGGGAATAATATCGGTCACATAAGCCATATCGGGGTGGCCCATCTGATTGCACCAAAGTATTTTGCCATATTCGTCAACCACTGATGACCCATTCAATATTTCGTCGCGCCCATCACCATCCACATCCACCGCATGGATACCGTGCAACCCTTGTCCACGCACTTGTGGGTTTTCATCATCACCATTCCATTTCCACAATGGCTCTAGCTTTCCATCCACCAAATTGTAAGCATCGATCTTCATGGTGGTATATGTGCCTCGAATCACCAACAAACTGGGGCGCTTGCCATCCAAATAAGCCATCCCAATCTGATGCCTTGATGCTCGGTTACCCGCACTGTCTCCCCAATCACTCACATTGCCACGCGCAATCCAATCCACACGCGCAATTTCTTCACCGGTCATCCCATTCCACACCGAGCAATATTCCGGTCCATCCAACACCCGTCCTTCACCCTTGCGATAATCCACATCGGTGGGTGCCGTCTTAAGTGCGATCTCTGCTTTGCCATCACCATCAAAATCATACACAACCATCGGAGACCACCAAATGCCCTGCTCAATATTCCAACCCAAATCTTTTGACCACAGAAATGTGCCGTCGTGAAGATAGGCTTCTATCTTATAAGTCCCAGGACTCGGTCGCCAATGGCCTTCACCTGGGTCCGTTCCCCGCCCAGGTTGCTTCACCACATAATCCAACGCACCATCGCCATTTAAATCGGCAATGCCAATTTTCTGAAACGAATAATCACCCTGAAGCGGAATGGACACATAAGCCGTTTCCGACTCACGCTTCATCGCTCCCACATGTTTGGATGCCTCGAGTTCCTTCCCATCCACCACCGGCACCACCCACCATTGATGGCTGCCTTCTGTTGATACATCCCGGTCCACAAAATTGGTCGAAGTCGCAATCGGCTGATCGTTGAGCTTCATCGCCTTGTCATCCGTTGACCGATACACATTGAAAACAACACCATCCGAATCTGCTTTTAACAATCGCCAACCGAGATACACTTGCCCATTGTTTTGGGCAAACGCGACCAACCCCCGATCCAATTTCTCCATCTGCCGCTGTGCATTTGCGTTTACAATGCAAAACACAAACATCATCACGACCAACAAGCTGTATCGCAATTTCATCGACTTCTCCTTATTTCTTAAGTGGCACTCCCCACTTCCTGTAAACATCCCCAAAATTTATCATTTTCCATAAACAGGTGTATACATCTCTTGCTTAGGCGGTGCTGCCATTCCTTCCCCAAGATAAAAACCTGTATGGGGTGGCTGATTGTAGGCCGTATTCTGCCACGCAACACCCAGCCGATAGATCGGATCGTGCATAAGTGTTCTAAATCGATACGTTGTCGGAATACTCGTGGTATAGATTCGAAGGGTTTGATTATCTCGGGTTCGCCAAATAACCTCTTCACGCCAATCGCCCAAAATATCGGCGCTCAAAACGGGTGTCCCCTTTGTACCATTGTTGGATGTCGATTCGGCATCCACGAGTATTGTATCTAACACACTCGCTTCCCAGTTCCATTTGGCAATATAATTCTTGTCCAAAATCTCACGCAACAAATCACCATCCCACCATACGGCAAAATTACACGAACGCGGTTTAACTACAGATATCAACTCGCCCTTCACGCTATAAATGCCATTGATCTGCGCGCCGTTCACCCAACTTTCGTGCCCTCGGTAACGGGGGTCCACATCAAATGAATTTGCACGCCCCGGCCCTTCACCATCATCCCCTGCTTTAATCGACGGCTTCTTCCATAAGATCTCACCCGTACCTGCGGCTCTAAAGTTTGCACCCGCATCGTCGAAACGTTCTTGAATATTGAACACCTCCAATCCCGGATGATCGGGATCCAAATCGGAAAAATGCATCGCATCCCCATGCCCCAACTTCGTCGAATAGAGCCCCGTGCCATCATCATCAATCACACACGCACCATAAATAATCTCATCTTTACCATCGCCATCCACATCCCCCACACTCAGGTTGTGGTTGCCCTGACCCCGATAATCTTCATTGCCCGGCGTACCATCATCGCTATCAAATGTCCATACCTTGGTTAACTTCCCGTCACGCCAATTCCAGGCAGCCAAAACAGATCGGGTATAATACCCCCGACACATCACCAAACTGGGATGTTTGCCATCCAAATAAGCAATGCAGGCCAAAAAACGGTCCACACGATTGCCATACCCATCGCCCCAAATTTCCTGAAGCTGTTCTGACGTTGGTTTTAAAGTATCTGGATGTCTGGGTGGATCATACGCAGTCGTTGCAAGTGCGGCACCCGTTGCGCCATCAAAAACAGTGAGATATTCTGGCCCTGCCAAAATATAACCTTCACTATTCTGTTCTCGCATTTCACCCGTTCGCCGTGACCGAGATTGTCGCACCGATCCTTCAGGGTTGCGATACAACACATTGGGATCACCAATCACTTTTCCAGTGCCATCGACGGTACCATCCGCAGTTTTGCACACCACCTCTGCTTTGCCATCGCCATCCAAATCGTAAACCATAAACTGCGTGTAATGCGCGCCTTCGCGAATGTTCAATCCCAAATTAATCCGCCACAACAACGTACCATCCAATTCATACGCCTCCAAAATTGGCGCATCGGTCAACCCCGGCCGCGAATTGTCACGCCCTCTGGGTGACTGGTGTAGAACAATTTCGTAATCACCATCACCATCTAAATCGCCCACCGACGCATCATTGGGTTGACACCCTTCTGGTGTCTGTAATGGAATAGAAATATACTGTTGTGATGGTGCATTCGCAGGCAATACAAAAGTGCCATTGGCATCGTGTTCTTCATTGTTCTGTATTGTTTTCACAGAATAAGTATTGGGCACGCCTAAGTCAGCCATTGTATCCACAAAGAAAGTAACGTCCGCAATGGGCGTAGTATTCAACTTAAGGGACGAACTCCCGCTGGCGCGATAAACGTTAAACGCAATTGCGTCAGGGTCATTCCCCAACATTCGCCATCCCACAAATACGTGACCATCTCCTTGAGGAATAGCTACAACCCCGCGGTTCAAATACTCCATTTGTCGCTGGGCAAACACAGAGCTTGTCATAAACATCAAAACCAACAGCCATTTAGACAGTGCACGTTTCATACGCATTACCTCATGGTATCATATGATTATGAAAAAAACACCCGCATCACAAACCAGTACCCACCCATCAATGCCACCATACCAGAAAGTGCGGGCAACCCATATCTTATAAACCCCGACCAGTGTCTCATCTTCAAGATCAATGGCAAAACGACCACAGCAACAGCAATTTGCCCCAACTCAACACCGAGGTTAAAAGAAAAAAGCGGCACAATCAATGCCAATCCTTCGGTTCCTAACCCCGTTTCTCGTAACACACCCGCAAAGCCGAATCCATGAATCAATCCAAAAACAAATGTTAGAATCCAACGTCGTTGGGGGTCTCGAAGCAAATTCTCCACGCCCACATACACAATCGAAACGGCAATCAGAGGCTCAACAATCCGCCCCGGCAACACAACCCAATCCAATGCAGAAAGTGCCAAGGTTAACGAATGGGCCACGGTAAAACAACTGATCACCAACGCCATCGAAGAAAACTGCCGACACACCACGAGCAAACCACCTAAAAACAACAAATGATCGTAACCCGTCAAAATGTGCGCAACACCCAGAACCACAAACGCTTTAAATGATACCCAAGTAGATCGAGGGGGTTCGGTCAAATTTAGTTCTAACCAATCGTTGCCATTACTAAGCAACTCCCAACTCAATTGTTGGCCCTCCTCACCAAACACAACCAAAGTCGCTTCGTGTTCGCCCACCATACTTTTCAGATACGCCGCCTGAAAAAACAAGGGATTCAGTATCGGTCTGGAATAGGTCAGCCAGAATTCAACATCATCTTCATCAGTCCAAACAACATCCGTTTCCTTGACCTCAAGATGTTCTCCCCCAGATCGTACCTCAAACAAGCTTGGGGCTTTATCTTTCAAAAGCGCGTAAACATCACTGAAATTAGTATAGTCCACCCAAGGTGCATCCACCATCTGGGAATCCAAAAATGGCTTGACCATCCCTGGCGCCAAAGATACCTGAAGCACCAATGATTCTGAGTGAACCCGTGCGGTGGACCAACTTGCCAATGGTTCATGTCCCCAAGCAAGCCCTGGAGATAAAAAGACATAACAGAATAAGAGATTTCTCAAGAAAACCATATGCACAAAACCACTCAGCCCCCAGACAAAACGATTCCAGGTATGCAGCTGTCTCATTTCTCGCTTAGAAACTCTGCATCTCGGCACGTTCGATTTTTTGATCAGGCACAGTACCGCTTTGTAAGATGCGGATATTTTCAACCTGTTTGAGTACAAAAGTAGGTACACCCGGTGCAACCTGCGCTTTTATATTGCGAAACTCGGCATTCTTCACATCATCCAACATAAAAGCAGGACGTACATCATCCTTCATATAAGCGACAGAAATATTGTTCAGTTCTATACCATCTACATGGCGTAAATAAAAACCATAAACCGGAATCTCTCCAAACATCGACGGCTCGGGATAGGATTTTTCATTTTCTGGAGGTTCCAGTGCTGCCCATTCTTTGGTGCCGCCCCCTTGATAATGAATCTGAATATTACTCAACTTCACATCTTCAACAGCGTGCCCCGGAATGCCACTAATGATCGACGCATACCGAGGATCCGCATTATAGACAACCACGTCGCTAATATTGATCCGGCGCAACTTGCCCACGGGCGTCCCATCTGGCCCGCGCATGCGAGCACCCAAACGCAAAAAAATAGGCGAATTGACAATATCGCGCATTGTAATATTCGTAATTGTAATATCCTCTAAATGCCCCCCATCCACTGTTTCAAGTGCCAGCCCACGGCATCGATCAAATACGCAATTGGAAATACTAATGTTTTTAAATCCACCATTTGATTCCGTACCAAACTTAATACGACCCGTAACCCCATCGCGATCTGGCGCTAGTTCTTGTGTGCGCAGAAATGTACCATCCAAAAACGTGCCGGGGTCATACCCTGTCACCTGACAATTGGTAAGAGTTAGGTTCTCCGTTGCCTGCGCATATCCCAAGGCAAATGAACTCTTAAGTACAATTGCATCGTCATTGGGTGAATTCACACTGCAATTGGAAATCCGCACATTGCGGCACGCATCAATATCAATGCCATCTCGGTTGGTATCTATTTTGAGATTGTCCAATGTTAGATTGTCCACACCCGTGGCCAAAATACTAAAATGCCCGCCCATTAAAAAGGACACATCACGAATCACCACATTCTTGCACAGTTTCAACGCGATGGCCTTATTTGCTGTGCCTTCTACGGGTCTACGCCTGCGACGCTGGCGACGCTGTGCTTGCTGCCCTGTGTCGGTTCGGGCACGTTGCATACTCAGTGGTCGGTCCCCCTCGCTCTGTGGTTGCACCCGGCGAGGCCCACCGCCCCAACGCACCAACCCTTCACCATGAATGAGACCCGGTCCCATAATTGAAATATTCTCAAGACCCACACCATAAATCAAACTGTTGTGCCAATGACTGTGCCCAAAGTCTTGATACATATCCCATTCATTTGGCTCGGGCAAATCGTATCCCACACCCGGCTGATCTTCCGGCGGCGTAGCAGCCAAAAGTGTTGCTCCCTGATCAAAGTACAACGAAATATTGCTCTTTAACCGAATGGAAAAGCTCAAGTACTTGCCCGCCGGGAAATACACCATACCCCCTCCAGCTTTGGCGGCCGTTTCGATGGCCTTATTAATCGCCCCACTATCGAGCGTTTTGCCATCTCCTGTCGCACCAAAGGATCTCACGTTAAAAACGACAGACCCCGTCTGTTGTGCCACAACAGATGCAGCCCCCACGGCAAACAATATACATAGACCAACGGTGTTTATAAAAGCTCTCAATGTCACCTCCGCTAATGACTATTCAAGCACCACTTCAATGCCTGCCTCACACAACTCATAAAAGAATCATACAAAGACAGGCGTTCTCCTTGAGGGTCTCCACTATCTCTGTTTCTTTGCCCACGCATCCACTTGTTTCAAGTCAATCAAACCGGCTTGCACATTCTCATCTGAAAGAGGCAGCGTTAAAATAACCTGATCACCGCGTCTGTTAAATGAGGGGTGGCAGTGTGCCGCACCCGATGATGGAAACAATCCCGTAGCCAACAATGTATTTTCTCCGGTCTCCAAATCGACCAACGTAATCCACCCCGTGCGATGATCATCGGCCACGATCCACTTATCAGATGCATCAGGCGCACCGTGCAGATAATTACCTTTGGCAACACATTTGAATCGTTGGCCATCTTTATTACCAATCCACAACTCATCAGGTTCATCCGAAATCCGCGCGGCAGAAAACAACCGACAGAACATCACGCTTTCGCCTGATCTGGACCAAAGTTCGTGCGTAATCCAATCGTTCTCTTGTTCGACGAAATAAGGCCGATTGCTTCCTTCCCGATAATTAAACATCCACATCCGTTGAATGGCATCGCCACCCGTTTCATGCACATACAAAATATGTTCGTTATCCGTTGGGCACGCTTGCGTGTGATTCGTCCATTGATCTGTCCGATAAACCATTTCGCATTTGCCCGTTTTTAAATCTGTTACGCCAATAAAATAATATTTCCGCCGATGTTGATACGATGCCACCAACGTGCCATCTTGAAATGTGGTTTGACCACTTGTCGCCGAAAGACAAAAAGGCACTTCACCCAATTGTATTTGCTCGCCAGAATCCAAATCACAACGATAAATGCCTTTTGTTTCGCCTTTGTATAACAACCCATATTCTCGGGTCAATGGCACACTGAATCGATCTCCAGATTCCAATTCTAAAAACAGATCCTTCTCGCCCGTCTCTATGTCAACAAACCACAAACTGCGTTTGCCTTCTGAACTTTCAGATACAAATACGCGCGAATCATCTGCGGTCGTGCATTCAAAATCGAAATACGGTTTGGTCGACCAGTTTTCTGTATGGGTCAACACGCGAATGTCATAACCCGTCTCTTTGTCTTGATATGTTTCCATCACATTCTCCTCAAGGCATGGGCACAAGCCTCTCCAATTGACTTTCCATTAACCGTTTTTGACCCTTCACATTTTTTCCATTCGATCATCCAGTCCCCATTCAAGGGTTACGAGGGGATCCGCTTGGCAATCGCCAAACTATGATCTAAAAGATGTGCCCACATTTTGTCCATAACCCAATCTGGTTGTGCTTTTGTTTTCACACGGCAATAATTCGAATTTAAAATACCTGCGCGTTGAAAAATGGTCTTGTGCAACCAAATGCCGCCACCAGCCGCACCACCTGCTGCTGTCAATCGATTCAGGGGCAAAATCTTTTGATAGTACGTATCAGACGCACCCGATACATCACCTGCTGCATACCGATCACACACATCCCGAAACGCATCAATAATAGCTGGGTGAGGCAATGTGCCTACCGATCCTCGCTCCAATTCTTCCAGAAGCAATCCACCATTCGAACCGCCCAATACAGTCACATCTCGCGCACCCGATGCTCCAGCCAACCCATCTGTTGCCAAACCCATCTTATGAGGCGCACCTGCCGACTCCAATTTTAAACTGTTCACATTCTTTGCTTCTTTCACTGCCTGTAGCAATATATCTACGGGTGCATTTCCGTGGGCATCTTGAATCATCAACGAAATATCTACCTCATCTGACAAATCACAAAACAATCTCACCAATTGATCGCCACCTTGTGCTTCAGCGTTCACCATCGCACAATCGGCACCACACCCACTCGCCATCTGAGTCAAAGCAATAACACCTTCTCTGCTGGCATGGGTCGTTGCAACCACAACAGGCACTTGCCCATTCACATGACGCACAGCAGCAGACCACATACTTTCAAGTTCCGCGTCGGTCAAAAGATGACTCTCGCTGCCCCACCCAAACACAAGGGCTTGGGAACCTGCCTCAATACAAAAATCCAATTGCCGAAGCAAACTACCTTCATCCATCTCACCATTGTCTTTAAACGGTGCCACCAACACCGGTGCGGCTCCAGAAATACGCATATAGATTCCCCCAATGAGAAATGACAATCAAATACTCCAACGTCCCAAAAAACCCGACCCCATCAAGCAAAGATATCTTTTAAACGACAAGGCCTTATTGTGCTTCACGCAAACGCAAGCCCACCAAAACACCCAACACAGGAAATACTGCAAAAAGTAAAAAAACATGTTGATAGGCAGAAACCATGGACATGTCTGCATCTAAACTCTGCTGTAAGATCACACCGCTCAAAGCCGTTCCAACTGTCGCCCCAACAAATCGAAACATACTATACAATCCGGTTGCCCCACCTACTTCAGATTCAGAAACACTGCCAATAATTGCCCGGTGCAACGCAGCCAGCATAAGCCCAACGCCCAACCCGTGCAGTGACAAAGTAAAACCAATAATCAGCAAACTTGTCTCCGATGTGTATTGTGTAAACAACAGCATCACCACACCTTGCACGGCCAAACCGATCACTGCCGGCGGACGACTTGTCCATCGATCTGCAATCCTACCTCCAAAACGAACAACCAATGCCATAGAACCAGAATTGATCATCAACATCATACCCAACGCCTTAGAATTCAACCCATGTATGTCTACCAAATAAAGTGGAATCAGAAAGGTCAACCCACCCATGACAACCATCCGGATAGATGCACAAAACGTGGCTTGGCAAAACACCAGGTTGCGAAATACTTGGAGGGAGACAAAGGGGTGTGTGGTTCTCCGTTCCCACCATACGAACAGCCCAGTGAGAACCAAAATCGCAGCAAGCAATCGCCAATCTTGTAATGATGCGACACCCGTAATAAGTCGACTCGACACAAAGAATGTAAGACACGTCAGAATAAGCGCAATCAACACCGCACCCACCCAATCAAATGAGCGCCAAAAGCGTACGGGTTTCTTCTCTTTTCGTTTTGGAATGCCCCAATATACTGCGAGAAATGCAATCACACTGACAATTAGCGGAGGCCAAAATGCGCCGACCCATCCCCAAGCCGCAACCAAAAAACCCGCCCCCAGCGGGCCGATAAAACCCACAGTTGGCCCAACCGAACTCCAATTACCGATCGCTTTCCCTCGACCTTCAGGCCGAAACAGCTCAGAAATGACGGCCAGTCCCAAAGGCATAATACCCGCAATGCCAAAACCTTGAATGGCTCTGCCCACCATCAACCAAACCAAATCAGGGGCCAAAACGGTCAGGGCTGTTCCCACTCCAAAAATCCCAATGCCCGCCAACATCAACCCGCGTTTATCAATGCCATCACTCAGTCGGCCATAAACGGGCATCAGAATCATAAAGGGCAAGCTAAACGCCACAGCCACCCAAGAGGTCATATCTGCCGAAAGTTGAAATTCATCGCGAATAACGGGCAATGCCACACGCGACATGGTGGACACCAACGGCATCAATGTAGCAGGAAACATCAAGCTCACTAAGATACGCCGTGTATTTTGTCTTTCCCTTTTTTCAGAACCAACCCCATCTTCAACCACCAACTCAGATCCCAAAACAATCCCTTTCTATCAACGTTATTCCGACCCTCAAAAACGTCACACAATGACACAACGTCAAGCAATAAAGACGCCGTGTAGGATGTCCCACACGGCGTAAATTCATATTCAAGAGACCTGTCTGTTTTTTAAGAAGTCGTTCCTTCTTGCGGCATCTCTTCGCCTTCCCAATAATTACGATAGCGAATATCCCAGAGTTTCTTCAATTGTGTACGGCCTCGAAAAAGCCTAGACTTTACCGTGCCGACAGAACATCCCAAAACCTCCGCAATTTCATCATATCCCAATCCATCAATTTCTCGCAAAACCACAGCCGCACGATATTCTTCTGGCAACTTTGACAACGCCTGCTCCAGCATACATTGTAACTCGGTCTTCTCAACTTGCGCATCAGAGACATTCGAAGAGGGGTGTCGATCAAACAAACTCTGCCCGTCATCAGATACATCACCCACTTCTCTTTGCTTGCGGGGCGTCTTGCACCAATCTTTCCAACAATTAATCCCAATGCGATAAAGCCAAGTGTAAAACTGTGCCCGGCCTTCAAATCTGGGCAATGCACGATACGCTTTTAAAAAAGTCTCTTGTGTCAAATCATCCGTATCATCCCAGTCGCCAACCAAAGCATACAACATATTAAAAATTTGTTGGTTATACCGCCTAACCAGTAACGAAAATGCATATTGATCGCCCTTTTTGGCCAAGACAATCAAATCATAGTCATCCAGGCTGGCGCGCGCGCCATCAGTAGGATATGCCATACGCTCTCTTTTCCAAAACGTTTAAGAAACGACCCGAGACATTGCCACAACACGCTTGCCATAGCGCGTGAGATCATCCATCAAAGAATATATAGTTGGCAAAATGACAAGGGTCAACAATGCAGAGACAATAAGACCAGAAATAATCACCAAACCAATGGGCCCCCACATGCGAGCATAACCCTCAGCTGTACCATAAATCATGGGGACCACCAAAGGCGTCAGACCCAAAATGGTGGTGGTTGCTGTCATCAAGATGGGGCGCAAACGATCTTGCCCACCCAACAAAATAGCATCGCGCCTTGAATGACCTTGATGACGATAACGATTGATATGATCAACCAAGACGATCCCATTATTCACCACAATCCCAAATAAAATCAACAGCCCATAAGTCGCATTGCTGTCCATTGCCACTTGAAAAGCGTAAAGCCCAATCGCAACCCCAGTGAAGGCAAAACAGATCGAGAACATAATGGTGAAGGGATGCACATAAGATTCAAACAAAGAAGCCATAATCATATAAATCAAAAGGACAGCGAAAATCATCGTAAAATTTGTCTCGCCCTGCTCTTCCGATATCTGGCGAAAGCTTCGATCCATTTGCCACGTATAACCTTTGGGTATTGAAACCAATTCCATTCGTGCCCGCATTTCTTCCCCAACTTGCATCAGTGTGGTACGTTCTGTACTGGCAAATACCTGAACCGTAGCCATCCGATCTTGGCGCTCAATAGAGTTTGGGCCTTTCTGTAAACTAAAATCTGCCAACGTGGCCAAAGAAATCAGGCTGCCCGAATTGTCTTCAAAAGGGGTATTTTTTAGCTGTTCCAAGTTGGCGCGATCTTCTTCCTGTAGCAAAACAGTAATATCAATTTCGGCATTATCTGTCTTAAATTTGCTGCTACCTCTCGAGCCCAAAGCCGAGGCAATAGAAGTGGCCACCGCACGGGGTGACAGGCCATACCGCTGTGCACGTTGTCGATTCACAGTGACTCGAATTTCTTCTGTACCACTTTCTAAGCTTGTCTCAATCTCATGCACACCCTCAATGTTGTCCATGCGCAACTTCATATCCTCTGCTAAAACCGCCAACACATCGGGATTGCGCCCTCGAATTTCTATGCCAACACCCGTACCACTGCCCCCACGGGAACGACCTTCCTTAAATCGAACCCCTGGAATATCTGTTGGTAAGAGTTCCTTAACCCGTTTTTTTATTTCGTCTGTAGCAAGTGTTGCATCATCGGCCGAAACCAAATACAGCGTAATTCGATTGCCCCTACGATTACTCACACGGGTTCGAACCGCATCAATATCAAGTTCCGATTTTTTAGGTATCAAAATATCTTCGATGGAACCAAAAAGCGTGAGCATTTCTTCTAACGAATAATTTCGGGGCATCTCAACGGTATATTCAACACGCCGAGAAGATTGCCACCGATAGGGGCGTTTTTCAACTTTTGAATATAAATAAAAACCCGACACAAGCACAATGCAGGCAACAGATATGGTAGACCACCGATAATGTAAGGTAACACCAACCACACGCACATAAAGCGCCTGAAGCCCGATGTGGCGAAAACGGTAATACAGCCCGGTCAAAACAAGAGTGAGCACGCCGACAAAAACCCAAGCACCTATAGGCACATGCGCAAGCCCATCAACAAACCACGCCCCATTTTTCTGCGCCCAATCCCAACTGTTGGTCACACCATAGGCATAAATTGAAAACCCAATGCCCCCAATGAATCCAACACCCAAAAGCAACTTCATATAACGATCAAACCTGGAGCCAGAGCCAGCAAAAGCTCTCGAACTGGCCAACGGAATCAAGGACAGAGCCACCACCAACGAAGCGGCAACCGAAATACAAACCGTAATGGCAAAATCACGCATCCACATCGACCGACTCGACCCAGTAACAAAAATAATCGGCACAAACACACAAATGGTGGTCAATGCCGCAGCCAATACCGGAATGCCGATTTCTCGGCTGCCTTCAATAGCGGCCTCCGTTGCCGACAGTCCTTCATCAAACCTTTTTCGATAAATATTCTCCAGAGCCACAACAGCAGGATCTACCAACATACCAATGGCCACCATCAACCCCATCATAGAAACCATATTGAGCGTAATGGTGGCTCCCGCGGCTTGTCGCAGGAGATACATAATGACAAACACACACAAAACCGAAATCGGAATGGCAGCACCAATAATCAATGTGCTGCGAAAATTGCGCAAAAAGACAAAAATGACCAAAATGGCCAAAATGCCACCGATCATAGCCGATTGAGTCAAATTCCATATGCCAGCGACCACTGTTTCAGATTGGTCACGGGACAATTGTAAGTACAATTTATCCTTGCCTATTTCCTCCTGAATGGCCACCATCTCGCGCCTAATGCGATCACAAGTCGCAACCAAATTGGCCGTAGAAGCTTTGCGAATCTCGATAGACACAGCATCTCGCCCATCAATCCTTTCAAAACTTTTCCGTTCTGGGTAATCATAAGTGACCTGGGCAACATCTGCCATTTCAATATTGTTGCGCAACGTTAAATGCTCGATGTCATCGATGTCATCAAACTCACCTATCAAACGCACAGACAACCGCCTATCGGCATCTCGCACGTATCCGGCAGATATATTGACATTGTTAGCCCGAATGGCGCGGTTCAGTGTGCGAATATCCAAATTATGTGCATTGAGCAAATTTTGATCAACTTCCACCAACAGGGCTTTTTCGTCTACACCCTCAATTTCCACACTGCCAACGCCTTCCAATCGCTGCAACCGAGGCAAAATAGATTCTTTATAAACCGCCAGCAATTCAGATTGATCTTTGCCTTTCCACGTCACCCGATAATCCATAATCTCCCAATCATCACTGCTCCACCGGCGCGTTTCAATCCGTTCCACATCATCGGGCAACAAAATGCGCGCCTGATCCAAGCGATCACGCACCTGAATCGACACCATATCCATATCGGTGCCATAGTCAAATTCCATGCGCACCCAACACCTGCTGCCATAAGAACGCGAACTGAGAGACTTTACCCCCGATAGCGTGCTCATCATTTCTTCTATAGGACGGGTGATAGACCGTTCGATTTCCTCTGGCGACGAAGAAGGATAAGAAACACTTATATACATAGAAGGCCAAGACAGATCTGGCGCGTATGCTAAGGGCAAGCGGAAAAGGGAAATAATACCTAACACGACCAAACTCAAAGTGACCATAACAGCCGTGATGGGCTTTCTTATCGCGTATTCAGAGATACTCATAAAAAGCCTTTAGATTTTGCAATGAACTTCTAACTCGAGCGAACATTGCTCGATGATTCTCAAAAAAATACCTAATAATTCCTGTATCTGTCATTTCCGAAGGCCTTTACCAGAAAACCAGTCTTAAGACAACGGGTTCCCGATTGAACCATTCGGGAACGAAAACGAGAGCATCCACAAACTCATTTAAAAGACCACTTGGAATGCAGATGTTTCAAGTTTCGAGTAACTCTTCTAATGAAAACCATTCAACAATCTAAGTATAGTAATTGCTTACTTACTTAATATATGAATCCATACCTATATGTCAACCTTTGAAAACATCCAACATCCAACATAAAAAAAGAACAAAGATAAAGGTGCGCCGTTTGCACATATCTTTGTCTCTGTGATTGTAAAGGTTTTTATGAATTAATCGAGCTAATTTGCCTGTTGTCCTTCTTTAACAACGATAATTTTCTTAGTACCCAGCACGTATCGCACAAATTGTCCATCCCACATTTGCCCCTTCCGATACACCCCCCTTGCCATCGACCGACCGCCTTCATCAAAAAATGTCCATTGACCATGAGGTTCGTCCTTCAAATAGCTCCCTTCAACTTGCTTGGTGCCATCTTTCCAATAGTACCGCCAATTACCTGTCTTTTGGCCCTCTTTATAAAAGCCCTCTTCCTTAATCTTCCCATTGGGATGGTGATCGACAAAAGCACCATCCGACGGCCCGCAAGATAGAATTCCGCTCACACACAAGCAAAAGATGAATATGTACATTCTCGCAAACATCCAACACCCCCACAAAAAAAACGCCTCTGGAAAATTCCAGAGGCGTTTGTATACTAACCGTTTAACGGATTGCCCAAGCGCCCTCGCTTAAACTCTCGCCAACCAACAAGCTTATCGTTTTCGTAAAGCTTCTCTGTGATATAAAAGCTTGATGGATCGAACTCTTTCCATAAACCCGTCTTTTTTCCGTGCAAATAGGTACCCTCGGCTTGTTTGGCACCGCTGCGATAGTATTCAATCCAATATCCGTCCTTGTGGCCATTCGTCCGTGTACCCTCGGCTTGTTTATGGCCGTTGTCATGGTACACCACCTCAAGCCCGTTCTGCATCTGACCATTCTGATAGGTGCCCTGCCCTTTAATCTCACCCAAATCGTCGTAATATGTCCAAGTACCCGTTCGCATACCATTGTCATACTGTCCATCAGCAACAACACGTCCCTGGTATTTGATTTGAACGGAGCCTTCAAACCGCTGACAACCAACAACCATCACCCATGCAAGAAGGGCAATAACCACGCGCTTCATACCACAATCCTCCCTATAGATAAACCAAACATCGGGTTCAGTGAAATACCATACGCTATAGAAATGTAGACATTAGAATATAAGCAACCGCTCCAAGAACGCAAAGGACGAAACCGATACAACCAATAAGACCATGACATTTAAAGGCTTTATTGCCTCTATGATCTTGTTATATTAATAGCCGATAGGTGACAAACAACGCCTTCGAATCACAACACGCACAAATATCCCATGCAGATAAACCGATTCGTTAGTTGAATCAACGTCCTCGTCATTGTATTTTTCGGTGCTATTGCCTAATTTTGCACAGTTCATTAGAATAGGGACCGTCAATCATGTTGCTCAGCGAACTCGGTCAGCGTATTCGCGCACAACGCGAGCGTTTAGGCCTTAAGCAACAAGACATCGCCAATGCGTTGCAAGTGAGTCCCCAAGCCGTATCTAAGTGGGAACGCGGAGAAAATGGCCCCGACATTGCCACATTGGCGCCTTTGGCCAAATTGTTAGGGGTCTCAACCGATTGGATATTAGACACCCATAACGAAGGGCAAGATGTTTTTGAAGCCACCGTTTTGGTATCGGGTGTGGCCGGCACATACGAAAAATCGCTGCGCATGGTACCCAATGACTTCGCGCTGTGGGCCAATGGATTTCTGTCACAAATCACCGAAGCTGCCCTACGTTTTGATGGTGTGCCCATCAAATACATGGCCGATCAATTCTTGTGCTTCTTCTCAGGACAAAACCATCAGCAACGCGCTGCCCGTGCCGCCACCGTGGCCAAACGCTTGGTCTCAGAACAGCTCGAAATCGTGCTCAGCACGGGCGAAATCTATTTGGGCAGCATAGGACACCCCGAATATGCCAACCCAGACATTATGGGCAAAGTGGTCAACATTGCGTTTTTAATGAGTCGGGAAGACATACAAACCCAAAGCGGCATTTTGGCCACCCACGAGGTGGTAGAAAAATTAAACGAACAATTTGAAACTTTGCAAACCTTAGAACGAAAGTTCTATGGCATTGAACACCCCGTCCAAATTTGTGAAATTCGCGAAACAGAATAAGATCGCGTTTAACTTTGAAACAATACATTTTGTGTGTTTCATCCACTTTCTGAAAGGATTTTTTTTCATGGCAGACGCAACACTGAGCACAGACATTCAAATCCCCGACTATTCAGGCCAAGATTATAAGGTGGCCGATATGTCCCAAGCCGATTTTGGCCGCAAAGAAATCATCATAGCCGAACAAGAAATGCCCGGCTTGATGGCTGTGCGTGTAAAGTATGGCGAAGAACAGCCCCTCAAGGGCACGCGCATCACAGGTTCATTGCACATGACCATTCAAACAGCCGTACTCATCGAGTCACTCAAAGCATTGGGTGCAGATGTGCGATGGGCCTCTTGTAACATCTTCTCAACACAAGATCATGCTGCTGCCGGCATTGCAGAAACAGGAACCCCCGTTTTTGCCTGGAAAGGCGAATCCTTAGAAGAGTATTGGGAATGTACCCTACAAGCCCTCAACTTCCCCGAAGGCGGGCCCACACTTATTGTCGACGACGGCGGCGATGCCACATTGCTGATTCATCGTGGATACGAGGCCGAAGATGATGCCTCCATCCTCGACGAACCAACAGACAATCATGAATTGGCTATTATTAACGTCGTGCTCAAACGCCAACTCAAACGCAACCCGCGTTATTGGCATAATATGGTTGCCAATTTTAAAGGTGTCTCCGAAGAAACCACCACGGGCGTACACCGCCTGTATCAAATGCACAAAGAAGGCAAACTGCTTTTCCCTGCAATTAACGTCAATGACTCCGTTACCAAATCTAAATTTGACAATCTCTATGGCTGTCGCGAATCATTGGCCGATGGTATCAAACGAGCGACCGATGTTATGATTGCGGGTAAGGTTGTTGTTGTGTGCGGTTATGGCGATGTCGGCAAAGGCTGTGCCCATTCTATGCGAAGTTATGGTGCACGCGTCATTGTTACCGAAGTTGATCCAATTTGTGCCCTTCAAGCAGCAATGGAAGGTTATGAAGTCACGACACTTGAAGATGCCCTACCAGAAGGCAATATTTATGTGACCACAACAGGCAATGCAGACATCATTCGCATTGAACACCTCGACAAAATGCGCGACCAAGCTATTGTGTGCAATATTGGCCACTTTGATAATGAGATTCAAGTTGAAAAACTCGTCACATATTCTGGCATTGAACACGAAAACATCAAACCTCAAGTTGACAAGTACACCTTTCCTACTGGCAACTGCATTTACTTACTGGCAGAAGGTCGCTTGGTGAACCTTGGTTGTGCAACAGGGCACCCTTCCTTTGTGATGTCAAACTCATTCACCAACCAAGTGCTCGCTCAAATCGATTTACAAAAAAATGAGCATGAAGTGGGTGTCTCCGTCTTATCCAAACAACTCGACGAAGAAGTCGCACGACTGCATTTGGAAAAATCGGGGGTTAAGCTCACAAGGCTCACGCAAGAACAGGCCGATTACATTGGCGTATCTGTTGATGGACCCTACAAGCCCGATCACTATCGGTATTAATCAGTAAAACGCCCGTGTACTTTATTTTTCAAGTACACGGGCGTCTCTTTTTAACCTTGCGTTCTCCTTTTAAAATTCCCAACCAAAACAAAGGTTTTTTTATGCGCTTCCCTGAATATTTTCAGAACTCAGAAAAACCTGTTATCTCGTTTGAACTGTTCCCACCCAAAACAGATGTGGGCATGCGCACCATTCGCCAACGATTGTTACCCAACCTGGCCAAACACAATCCAAGCTACATGACGGTTACCTATGGTGCCATGGGTTCTACACAAAGCAAAACCTTGGAAATAGCATCATTGATCAAAAATGAATTCGGGTTTGAGTCCGCCTGCCATCTCACCTGTGTCGGATCTTCGCGTGCAGACATCAATGATATCTTATCTAAAATTCGAGATGCAGGAATTAGCAATATCGTTGCCCTACGCGGTGATCCTCCGCAAGGTTCAGACACTTTTGTTGTGCCACAAGATGGTTTCGCCCACGCCGATGGGCTTATTAAACATATTCGCACGACAGAACCCAATGATGCGCCCTTTGGACTCGCCGTTGCAGGATATCCCGAAAAACACATAGAAGCATCTGATCTCAACGCAGACATTCAAAACCTGAAGGTCAAAATAGATGCTGGCGGCGACATCATCATTACCCAATTGTTTTACGACAACAAAGCCTACTTCGACTTTGTTGACAAAGTGCGTGCCGTCGGTATCCAAGCCCCTGTTATCGCGGGCCTCATGCCCATTCTCTCTGCCAAGCAAATCCAGCGCATCACCTCAATGTGCGGCGCAACCATACCTCCAGACTTAGCGGCCAAATTGAACACCGCCATCGACGACGATGACAAAGCTGAGAAGATCGGCATTGACCAATGTATTGCCCAAGCCACAGAGTTACTTGAAAAGGGTGCACCAGGCATTCACTTTTACGTGCTCAACAAACACACGCACATGGCAGAAATCATGAGTGCTTTGCCGTTATAAACAGATCTATTTTAGCTTGCCTATGCCAGAATGCAGCTTATATTGGGATGGTCAAATTTCGATATAATCATCAAAACCTCAAGGAGAGCACGCACATGGCAAAAGTTACCATTTACCACAACCAAAAATGAGGCAAGTCAAGAGGCGCGTTAGACATTCTTCGCGACCGAAACGTCGAGTTCGACGTCATTAACTACATCGAAACACCTCCAAGCGAGCAAGAGCTTAGAAAATTCTTGGAACTCCTCCCCAACGAACCCAAAGAGCTGATTCACCCTGGCCCCTTTGGCGATCTTGGTAAGAATATCGATGACTATAACACACCCGATGCATTGGTGGGTTTGCTTTTAGAGCATCCGGAAGTTATGAACCGACCAATATGTATTCACGGAGACCGGGCTGTCATTGCACGGCCAGCAGAATTGGTAAACGATATTCTCGATTGATGTTTTCAGCAAATCAATCCCCTTATAATGCAAAAGCCCTTCTGGTCACTATTCGCCAGAAGGGCTTTTCATATTTTATGCCAGCACTATGATATAACATCAGCAATCTTTTTTGCTACCGCTTCGATCAGAGCTTCCAAGCACCCTTGCGCCAAAACCGATGGTTGCTCCTGATACAAGCCTTTTCCATAACAATCTTCGAGCAACAAGTAGCCCACGTTCATAGCACCCACAAGAGGTGAAAACACAATCGCCACCTCGGGGAAGCGTGCGCGTAGCGCCTGTTGAATGAAATTATAAGGCTCACCTCCCGTTGTCACCCAAACAGCATCCCCCATTCGCAACACAGAAAAGGCCATGGGATAGGTGTCCCCTTTGGGCAAATCTACCAACTTCCCTGCCCATCGAAATGCTCGCTCTGCTTGTGCACCTGCATCGCGTGCGGCAATGGTGTCACCCTTCTCATCTGCCTCTTGTTGCTTCTCCCGCCAAGCGTCAATCCGTGTATTCAATTCTTCCACTGTTGGTAAGTCAATATAAGGCAGATCTACCGTAAATGTTCCACCACCAAATTGAGACACGGTCGTCATACGCACACCCGTTGCCTCAACGTGTGCCCAAGTTCCCAAAGTCGCACCCGAAACCACGGCCCCTTGATATCTAAAATCGGTCTCAGGTGCCCCCAAGGATGCCAAAGCAGACAACGCAGCATAACCCAATTGGCGACCATTTCGATCTGCCACCTGTGTATCCCCTACAAAACCATCTCGTGGCCCCAAATCGCCACATGCACCTTGGGCAAAAACACAGAGTCCATCCGTCTCTCGTTCAACCACCTCCCGCATCGCGCCCACAAAATCGGGACTGATCAACGTATTTTCCCAGGCCAATGTGGTTGGGTGACACGCGTAGTTGACCACATTACAAATACATTTACCTTTTCGATCCGTTACACGTGCCACAATGACCGTGTCATCGGCTTGCACACCCGGATTATAACCACATGTAAACCCATTGTATTCTTCATCCCAATAATCACGATTGGCTGCCATGTTACACCGACCTGTCGCATACGCGATCACAACCTCTTGCATCCCCTCAACAGCTTCTTGTGCCCCACCACACAATTGATCTGCAATTTCCCGAATGTATGGCGCAATCAAATCGCCGCCCGGCAAGCCAATCCTGTTCTTCACAGGAAAACACGCTGCGTGTGTATGTGACACAGCCAACATAACCTGCGTGGGCAAAACATCAGCCCCCTCACAGACCGCATGGACCAAGGCTTCGTAATACTCTGGATCAACAAACCCGCACGCATCCATCTGAACGCGTATAAAAGGTTTTGCATTCTGATCAGCAACATCACCGAAAGCCATGATTTCAGCCGTTAATGAACGGTGAATCCCTGTAGCCTGATGATGTCGCGCAGCACCCCAAAGTGGATGGTAAATGCCTATGGGCGGGGTAATATCTCGCCTTGCCAAACCAAATTGAACCCGCGACATGGGTGTATTTTCAGTTGTCATTGCCATCTCACACTCCCTTATAGATCTATCACATTCTGTTACACACCGTCACATTTCATATCATATTTCCAAATATCTACCCTTTACGCCCCCACCAAACACATGCCGCCAAAACATTGTAATACAATTAGTTAACTCAAAACACACAAACTGGCACACAACTCGCTTAGTTCATCAGGTGGAGGATCGGGAATCCAACCATCCGTCCTTGTTGTCGAAACAGGGAAACCGAACGCACGTGACAAGTTGCCTTGATGAATCACACACCTGTCATCGCGTTCTTAACACACATTTTGCGCGGGGGTAGAATGAAACCAGATCACATGTTCCACACCATAAAAGGCCTGAGTGTTGTTGGCCTTACCAGTCTCAGCATGTTTTGCCTGTCTTCCCAAACAGGTGCCACAGGTATTGCATTAGGCATTGTCTTTCTGTACATCGCCTTTTTTACGAGTCTGGCATTTCATCGGTCTGAGCAGTAAGTGAACATTCGTCTTAAGAAAAACCGTTCACTTCTTTGGGGCTTTTTATTATAGACAACAACAAGGGAGAAGATATGTTTAAACGCCGTATCGCCACTGTCGGACTGATCATGCTATCTGCATTTTCAGGGGGCGCATCCATAACGTGGATATGACACGATCAACCCGCATATGCCCAGAGCCATACATTCTCACCAGCGACCTGGGAATACCAACGCCTTACCCACGCTGTCTATACCGATAATGATGCCCAATTTCAAAAGGAGTTATCCAAACACGCTTCTGAAGGCTAGGAACTTCTACAAGTGAATGAAGGCGCACAGTACAGTCATCAGATCGTGACTTATTGGAAACGCATCAAAACATCTACAACCTATTAAACTGGGCGAATCAACAAAGGGCAATGCAAACACTGTTTTGCATTGCCTTTTCTATACATTCTCAGAATGTAACACACGCCGATTAACACACTCTCCAGCGATCTGCAAAACAGACACATCGGCACCAGGCCTGTGAGCATGCTCACTAATATACCGCCGCCAAGCCCGTGCTCCAGGCTGCCCCTGAAACAGCCCCACCAAATGCCTTGCCATTTGATTGAGTCGACGTCCTTGCGCAAGTTGCAGTTCAACGTATGGCAAATACTGTTCCAATATCTCGTGGCGGGTGGCAACACAGCGATCATCGCCTCCAAAACGACCATCGACATCAACCATAAAATAGGGATTGGAATAGGCCTCTCGCCCCACCATCACACCGTCTACGTACCGAAGGTGTTCTGCAACCTCATCCAAAGACTTAATGCCACCATTAATGCTCACATGCAACTGAGGAAATTCACGCTTAATCTGATATACCAAGTTGTAATTTAGAGGTGGCACTTCTCGATTCTGCTTGGGACTCAACCCTTGCAACCACGCTTTCCGTGCATGGAAGATAAAAACATCACACCCACCCCCTGCAACGGTTTCTACAAATTCACACAAAGCCTCATAAGAATCCCGTTCGTCTATGCCAATACGCGTCTTTACCGTAACGGGAACAGATACTTTGTCACGCATAGCAACCACACAATCGCTTACCAAACTGGGTTCGGCCATTAAACACGCACCAAAACGCCCCGATTGCACACGGTCGCTGGGGCAACCGATATTGAGGTTAATCTCATCATATCCCCTGTCTTGACCGATCTTGGCACACGTCGCCAAATCTTTAGGATCACTTCCCCCCAATTGCAAAGCAACCGGATGCTCAAAATCATCATAGCCTAATAAATAATCACGATCACCGTGAATAATTGCCCCCGTTGTTACCATCTCGGTGTAAAGCAATGCCCTCCGCGTGATCAAACGCAAAAAATACCGCGCATGTCGGTCTGTGCAATCCATCATAGGCGCTACAGAAAAAGTTCTGTTCTTTGTTATATCCATAGTCATTCCAAGTTATTTGATATCCATAAAAGCCAACAAAAAATTGGGTCGATCACCACAAGCGATCGACCCAACGTACATTCACTGTCTAAATATCAATTACCCAGAAAATGCAGCCAAATTTACTTCGCTTGCATTCACAATACTTGGAGCGGCCTTGGGTGGGTTGTCACCCAGGAATGGCAGCACATCATTTTGGTCTGCCCACGCACCAAACCCACTTAACACACCAGCCACATTGCTGGCCGCCAAAATGGCCATACCTTGGCGTGTCCACTGAGTGGCCGACGCAATATGGGGTACTATCACCACATTGGGCAGATCTTTTAACCCAGGTTTCATCATGGGTTCATCTTCAAACACATCCAAACCGGCTTTAAAATCGGGGTGAGATTTGCAATGTTCTACCAACGCCACCTCATCAACCACAGGACCACGGCTGGCATTTATCAAAATGGCATTGTCTTTCATCACGCCCAGACGCTCAGTATTCATCAAGTGGAACGTCGTATCATCTAACAACGGGTGCAAACTCACGACATCGGATACCTTCAACACATCTTCCACTGTTTCATAACGGGTTACAGTAACGGGTTCCTCGCCTTGTGCCTTCAAAAATTCACCATAAGCTTTGATATAATTTTCCAAATATGCGTTAGGGTACGGGTCAAAATAGGCCAAATCCATCTTAAAGCCTTCAACCATCATTTTGGCGTAAGCGGCACCAATACGGCCTGCACCAATCACACCCACAGTTTTTCGGGACATGAGTTCACCCAAATAGAGTGATGGCAACCAACCTGTATATTTATCAGCTCGCATATAGGCATCGGCTTCAATCACACGACGTGCTGCCGAAAAAGTCAGCGATACAGCCATCTCGGCGGTTGTTTCAGTCAGCACCCCGGGTGTATTGCCCACAGGAATGCCATATTTGGTGGCCACACCCACATCTACATTATTGTATCCCACAGCATAATTGGCATAGGCTTTTCCACCCGCATTCTTCAATGCAGTGAACAGTTCTTCGCCCCACTTTTCTGTCAATTGGCCAATAACACCATCGCACTGATCACCTATTTTTTCTTTGATTTCGCCAATGCTTAAGATTTCAGTTGATGTGCCAATTTCCACACGGCAGTTTGCTGCCGTAAGAATTTCTAACCAACGGTCGCCTGGTAAATCTTTGGTGACAACAACGCGTTTGCTGCCTGACTCGTTGTGGGTTTTCCATTCATTGCTCAAAATGCAGCCTCCTTTATGAAATGAACATATCTGCAAAACTCAAGGATTGAAATATAAACAACCCGTGTATGGGATTCAAGTAAATCTCACATACCTTAAAAAAGCAACATAAGAAACCTCAAGGTGTCCCGCAAATTATTTAAAAACAATAGTTAACTAAAATTCCCCCAACAGGCGAATAGCACCACACCGTTCACTTATCTCACGCGCTAAGGTTATAAGCTCTTGAAAAGTCACCAAAGAGACTGACTTGGTGAGTATCACATCAGCAGTCGTCTTGGAATCATCATCCAAATCGTTGACAAAAGCAGACACAATAGCCAAAATCGTATGCGGTCGAATCCCACGAATCACAGACAATGCTTCAAGACCGCTAATGCCTGGCATACGAATATCTAGAGTGATCAAATCGTAGTTGATCAAAATAGCTTTTCCGATTGCATCTTATCCTGAAGAAACCACGTCTACTTGCTCACAATGGTGTAAGCGTGCCCCTTCTGCCAAAATTTCAGCGGCTTCAGGTGTATCGTCTACTATCAAAACCTTCATGCCCCCCCCAAGTATTTGAGAAATCCAAAAGACGCCCTGGCCCGAACGACCCGTTTAAGCTAATGGAATAAAGGCTTTGGGGCAATAAAAAAGACGTCAGTCCGATGGGTCGGGGCTGACGTCTGGTAAGGACAGTAGCGATGCCGAATCGCCATTGTTTATATCGGTTTCTCCAACCACAATCTTGACTCTAACCAAAAGTTTTCGAAAACGGGGCATCGGTCTCAAATGTGATTTTGGCCCTGCTGGCCGCCACAACACAGACACATCTCATCTTTTGCCTCGCCCGATCCCAACATCAAACCTTCTCTGCAATAGGGGCGATATCTAAAACCGATGGATCAAGTTTTGGCGGTTCCCCGCTGCCGGTGAGCCAATAATCTGCCATTTGACGGGCGGCTTGCATCTTTGGCCAAATCACTTCGCGATACCCACGTACTTCATTGGGCAAACACAGCACCTTTACATACGTCCAATACGGGTCTTCGCCCTCATATTCAAACGCATCCACAAGAGCCATATACCAATCGCGGTATTGTTTCTCTTCTTGGTGCCAGGTAGGAAACCACGTACGCAAAAACTTCATACCTCGCATGATCTTTAGCATCCAATCCTTTGTATCCATCGAGAATTTAATATCCTTGCCAAAAATCTGAAAATGTGGCCTCGTTAGATGCACATATGCAATTTTGTCTCCGCGTGAGGGATCAATATTATACCGTTCATAATCCCGCCGCCGTTTTTCTTCACTCGTCAATAGATGCGCCACATAGATTTCATCCTTATATGCCATTACCCGTGCCAAGTACCGAATCACAGCATCCGTGGCAGCATATCCATACCCGTTTGCATCACGTTCATAGATTTCTCGCACACGCTCAACATATTGTTGCGCATACTCAGGGCCATCCCATTGAACCAAATCGTAGACACCCAACGCAAACTGAACTTTGCTCACATCTTCAACATCCCACTCGGCTGCCTCAGACACCATCCGCAGATAGGTCTGGGCCACGACCTCCCCTTTATCCTGCTTTAAAATATCCGCTTTATCAGCTGCAAATCCATCAAAAGTAGTTGGCGATTTGGCTTTGAAGAATGCATTGGGATCTATTGCAGCTTTACGCCCCATCTCAAACGCTTTGAGGTTGGCCTCTAAATCACTGGGTTTGATATTCTGCTTCATTGCCCATCGAATGTTTTCTAAAGTAAGTGGCAACACACCGCGCTGGAAAGCCGCACCCAACAAAATGCTATTGGCATAGATCTTATTGCCCAAAAACCGTTCTGAGATCTCACCCAAATCCATCCCGAAATACGTATCGGCCTTGGTATAACGTTTAAGGGTTGATTCCAATTCAGATATATCAAAATCATCTTTGCCCGTTAGGGTCAAAATCGTATCGCGCTTACCCGTTTCAACCACCGCAGTTGTGCATTCTGGGCTGGCAACTCGGGTTGTACCCTTGGGATCAATACCACGCACGGCTTCCACAATATCTAAACCCAACAACAAATTGGCATGCCCATAGGGTGTCAGTTGTGATATCACACGCTCATCTTTTGCAAAAGACACATGCGAATACACACTGCCATTGCGAATCGCCAGTCCTTTTTTATTGGTGAATCGAACGGTATACCCCTGCCGAGTACCCGCCACAGCGAGAATGGCAGCAATGGT
The DNA here is from genome assembly GCA_047619225.1 of Candidatus Latescibacterota bacterium. Taxonomy (GTDB): domain Bacteria; phylum Latescibacterota; class UBA2968; order UBA2968; family UBA2968; genus JABIFK01. Next base: position 40,674 of record JBLHJX010000005.1, read on the forward strand.
ATTTATGCCCATACCCCCTACACCTGCAATATAAGCATACCAAGCCGTATCAAATTCCCCAGTGGAGGGTTCGGGGATATCTGCCAAATCAATGGATTCTGTTTGTATTTGAGGTGCTTTTCCACGGGTAACCGTTACACGCTCAAACGACGGACATGTTTTATCGCCATTGGCTACCTCTACTTTTGTACAAGCCCCATCGGCAACACACAAAGACCTGTCGGTTGTGATTTTTTTTCCATGCAAAGTTTCCTCTGTCGAAAGCCCGCTACATCCGGTTGCCCGTGTGCACTCCAAACAATATTCACATACTTCTGGCGTGACATTAATATGTGCTTCTTCTGCTAAAAAACCATTCTCTTTGATTTCACGATCTTCCTCAGATCGCCGCCGCCGATGATACGTAATGCCACATTCTTTATCAGCGATCACAATCTTCACACCCTCCATCAACAAGGCCGCTTCTAAGACATCACGGTAAGCGTCCCGATCTGACGGATTCATGCGCACAATCATCGCAGGTGCGTGGGCCTCACTGCCCCCCCCCAACCCCCGAACCACTTCTTCAATATCTTGGGCAAAAGTTGGCCTGCCCATAATATCGACATCGACACCTGGCGTGGGCTGATGCCCTGTCATCGCTGTTGTTTTGTTATCCAATATAACAAACACAATATCTTGCCCATGTTTAATAGCATCAGAAATCGCTGTCATACCGCTGTGAAAAAATGTTGAATCGCCCATAAACACAAGCTGCTTATTATTAATAAATGGGTCGATACCTGCGCCAGTGCCGCCTCCCAAACCCATCCCTGACAAATTGTGCATCAAACGCTCAAAGGGTTCATATTTCAAGAGCGAATAACAACCGATATCTCCGTGAAAAATCAATTCTACCGGATCGTGATCATGGTGTTGCCGCATGTAATCGGAATCTTCAAAGTCATCAATGATCTTATTTAATACGCTGGCAGAATCGCGGTGTGGACAACCGGGGCAAAATGAGGGTGTGCGCACAGAGGCCTGTAAATCATATGATTCGGTTTCTACCATACGGGCAACTGTCGCATCTATCCGTTCGAGATCCACGACCACTGTCGGATCATTCAAATCCTTCAGCACGGGTGCCAACACCTGCAAAACAATACCCGGACTCATACCTTTGCTATCAGGAAATCCTTGCCCGTGGCGAAATTTCTTGCCCCAAACACAAAAAACGCCCACCTCACCTTGCTGGTGCATCGTTTGCAAGGCAGCCGTTACTTGCTCCTCCAAAAATCCACGTTTTTCTTCAACCACATAAATTTCATCAACAAGCCCAGCAAAATCGCGCAAAATTTCAGTGTCGATTGGATGTGTAATCCCATATTTCAAAATTGGAAACGCACCTTCTAATCCCACCAGATTTAAAGCATGTTCCAAATAACAATAGGCCAAACTGCTGCTAACAAATCCGATGCGTTTTTTGCCCGATGGAGGCACAAACAAAATTTTATTCAGGCCATATTCACGTGCCAATGACAACAATTTCGGGAATCGTTGCTCAAGGACTTCGATTTCTTTAATCACAGTATGAGGCGGGATAATGACACGGTCATCAGGAGAGATTGAACGGGGATCTATCGTCACCTTGTTATTCGTTGAGCGTTCTGGATACTCATTGGGTGACATATACACCGTGCCCCCCCCATCGGCTTGATTCGATGTTACCAGATACGCCATATACAGTCTGGATTTTTCCGATAACTCAAACGCAATCCGCACCCAATCTTTGATCTCTTGGAATGTGCTGGGTTCCATCACGGGCATATACAGATGCTTGGCAATAAACCGTGAATCTGCTGGTACCTGTGTGCCCTCAGACCAGGTATCGTCGCCCATAACCACCACAGCTGCAGCACCCTCTCCAGTGCCAGCCATGTTGCCCAATGCCAAAGCATCGGAAGCCACATGAACGCCCACACTCTTCATCACGGCAATCGCACGAATGGCTTCCATTTGTGCGCCATTCAAACGAGCAGCGCCCAATGCTTCATTGTTGGCAATTTGAACCACCACGCCTTTTTCCAACAACAATTCGCGAACCCGTTCGGCTGCGTCAAACACCTCGGCAACAGGAGAACCAGGATACCCGGTCATCAGCCCCATGCGACCTTCTAAGGCACCCTTAACAATCAACTCATTGCCAGTAAAAATGCCGATACCGTCTTCTTGTATAAACCGTCGATCAATAGTCATAAATAATTTGGATAAAAGTTAATGGGATGGAGGTTGTCAGTATAAACATAACACAAGTGATCATCTATGCTTGGAGGGAATTGCAAAAACAGTCGTTGATTGGGCTCCAGTTAAAATATCGAGTCACTCCAATTGGGGTTGTATAGCTCTCCCGACATCGTTGAATGAACCAATTCATAAACACCAGTGCCTCTTACGTCGACAAAAATAAAAATATATCGCCCAGATTTTTCATAAATCCAAGTATCAACCGATTTGCCTGCAGCTGCCGAGGTTTGAAAATCCCGTTCACTGGGGGGACCGTATTTGATATATACGCGGCCCTTGTCTGTGTCTGACCCCTTTTTACCCGGAGATGAAGTAAAGTTTCCATCAGAATATTTCGACCAGATCAAATGATCTTTTAAGCGTTCATTTAGAGGGCTTTGGGGTGTTGGATCAAGCTTTTTCCAAAAAACTTTTAAAAAGTCCATTTGGGCCGGACCTTCCAGCTTTTCAAACACATCTAAGTCTTTTCCGGAGGCCACATAACGTATATTTTTAAAATATCGCAGTTGCTCTTCTTCTTCTTCCGTAAATTGCGGTGCTTTCCCATCGACTGAAACGAGAAAAACACGACGGCGATGGCGCACATGTTCGCGCGTGCTTCGATCAAAGAGCTCAATCTGTAAGAAGTAGACACCACCGGGCACACTTTCAGTAGACAAAGATTCAGTTTTCACCACACTTTCACCCGGCTTTTGCAAGCGTTTTGCCGGATAAGTTTTCACAACCACATCCCCAGTGTCAACAAGACTATACCCCAATACAAATGAATCGTTCGGGTTATCAGTCTGGGGTTTCAAATTGTAGATTTCGTAATAAAAATTTAGAGGCTGGCCCGCCCGAAAAAAGCGGGTGGTGTTTGGTACAACACGCAATCCGTTTTTTACAAAACGTCCCGTTTCTGTTGTTTTTTCTACCTCCGACGAAAATAACACATCGCTGACCTTCAGGTCACCAAGGCCAAAGCCCTGAATATCAAACGCACCCTCACACTTTCCAGACAAATCACCATAAATATCTTCAATCACAAAACGCAAATTATAGAGCCCCGGTGGCAAATCAAAAGCCACCAAATCGCGCACCAATGCGCCATTTTTTCTTAAACTCGCCAAATCATCAACAGACACATTACGCGTCCAAAATTGGCGTTTTACCTCGTTTCCTGCTGTATCATATAATGCGACCGTAAAATCAACTTGTGATACAAACTTCTGCCCTTCAGGAACAAATTGCAATTGCCGCGCATCCAGCAATGAATATACTTCAAACCGAGAGAGGCCTTCAGGCCCCCGAAAACTGGCCGTCTCAACAAACATTTCCAAATTGCCTTCTGTGCGCAATGGCAAATCACGGTAGGTGAGGGTGTCTTCATCTTGGGCCCAAACAGACCCGCATACACCCAATATGCCAATCCATAAAACCAAACGCTGAATCATCATTTCAATCCTCCAAAAACAAGCCAGAAATAATTCAGAAAACATGTGTCATTGTGAATGGTCTCTATAAGAAAAGACATCAAAGACCAGAATGCACAGGAAATTTAGGTCGATAGGAAAAGAATTATAGGAATCGTTTCACAGGCTTGTGCTCACGCCACAAAGCCAACCGATCTTTTACATCTGAACTACTTGATCTGCAGCATGGTAAGAGCTACGCACCAAAGGGCCAGATTCAACATGCCCAAACCCAAGAGACAATGCATATAGTTTCAAAGCGGAGAATTCATCGGGGTGATAAAATTTCGCGATGGGCACATGTTTAGGGGTTGGCTGCAGATATTGTCCCATGGTCAAAATATCTGTCCGTTGCGCCGCCAAATCACGAATCGCTTGATGAATTTCTTCTATAGATTCACCCGCGCCTAACATAATGCCCGACTTGGTGGGTATATCTGAGCGCATGTCTTTGGCACGATTCAACAAATCTAACGACCTGTCATACTTGGCCTGCGGGCGCATCGTTTTATAAAGCCGAGGCACCGTTTCCAGATTGTGATTTAAAATATTCGGGCCAGCGTCCATCACCAGTTGAAGCGCATCCCAATTGCCCTGAAAGTCGGGAATGAGCACTTCAATACTCGTTTTAGGACACAATCGATGGACCTCGCGAATGGTCTCGGCAAAAATCCCAGCCCCCCCATCGGGCAACTCGTCCCGATTTACAGAGGTAATAACGGCATGGCGCAAACCCAAATGTTGAACCGCATCGGCAACTCGTTTTGGCTCCTCGGTATCTAACCATTCGGGGCGCCCCGTTTTGACCGCACAAAAACCACAACTGCGAGTACACACATCGCCCAAAATCATAAACGTAGCGGTTCCGCTGTTCCAACACTCTCCAATATTGGGACATCGTGCACTCTCGCAAACAGTGTGCAAATTGAGCTCGCGCATCAAATCTTTAAGCTCACGATAGCGCGAACTCCCCGGCGCTTGTACGCGAAACCAGCTGGGCAAACGCCGTTTGGATTTTGTGTCGGTACTTTCAATATCCAGTAACATACCTCACCTCACAATCCGTCCAGTTAAAGTGCGTAGGGTTGTCTCTGTGATTTCAACATCTACAAATGTGTTGTTTGCTGCGCCATCTCGAGGGAATACCACAGTCTTAAAACCATCTGTCCTACCTATGGCCTTCCCTTCTCCCTTGCGTGCATCACCGTGTACGAGAACGGATTCCACACGGCCAATATACGTCTGATTAATTTCTCCAGAAACAGTGTTTTGGAGCAAAATAATTGCCTCTAATCGGCGCGACTTCTCTTCTTCGGAAACAGTATCAGGCAGCTCTCGAAATGCAACTGTGCCTTTGCGCTCAGAATATTTAAACATAAAAGCCGAATCGTATCTTACCTCGCGCATCAGCGCCAAGGTCGCTTCAAAATCGGCTTCGGTTTCCCCGGGAAAACCAGCAATCACATCCGTACTTAAACACAGCCCAGGCATAGCGTTTCTAAGCTTCTCCACAAGCGCCATATATTCATCTACTGTATAGGTACGCTTCATGGCTGCAAGCACCAAATCGGACCCCGACTGAACAGGTAAATGCACAAACCGACAAATTTCATCATTTGCAGCCATCACATCAATCAAAGCGTCAGAAAAATCACTCGGATGAGGGGATGTAAAACGCACACGTCGGATGCCATCCACATCAACAATCATGGACAAAAGATCTGCAAAATCATACGTGCCATCCGTGTAGGAATTGACCGTTTGCCCCAAAAGAGTCACCTCTTGAAAGCCTTCTTGTGCAGCCACTTGTGCTTGACGAACAATTTCAAGTGCAGACACACTGCGCTCTCGTCCGCGCACATATGGCACAATGCAAAATGTACAGAACTTATCGCACCCCCGCATAATTGTAATCCAAGCATTGGTGCCATCTTGGCGCAAGGGATCAAGCCCCAAATACCCTTCATCGCGATCTAAACGGACATCCATTGCCGAATCATCTGAGGCTTCAGCAATAAGTTCCGGTAGACGTCGATAAGAGTCGGGACCTACAACCAAATCGACATAAGGCGCTTGGGCCATTAACGTATCAGAAACATGCTTTGCCATACACCCAGAAACGCCCATAATCACATCAGGCCGTTTCTGCTTGATTTCACTCAGTTGTGACAATCGTCCAATAATACGCTCTTCTGCATGGTCACGAATGGCACACGTATTGAGCACGATCACATCGGCCAAATCTGGACTTGATGCGTTTTGGTACCCCGCACGCTTGAGCACGCCCATCATCAATTCCGTATCAGACACATTCATCTGACAGCCATATGTTTCAATATAGACACGTCGCCCCATCACGGATGATACAGGCAACTCAGGTTCGACGCCTGTGGACTTGCCATTTAATTCAATGCTTAATAATTCACTCACAGTGAAATCAACCTTTTTGAATGTTGAATCGTTTCCAACGCCAACAGAATTTCTTCCATCACCTCAACATCTGCTTCATTTTGCTGTGCGTTCTTTAAAACTTCCTCCGCCTTATCCCCACCAATCTGCCCCAATGCCCAAGCCCCGTGCCCTCGCACGAGCGGTTCATCATCACAAAGTGCCTGTCCCAATACAGGAATGTCCTCATCTGACCCAACATTCCCCAAAGCCACCGCAGCATTACGTAACAAACCCCGTCTCTTGGCTCTTTTGATTGGACTGCCTTTAAATTTTGCAGAAAATGCCGCTTGATCCATACCTAAAAGATCGGCCAACTTCGGGGCATCCAATCCTTCACGCGTCTGAAAAGCCAATTCGTCTGTAGGTTGGGCGTGTTTATGGTTCCAAGGGCACACATCTTGACAAATATCGCACCCATACACCCAATGCCCAATACCCGGCCGCAAATCACGCGGGATACTCCCCCGCGACTCGATGGTTAAATACGAAATGCACAGACGAGAATCGACCTCATAAGGTGCCACAATGGCGTCTGTTGGGCAAGCGTCAATGCATCGTGTACATGTGCCACAATGATCAAGCTGAGGTTTATCGGGTTCCAGTTCCAAATTTAAAATAATCTCAGCTAAAAAAAACCACGATCCTTTGTGTTTGTGAATCAGCACTGTATGTTTGCCAAACCAGCCCAAACCTGCACGCACAGCAAAATCACGTTCTAATACTGGGCCGGTATCTACATAAACACGACCATCTGCCGATGGTTCTAGTCTTTGTATCTCGGCCAACAAATCAAATAAACGCGCTTTAATCACATCGTGATAATCATCACCTTGCGCATATTTTGAAATACTCCCCCGAGATGCGTCATCGGCGCCCTGTTTTTTAGAAGGCAAGTAATTCAGGCCCAAACACAAAATAGACTTGGCATTGGGAACGATCTCACAAGGGTCTGCACGACGATCAAGATTGCGACCCAAATAGCCCATCTCACCAGCATATCCCAGATGCAACCATTGTTGATAAAAGTCCCAATGTTCAGGCGGATGCGCAGGTGCTATGCCCACCAAATCAAACCCCAATTGGAGAGCAGCTTTCTTGACCTTCTCTGTCAGAGTCACCCGACCTCCAATAAACCAAAGGGCAGAGCACCGCAATGCCCTGCCCTTTTTCTTGTGCTATGAGGCCGAAACACGGCACGCAAAATCAGCGAGTGCGGCTCGCACCGCATCAATTGCAAGATCTGCCGCGTGCTTGCGTGTCGGGGGCAATCCACCCAAGGCATCTTCCACATCATCACGCGTAAGCACCGCGACTTTATCCAACGGTTTGCCAACCAACAACTCGGTCAGCACGGAACCACACGCAATTGTTGCAGTACACCCTTGGGCTTGAAAAACCGCTTGTTGAATCACGTTTTCACGAATGATTACCTGCAAGACCAAAGCGGCACCCGAAACGGGGTTTTCAACAGTTCCTACCCCATTGGGATTCTCCAAAACCCCGACATGACGCGGATGTTCAAAATGATCGCGCACACATTCGGAATAAGCATCAGTCATAATCTAAAGATTGCCCGGAGGGTTTACCGAGCCACTTTGATTGGGCTGCTGGACTTTTTCACCCGCCGACGTGTCTGATTGTTGACCATCGGGCCGAAAAGAACCATTTTTACGATCTGTACGGCCCCGGTTGCGATCCATCCGGCGTCCACCACGGCCTCTTGGGCGCGGTTTGGGACGTCGTTTGTTGGGCCGGCCAGCCCAGTCGGTTGCTATGGTTTGACGAATGACTGTAATTTGCACTTCGCCAGGATACGTCATTTCATCACGAATACGTTGGGCAATGTCATATGCCAATGTTTTTGCCTGATCGTCATTGATCCGACCCGCATTCACCATCACCCGTACTTCACGACCTGCGTTGATCGCATACGCATCCCGCACCCCCTCAAATGCTTGGGCCACCTCTTCTAAATCACGCACACGTTTGATATACCCTTCGGCATCGTCACGCCGTGCACCAGGACGAGAAGAAGAAATTGCATCTGCAGCTTTAACCAAAAATGAAATGGGTGTTGAGGCTTCAGCTTCGCCGTGGTGATAAAAAATACCATTAATCACCTCGTCACCTTCGCCATATTTACCCACTAAAAAAGCACCTATATCGGTATGTTTGCCTTCTTGCTCCTGATCTACGGCTTTCCCAATATCGTGTAAAAGGGCGCATCTTCGGGCGAGCTTTTCATCTAACCCTACTTCAGCCGCCATCACACTTGCCAAAAATGCCACCTCTTTGGAGTGGCCTAAAACGCTTTGACCATAGCTTGTTCGATATTTCAACTTACCGACCAGCTTCACCAACTCGGGGTGTAAATCATCAATATTCAATTCGCGAACAGCTTGTTTGCCTTCTTCCAAAATCAATCCTGCGATTTTTTGTTCACAATCGGCAACCACTTCTTCAACACGGCTGGGGTTGATACGCCCCTCTTTGACCAACTGCTCCATAGCCAACCGAGCAATGTCGCGCTTGACAGGGTCAAAGCTTGACAACACGACGGCTTCTGGTGTGTCATTAACAATAACCTTTACACCTGTGGCAGCCTCAAACGAAATGATATTTCGCCCTTCTTTGCCTACAATACGGCCTTTGATATCATCATCAGGCAACGAAACCACCGCAATTGAAGACTGGACCGTTTGATCGGTAGAACAACGTTCGATGGCCAATGCCAATATCTTTTTGGCCTCTCGGTCTGCACGCTCACGGGCTTGATCGATAATTTCTCGGCCGATATTGGTGGCCGTCTGTTTCAGGTCATGTTTGATCGTCTCCACCAACATTTCACGCGCGTGATCTGCATTCATACCCGAAATGCGCTCAAGCTGCGAACGTTGCTGAATCAGGATATCATCGAGCTCAGCTTCTCTTTTTTCAAGCCGAGCACCACGCTGACGCACATCTCGTTCTCGCCGACCAAGGTCTTTGTCGCGTTGTTGCGCCACATCCAGACGCTCTGTCAGCTTACTTTCTTGTTCTTGTTGTTGGTCGCTTAACTCATCAAGCTTAAACTGCTTTCCATCCAACTCGCGTTCAAAACGCGTCTTGTTCTCATACCACTTGTTTTTCTCTTCCAAAAAGGTGGCTTTGCGATCTCTATCTGCCTTTTCCGCGAGTTTTGCGACACGCTTTTCGGTTTGCTGTTCGATGTCGCGAATCTTCTGTGAGTTAAGCCAAGCACACAAGAACCAACCGACTGCAAATAAGAGGAACGCACCGACAATTGCCACCCAGAGACCAAATTCTGCCAGTATTTGTTGAGCTCCTTGCAATAGTGCATCCATTGGAGCCTCCTGTCTTCAATATTTAAATCCAAATTAAGGTCCATAACGTACGCATACCCCTTTCCACACATCCTCACAAAACCACCACACGTACACGATGTGACGCAAAGGAGCAAGAGCACCAAAAGACACTCTGCTGATAATAGAACCAACCCTATTAAAAATTGCATCACAAAACTTACTTTCTGAATAATTTCTTCCTACATAGGGTGGAAGGGAGAAGTAAAAAACACTCCTCCCTTCCTAAAATCTTTCAACCCATCATCACAAACTATTTATGAGGCGTCACACACTAAATGACTCTCCACAACCACATTGATTCTTGGCATTTGGATTGTTGAAACGAAACCCTGTGCCCATAAGACCATCATCATAATCCAACTCTGTGCCGGTCAAGTACAACGCGCTCTTCATATCGACAAACACTTGAACACCATATGCGTCAATAGTACTGTCATCTTCGCCGACTGTCCCATCAAACTCAAGCTGATAAGACAAGCCAGAGCATCCGCCACCAATCACCTTTAACCGCAAACCATGACCTTCAGGATGCCCTTCACGAACAATCAAATCTTTGATTTTACGAGCAGCCATTTCTGTAACGCTAACCATAGGAACCTCCAGATTAACTAAGACCTTCAAGACAAGCTTTAATGGCTTCAAAATCGGGCACAACTTTGGGGTCGTCCGAAATGGAAGTAAATTGTACCACTCCGTTTTTATCAATGACAAATGCAGAGCGTTTGGCCACGCCTTTGAAACCCAAGAGATCTTCAAATTGGGAACCATAGGCAGCACTGACTTCTTTATTAAAATCACTCAGCAACGGAACAGTAATATCATTGGTATTAGCCCAAGCTTCTTGGGCAAATGGGCTGTCTACACTAATGCCCAACACTTGGGCCTGTAAACTTTCATACGCCTCAAGTCCTTGACTGACCGAACACATTTCATCAGTACAAACCGAAGTGTACACCAATGGGAAAAATAGCATTACAACATTCTTCTGACCCTGATAGTCACTCAAGCTCACGTCATCCAAACCGTCGGCATGCTTGCGTTTGAGTGTAAAACCGGGTGCTTGATCACCAACAGAAAGACCCATAATTTCTTAGTTCCTTAATTAAATTTAAAGTGCTGCTGCGTAACGTCGGTTCACTTCTTCCCAATTAATCGTATTGGCCCAAGCTTCAATGTAAGCAGGGCGAAGATTTTGATAATTTAAATAATAAGCATGCTCCCAAACATCGAGACCCAAAATGGGTGTGCCATCACCCGTCATCAGCGGATTGTCTTGATTGGCCGTGCTCAAAATATCAAGTTTGCCATCCTTCACAACAACCCAAGCCCAACCACTGCCAAAACGCGTTGCAGCTGCTGCATTAAATTTTGCGTGGCCCGCTTCATCACCGCCCAAATCACGCTCGATGGCTTCAGCCACAGCACCCGTGGGTCCGCCACCGCCATTGGGACTCATAATGCTCCAAAACAAGCTGTGATTGGCATGACCACCACCATTATTGCGTACAGCTGTGCGAATGGCTTCTGGCACACTGTCTAGATCACTAATCAAATCTTCTATCGATTTGCTTGCCAAATCGGGGTGAGCTTCTAGGGCCGCATTTACATTTGTCACATAAGCATTATGGTGTTTGCTGTGATGAATTTCCATGGTGCGAGCATCAATATGAGGCTCTAAGGCATCATATGCATAAGGCAATTCAGGAAGTTGGTAAGCCATTTCACTTCTCCTTGGGTTAAAATATGAACAACTGGTATGTATGCAAAACAACAATGACAATAAGGAGTTAAAATATAATGAAGTCTGCCAGAGACGTCAAGTCTTGCGAATCAATAGAAAAATAGTCACTTACCAAAAGGTTGGGTGTATTTTTAGGGTATCTTAACCCATATGTTATCAATCAATCTGGCCTTCCCAAAATACACGGCAACAGCCAATAAAACACGCCCAGACAAAATGGACAAAGGCACTAAGCGATCCATGTCAACGGCTTCTATATAATCAGTTTGCGCAAGAGGGGCATCTGCGATCATCGCACGTATGGCACCCAATACGACATCTGGCTCTCGAACACCTTCTTCTATTAACGCCTTGCCCCTTTGTAAAGCCCGATAAAGCACAGGAGCTTCTTCACGTTCTTCGGGAGTCAGGTATACATTCCGCGAACTTTTGGCCAACCCATCTGATTCACGCACGGTTGGTGCAACAACCACATCTACGTCCAAGTTGAGATCTCGAACCATGTGTTGAATGACAAGCACTTGTTGGGCGTCTTTTTGCCCAAAAACAGCCACATGAGGTTTCACTGCTGTAAAGAGTTTTGCCACCACCGTGGTCACCCCCCGAAAATGCCCGGGCCGTGAAACGCCACATAAACGATCTGTAAGCCCTTCAACATCGATATAAGTTGCAAAACCCTCAGGGTACATCTCTTCTGTTTCTGGGACATAGGCAAAAGATGCACCTGCATCTTCTATCAGCGCCAAATCTCGGCTCAAATCACGCGGGTAAGCTGCCAGATCTTCTTTTGGACCAAACTGAATCGGATTGACAAAAATGCTCACGACAACTTGATCGGCATCTTGCAAGGCGCGCGTGATTAAACTCAGGTGCCCCTTGTGCAAATACCCCATCGTGGGCACCAAACCAATTCGCACCCCTTCTTGCCGTAACTGATTTGCAACGTGGTGCATCTGTGAAACAGTTCGAATAACTTCAACCACGTGACACCTGCACGATGTTTTCTACTTGTTCCTTAAATGCTCCCAACTCTTTGTTTTTCATCAAGAAACGATGTCCCTCACCAGGAAAACGACCTTCTTTTACGTCAGCGCGATAATTTGAAAATGCCGTGTGCATAACCTCTTTCAAATTTGCATATTGCTTTACAAAACGAAATGAGTCTGAATTAACGCCTAACAAGTCATTTACAACCAGCACTTGCCCATCGCATATACGCCCAGCACCAATACCAATGGTCGGAATGGATACATGCTCAGTTACCACCTCGGCAACACGCTCGGGGATACATTCTAGCACCACAGCCAAAGCCCCTACAGCTTCTAATGCCAAGGCATCTTCCAACACCCCAACCGCCTCATCTGCCCGATCGCCATACAAGGGGCGTTGCCCTGTGCGCGTTTGAGGTGTGTATCCAATATGCCCCACAACAGGAATATTTGCTCCAACCAATGCTGCAACCTGCGCCATAACTTCGCGCCCCCCCTCCAGCTTCACCACTTCGGCTCCAACATCAACCAATTGTTGACCATTCTCAACAGCCATTTCGGGCGTTTGATAACTGCCATAAGGCAAATCAACCATTAAGAGCGCGTCAGTAACCCCCCGACGCACAGCGCGTGCATGATGGAGCATATCTGCCATGGTTACTTCTTTAGGGCCTTGATAACCTAAAACATTCTGCCCAACAGAATCACCCACAAAAACCACGTCAACCCCAACGGCATCTTGCAACAGCGCCGTAGGATAGTCATAACACGTCATTACCACAATACGTGCTTTATTTTTTTTCATCATTCCCAGTGAGTCAGGTTGTATCCTAAGCCCCATAAATATTACGCTCCCAAACCCAATTAAACATCAACATGCACAGGCCGATAATACCGCGTTCCTGCCGGCGGTGACAAAATTTGCTGTACCAAATCATCCAAATCATCTAACTGATTGGCAAAATCAATTTCAGACACATTTACAACCAAGAGGGGTGAATCGGTATAATGAAAAAAGAAATGATTATAAGCCTCACTCAAACGCGCCAAATATTCTTCGGAAATCACCCGCTCATAGCCCCGATCACGCGCCCGAATGCGACCCAACAGATGTGGAATCGAGTCTTGCAAGTACACCACCAAATCGGGCCGAGGGATTTTTTCGCTTAATGTCTCGGCCAATCGATCATACAGGGCGAATTCGGCATCATTGAGACCCACATTGGCATAAATGCGGTCGCGTTCAAAAATAAAATTACTAATCACCACGGTTTGGAACAAATCCATTTGGTGCAATTCTTGTTGCTGGCGATAGCGGCTTAACATAAAAAACACTTGCGTCTGAAACCCATAATGCTGTGGATCTTCATAAAAAAGAGGCAGAAAGGGATTTTCGGTTACGTCTTCAAGTGCCAAATGCGCATGCAGACGCCCGGCCAACAAATGCGCCAGTTGGGTCTTACCAACCCCAGTAATGCCTTCTATGGCAATATATCGTACAGCCACGCGTATTTCCTCACTGCTTGTCCCACAACAAAAGGTTCTCAACCCGATGTACAGCCCCATCATTAACATCATCTAACAAAGACGCAAACGAGCACCCTAAGGTCGGGTGTTTTTCTTTTGGAATTAAATCACAAAGGGGATTTAAAACAAAACCCCGCACATGCAAGTAAGGATGTGGCACACGCAAACTCGGTTCATCGATAACCGCTTCACCAAACAACAAAATATCCAAATCTAAAATACGAGGGCCCCACTTTTTTAAACGCTCACGGCCAAAATCCAACTCAATGGCCAATAAAACATCCAATAACCCGCGCGCGGTTAAATATGTCTCCACTTGAACGACCGCATTGAGGAAGTCAGGCTGATCCAACACACCAACGGGTCCAGTTTCATAAACTGACGAGGCCCCTTG
>JBLHJX010000006.1:0-49876 GCA_047619225.1 Candidatus Latescibacterota bacterium
CATACCAACTTGGCATTCACATTGCCGATGTCTCGTATTTTGTCACCGAAGGTTCCCCTCTTGATCACGAGGCCATTGCCCGTGGCACCAGCGTTTATTTGCCCGACCGGGTCATCCCCATGTTGCCAGAGCACCTCTCGGCGGGTGTATGTTCTCTTCGTCCCAATGAAGACCGGCTTGCTTTAAGTGTGTTTGTTCACATACACCCCAATGGCGACATCATTGACACACAAATTGCAGAAACGGTCATCCGCAGCCACGAACGCCTCTCTTACGAAAACGTACAACGCGTGCTCGACAACCACGCCGATGCGCCCCAAACCAACGCATATCCATTTGCCGACATGCTCCACCGCATGGAAAAATTGCGTCAACATCTCACCATCAAACGGCAAGAACGCGGCGCCATCGATTTTGATCTGCCCGAACCACACATTGTCCTGAATGACAAAGGACACCCCATAGACATTCGCCCCACACCACGCTTGAACAGCCATCGCCTCATTGAAGAATTTATGCTCTTGGCCAACGAAGTTGTCGCCCAATATATGACGGATAAGGGCGTACCTATTCTGTATCGCGTACACGCATCACCCGACCTTGAAAAACTCGCCACATTCGCTATGCTGGCCGCAGCATTTGGGCACCGCTTACCCAAACCAGAACGCATGGGCCCATCAGACATTCAACGCATTCTCGAATCGCTTCAAGGCGAACGCATTGGTCGCGTACTCAACGGACGATTGTTGCGTTCGATGAAAAAAGCGCTCTACACGCCCAAAAATATCGGTCACTTCGGTTTGGCCTGCGACACCTATACGCACTTTACATCCCCCATTCGCCGTTATCCCGATCTCATCACACACCGCATTGTACGCGACACCATTAACAACGCCGATACACCCGAAAGCTTAGCGCGCCGCAACAAGCGCTTGCCCGATATTGGTGAGTTGTCTACCCAACGTGAAATTGCCGCACAAAAAGCCGATTGGGATGCCATCAAGCTCATGCAGGTTATCTTTCTTGAAGACAAACTCGGCGAACACTTTGCAGCAACCATTATCGATGTGCGACCCATGGGATTTTTTATTGAATTGGATGACATACTCATCGAAGGGCTTGTACATGTCAAAACCCTAGACGACGACTATTACGTCTATCAGGAACTCCAAGGTGCACTCATAGGAGAACGTACGGGCACCACCTATCAATTGGGTGATGCCGTTGACGTACAATTGGCACGCGTTGATCGCCAACGACTGCTCATCGACTTTGAACTTGTTTCCCACGCATCATTAAGGAAACTAAGAACACGCCCACCAAAACGCGGGTTTGATAAAAACACAAAAAACACAAAAAACACAAAAAACACACGCAGAGGAAGAAAACGAAGATAACCAGTCAACCAAATGCCCCCCATCTCCCAAATCCAGTACAAGCACCACACGCTTAAACCTTTTACGTTTTCCTTTCACAGCCTCACCATTCCCCACCTCTCGTATCACGCCAACGCTTCGGCCAGGAGATTTTTGCATGGACCAACACGTTAAACATTATTGTGGCATTTTTGGCATCTACGGCACCCCAGAAGCCGCAGCGCATACCGTATTGGGTTTGCATGCATTGCAACATCGCGGTGAAGAAAGTTGTGGCATCACTGCGGGTGATGGGGACAACATATATACCCACAAAGGCATGGGACAGGTTTCTGATGTCTTTGGAACCCCCAGTGACATTGAACGCTTGACTGGCCATTTGGCCATTGGTCACAACCGCTATTCTACAACGGGGTCAGACAATATCGTCAATGCCCAACCCTTTGTGGCCGAATGCAGAGATGGGTCCATTGCCGTAGCCCACAATGGCAACCTTACCAACACAGCACAACTGCGAAGTGGCATGCAAGAAACAGGTGCCATATTCCAAACCACCACAGACAGCGAAATCATATTACATTTAATTGCACGTTCTCCAGAACTCCAAATTGCCAACCGTGTGGCCGATGCCCTCAAACAAATCCAAGGTGCCTACTCCCTTGTTTTTGCCACAGAGAACAAACTCTTGGTCGCACGGGACCCACATGGTTTCCGTCCTTTGTGTTTGGGTCAATTGGGGGATGCGTGGGTGGTGGCCTCCGAATCGTGTGCTTTAGACATCATCTCTGCGCGATACATTCGCGACATTGAACCAGGTGAACTGCTTGTTATTGATGAAAACGGCCTGCGTACCTATACCTTTGCTCAAGTTGAGAAAAAAGCTTTCTGCATTTTTGAATACATCTACTTCTCACGCCCCGATAGCCTCATCTTTGGGGATAACGTTGACAAAACCCGCCGCAGCTTGGGTCGCCAACTGGCCATAGAACACCCCGCAGAAGCCGACATTGTCATTTCTGTGCCCGACTCCAGCAACACCGCGGCACTGGGTTATGCCGAAGAAACCGGGATCAAACACGAAATCGGGCTCATTCGCAACCACTATGTCGGGCGCACTTTTATCACCCCAGGCCAAGATAACCGAGGTGCCAAAGTTCGGCTCAAGTTCAACCCTGTACGCGGTGTGCTTACCGGAAAAAGCGTTGTGGTCATTGAAGACTCTATTGTACGTGGCACTACCTTGCGCCACTTGGTGCGCATGATTCGCGAAGCCGGTGCGCGTCAAGTACATGTGCGCATTTCATGTCCCCCCATTATTTCGCCCTGCTTTTATGGCATCGACTTTCAAACCACCAAAGAACTGATTGCCGGCGAAAAAACAGTTGAACAAATTCGAGAACACTTGGGTGTAGACAGTTTGGGGTATCTCTCCCTAGAAGGCATGATCAAAGTAGCCCCCAATGCCGGACGTCAATATTGCACCGCTTGTTTTAGTCGCGACTATCCCATTCCAGTGGATGACACCGTCAGCAAGCTCCTTTTAGAAAAATAAAAGGGGCGGTAAGAAACAAGACGTAACCCCACAGCTTTGACCCCTCATTTTTGAGTTCCCAATCGATCTGTTTGCGGTTTCCTTTACAGAACCTTTTGCCTATTCAAACGTTGACAACATACAAGCAAAAGGAGATACTTAAGACACGCTTGAAATACTCATTTTGGGAGCTGTGGTATGCGGTTGTTCAAAAACATTCTGTTTTGTGCCCTTTGCTTGGTTTTAAACACACCCTTGCAAGCTGCCAATCTCGACGATCTGTTTGATGCCCAAAAGCTAAGCAAACACACCAAAGCAACAGATGTGCAAAAAACAGCCATTACTGCTCACGTGGCCCAGCTCCGAGAAATAATCATAGGGTATCAACTCACCCGTGCCAAAAAATTATGTGAAGCCACACTCTGGCAAGGACATATTCCAAAGATCAAAGCATTACGAGCACTGCGCAAGGCGACATTAGACAGCGTAGACGCAACCCTTGAATCCCTCAAAAAAATGGCCCAGCTGAACGAGAAACAAACCAAACGCCTCGACAAAATCCTCAAAGGGGATCACAATCTGCTCGACTACCCCTTAGCGGAGCACCCGTATCATCACATCAAAAACTCGCCCCTTGTAACTGAATTTTCACGCGAAAAACGTGCCTACCAAATCACCTTACCCAGTCAACCCACGCCCGGCAATACCTGGACATATGCACAATTATTAGAAACCTGGACCGCACGTGGATACATCCCCACCATCAGACCCATAGATGATGTGCAAGAAGCCGCCAATATTGCGGGGTCCTCCGATTTGCAAACGCGCGTGTTGCCAACCTCTAAACAGGGGCGCATCGTAAAATCTCCCTTACTCATTGCCGCCACACTCATGGTTCCAGACCTCGGCAAAACAGAATTTGACCTCTTAAAAAAGGAATACGCGCCCGACAGCGTCAACGTCACCACCTGGGAAGCCTATGTCGTTCAAAACCAAATGAACGATAGGATCCAAGTGCGGCTCAAACTCAACACACCGTATAATGAAAAATACCTTGATCTCAAACGCTGGATTATATTTCTTGAAGATGACGAAGGAATCGGGTATGAACCTCTCCAAGTAGAACCTCGTGCTTTTTATCCCCTTGAAGCCGTAAAAATATCTGTGCCAGGCCGCGAAGTTGAAGTTACAGACGTATTTGGCCAATACTTTAGTCCCGTTCCAGGCGATAAAGAACGGTTCTACCTCGACGCCCCTTCAAGGATGACTTATGTTGGCAATGAAAAATTGCTCCAACTCTATTTTCCAGGTCGCGACTTTCAAGGCAAACCCATCGTAAATGAAAAAACCAAAATCCTTAAACTGATCGTGCAATCACAAGAAACCGATTTTGGACGCAGTGAATTGATCTGGCATATCCAAAAACCAAAAAACAAAATGCGTCCCCCAAAAGGATAAACACATGCGCTCTATTGCCAAACGGTATACAATTCTGCTCCTATTCATAGTCGGTTGTGCGGCCCAACAACCGCAAATTACGCTGCGACCAGTTGAAAAAAAAGCACCCCCACCAGCGCAAGCCGTCAACGCTTTTATAGCAGCAAAATTGGCCGAGATGAAAGGCGACCGAGATCAAGCCATTCACGCCTTGCGTTTTGCCATTCAACACGACACGACCTCGGCCACCCTTTATGGCGCACTGGCACGCAACCTCAATGCACGCCAACGATATTCTGAAGCGGTAGAACCGGCCCAACGCGCCGTGCAAATTGACCCTAACGACGTCGAAAATCACTGGCATCTTTACCGCGGTCTCGTCACGGGCAACAAAGACACCACATTGGCATTGCAAGAACTGAAAGCCATTGTCAAAGTTAAAAATATCAGCCCCCTGCAAGCCTACGTTCAAATGTTGCAAATTTATGGCGCGCGCAACCAAACAGCGTTGGTGCTTCAAACATTGGATCAGATTGCAGCACTCCCCAATCTTGAAACGACGCAACGGATGGCTGCTGCGCAGAATTTCATAAAAGTCAAAGCGCCCGAGCGGGCAGAAGCCATTTACCAAAGTATTCTTGAGCAAGAGCCTAACAATATTGACGTACACCTCAATCTGGGTGATCTCCAATTTGCTCGCCAAGACACCACAGCTGCAGAAAAGACTTTTCGCGCAGCTCTGTTGCAAAACAAAAATAAAGTGACGCAGCAAAACGCCCGTATCTGGGGGCAATTGGTACGCGTCTATCGTAGGCAATATCAACGCGACCGCCTCTTGGTAGAAACCCCCTTAGACACGAGTTTTACCGAAACAATGGGCCAAGTGTTTCTCGATATGGCGCACGACCCAGCTGTCAAACGCGATGACAAGATCGAATTCTATCGTCATGCAGAGACCATTTTAGACCGTCTATTAGAAGCATTGCCCGACCGAGAAGCTTACTTGGCAACCAAAGCCCAACTGCTATTAGAAACCGAACGCCCAGCCGATGCTCGAAATTTTTTCAACTTGGCCAATGCTAAAAATGAAAAAGCCAAATATTGGTTGGGCATTGCACATACCCATATGGCCGAAAAAAATTGGGAGGCTGCTCAGCACTTGCTGGAAGAATTACACACCATAGCACCCGCCACATCTGAGTTCTATCCTCAAATCGTAACCGACCTGGCACAAATCTACCTGTTTGGCGATGATGTTCCTCGTGCCAGAGAGATCTATCAACAAGCTGCTGCTGCCGTACCCGATCAACCCGAATATCGGTATTCACTGGCAAGGACGTACTTGCGTGACCAGGAATGGGATGATGCCATCAAGCTCTTGGCCCCCTTGCAAGACGAAATGGAAAACCGACCCGATGTGTTGTTTGACTTGGGACACAGCTATGAACGTGCGGGCCAAAACGACAGTGCCGAAAATGTCTTTCTGCGTTTGCTCTCGCTCTTTCCCGACCATGCAGGTGCCAACAATTATTTGGGATACATGCTCGCAGAACGGGGAGAACGACTCAATGAGGCCATTCGTTATATCCAAAAAGCCGTGCAAGCCGACCCCGACAATGGTGCTTATTTAGACAGCCTCGGTTGGATCTATTACCAAAAGGGCGAATATCGAGAGGCGATGAAATGGCTCATCAAAGCCATTACCATTGAGGAAGAAGCGCTCAAACAAGCCAATCCCAACAACGAACGCCAAATTGCAGCCCTTCATGAAAATCTCCGGGTGATCCATGATCACGCAGGGGATGCCGCCCAAGCCATTGGCGACTTGAGACGCGCACGGACACACTACGAACGCGCATTGGAATTTGCCCCTAACAATCAACCGATTCAGGACAAATTGAAAAAATTTATCGACGCGCCCAGCACCTCGGATGCCCAATGAGCTTAGAGGGTCATAGGGGGCAAAGGGACAAGAAACCGAGAACCCATATATACAAAAGCACCGCAACGAGCAAACGTTGCGGTGCCTTTTTACTTTTCACCTTATCCGTTCTATTTTTGTCCGGTTGTGCAAACACGCGGGCGATCCCTCCAGTGCCCACCTACACCAGTGCAGCCGAACTCCTCCACATCCTTGCCACGCGTTACGACACCCTACGCAGCTTGCAAACGCAAGCGCGCATCACACTCAAACTGGATGGCATTCGTGAAAACCGCGCAACCGCCCGCTTCCATTATCACAGCCCAGATCAATTGCGCATCGATATTGGCACGTTTGGTATTTCCATTTTGACAGCCGTTGCCAATCAAAATGTGCTTGAAGTATATCTCCCAAGAGAAAATAATTATCTCGTCGGCCAGCCCGAAAAAGTGCTCCAAGCACTCACGGGTGTCAACTTGGCCTACTACGACCTCAACCAGGCCATCCTCGGTTTGCCCAATCTTTCGCCGCTTGACCTGCCACGTGTGACCCGTTTTTTGCCCGAACAAAACCAAGTGTTCCTTGAACTGGATTACACACTTTGGAAACGCAAGCTCGTCTTTGACCGTCGTTCAGCCACCCTGCTTGAAGATCACATTTTAAACAACGAGGGCAAACGCATTTCCAAGCGTCTGCTCTCAGAGTATTACCAAACAGGTGGGTTTGTGCTGCCCAAGCACATTGAAATCCATCAGGGTGCCGATCTCATTGCGATTGATGTTAAAAATCATAAGGTCAACATCGACATACCCGATATTCTTTTTCAGATGCGTGTGCCGGGTGATGTTTCGCGGCATGATATTGAGTAGACAAAAGGCAGCAAGAAATTACTTAAGTTCGCTCAATTGAAAAATCGCCAGCTTAGATACTGCCTGTCCACTCACCAAATCGGTCACCGTGACTTCGATCTGATTCAGCCCGGCCTTCACCTGCTCAATATCCAACTCCAAATAAATAGCGAAACTTAAAAATGTGATCAGCCTTGCCATGGTATACCTCCAGGAACAGGGTTCTTATATCCTTAGCCTCATTCTACGACGCGAAACAGCACGTCGCGATTCACCATATGTCCTGTGTGATGATCTTGAACCTGCACGCTCAATTTATGGATACCTGCTGGCACTTGTGACACATCGACTTGCAAATAGGTCCAATCATCGTGCCGTTGGCCTTCGTACTCTGCCGTGACAACCGTTTCCATTTGCACACCCTGTTTGGCCACATTTTGTAGCGTCTCAGAAAACCGGCTCTTCGGCAGCACATACTTTACCTTATATTCTGATGTCAATTGCTGCCGAGCCTGTTGTGTCCACTCTTGATTTTGTGTTCTTGTACCTTGAACAGAATTTCGCTCTATGGTCTCATCTTTTGACAAAGCCGTAAAGGGATCGCGCCTTGGCAGGGATGTTTCATCTTCTGCGACCACATCAAATTGCACAAAACCTTGTTCATAATTGACAGGCATAAACAGTGCCGGATCTATTTCGTTTTCTTCGGGTGACCCGACCCGATAGGCAATGGCATAATCCGTCTTGCCAAAATCATCACGCGTCAAATTGTAAACTTCTAAATAAACGAAAACAGGTTCAGATTGTGCAAACGTGCGATTGGGATGCGGCACAATATCCAAATCTGCCCGCACGTCAGGAAAAGGGGTATCGGATGCAATACGGCTTGCCAGCATCAAATCGCTGGCCATAAGTGTCGTATCTGAAAAGCCAAACTGACGCAAAATGCGAAACGTACCAATCGAACCCGAATGGGTGTCACGCGCCTCGCCTATTAAACGATAGTCACCCGGAGACACACGGATTTCTCGTATGGACAACAAGTGATTCTTTCGCAAACTGTCTGCATTCGTCACGGAAGAATCACCTAATGTGGGCAACATCACCTGCGCCGTAGACACCTTGCGATAGGCCGCTTCCCAATGGGCATCAAACATAAATACACCGTCTTGTACTTCAACCGACCCTGCCTCGTCTGGGCCTAACTTAGACTTGGGTAAGGCATAAGCCAGCTCAATGCGCACGCTGTCTTGCTCGCGAAAAGCTACCGCCTGAAAAGGCATATGATATTTGACACCTTGATAGGGATCACTAAAACGAGCAATTTGTTTTTCCTGTGACAGAAGATCGCCACCAAATCCATCAGACATACGAAACACAAGCTGAAAGTCTTCGTAAAACCATGTCTCAGTTTGTTGGTCTGTAAAACCACTGTGATTCAAGCCGGGAGCACCAAACGTAAGTGGCGCCATTGATCCATCAACAGAATTAAGAGCAATCTGGTCCACTGGCGAATCAAATTCGTACTCTCCGCGTTTGCTATTGCGCCCCAAGAAATGTCCGTACTTAACATAGGCATTTCCCATATCGGTCTGCCATCCCACCACATTGTGCTCGGGGCGGCTAAACCGCAAGTTGGCATAGGCAATACGTCCATAATGCTCTAAATGTTGCTCACTATACTCGGTTAAAAACAAGGGGTCCTTCGCTCGCCAAAACCGATCCAACCCATCCTTATCACGGGCAATATCTGCTCGTTCTGCATCTGATGCAATCAGGTCAATGGACTCCATCATTTGGCGTTCATCCTCTGACATCTGTGCCAATGCCCGCGAATAAAAACCAAAAGCCGCATCCATCTTTCCCAACCGTTGGGCACCCAAACCGCTAAACAGCAAAGCGTCTTTGTCACTGGGCATTTGCTTGAGCAGTTGTTGCGACACAACCAACAAACTATCGGGCCTGCCACTCTCTAAGTACAACAAACCCAACTGATAATAGGCATCGCGATACGTTGGGTCAGATGCGATGCTTCGCTGTAAAAACATCTTAGCAGTGATCCCATCCTTTTCACTCCAGGCTTTCCACTCCATCCAATGCGACGTGGTACCATCAGCGCCATGAATCTGATCCAAATGTGTCATATCGCTATATTTCAAGGCATTCATCAATTTATGCTGCCCAATTTTATAAGCCGCATGGGCATTATTGGGTGCGACTTCCAACACCTTTTCATATTCCTGCTCGGCATTAAACCAAAACCCCTGCGCCCACATCAAATCGCCCATCGTCACATCATAGATGATATTGTTGGGATCTAAGCGCATCGCTTCTCGCAAGGCTCGTTGGGCCCATTGCCGATGCGTGGGGGTGTTTTTGATCATATACAACTTAGCCAATGCGTGATGAGCCAATGTATACGTTCGGTCTGCACGCAACACTTTGCGAAAAGCATCCAACCGATCATCAACCGAAACATCGTCACCCAATACCATGGCCTGATCGTACAATATATCTGCTTCGCTGCGGGGTTGCTCTATTTTGTCTAACACATGTTTACGCACCCACACATCGCTTCGGCTTTTCACATTAATCCAAGCCCGGCCCGTTCCCGTTTTAAAATCCAGTGTGCCATTGTCTGGGGCCGTACCAAACGCATTTTCAATATGCCCACCCACGGATGAAATGCGAAAGTTTGCATCCACAGTCTCAGGCAAAAGCAAATCAACAGATCCATCGGTTTGAACATCCAATGCCCCCGATGCGCTCACATTGCCTTCAAAAGTCACATTGCCAGAGCGTGATTCAATCCAACCGCGTTCAAAGTCTTCGCCCTGTATATGAATGGCCCCTGTTTGTGTCGAAACAATCACATCGTTGCTGGTACCCGGAATGTTCAAATTCACGGCGCCTTCGTGTGCCTTAAACTGCAACCGACCATTTTTCTCGGGTCCACCTTGAAATTGAATTTGCCCCGTATACGACTCAAACATACCCCGCACAAACCGATTGCCCTGCGCCGAGATATGCCCACTCATCGTAGACACATCGGCCTCACCACCCTTGAGATTAAGCATAACCGCGCCATTTCCCGAAGACACATTCACACGTGAAGCAGATGCACGCACCGACATCGTGCCAGATACCGACTTAAACTGCCCAGTGATCAATTCACCATCCACATCCACATCCCCACTCACGGTAGACACATTGGCATCTGTCTGCTTCAGTTTTAATACCACCTGTCCTTGCATAGAAGACACATTCACTCGGGATCCCGTCACGGTCAGATTCACCGAACCCGATCGCGTATCGACCTGAACTTCACGCGGTTCATCACTCACCCGCACAGCCCCTTGAACCGTTTGCACGCGCAAAATACCCTTCATATCAGACACAACCACATCGAGTGAATCCCCCCGAATTTCCACACGGCTGTTCATCGGCACAAAAACCGTTAAATTGGCGTGCCCTTGAGATACCCGCACCGTGGTCAACTCATCACTGCCCGACAACTGAAGCGGTGCGCCCAAAACGTGCCCCTGAACACGCACCTCCAAATTGGGCACGCCCACCAGATGCACAGACCCATTGGGCACATGCACATCGACAAACCCGCTTTCCGAGGCGGTTTGTCGACGATCCACATCTGTTTGCGCCACTGCGCCCACGGTGCAGATTGCCAACAAAAATATTGTCCATAGAAACTTCATAAACACACCTTTATCCCCCGTAGGGCATTTCTACAATTTGCTGTAACAAATCTACTTTGCGTTTATACATTGCCAAAATTAGATGTACCGATGCTTGATTGTTCGGGTCGGCATCCAATGCCACGCGCGAGGCCAGAATGGCTTCATCAATCACCTTCAAATTGGCCTCAATCGCCGCAACCGTTTCGGGTGCCAACACATCTCGACGCCGGTGCATGGTCTTTGTCAACTGATCAATGGCTGTGCTATAGGTCTGCTCAGATGCCTGAAACGCCGCCAAAATGGGTGTCACTTCTTTCTTTGCCAGAACAAGGGCAGGCGCTTCAATCGTTTGCTTCATATACAATACCGTCACAGCAGAAGAAGCCGCCACCAACAAAACCGCCGCCACCGCAAAACGTGTCCAACGCATCCAAGGTAAAGCGGGCTTTGAAGCGATGCGATTGGCCACACCGGCCCATAGATCACGCCGTGGTGCAATGACCTGAGGCAATGCAGACGCATCGTGTGCCAACTGCTGCAAAAATGCCACCTCTGCTTGCGCCTCTTGATTATTGGCCAATACCACTTCAATGGCCGCGATGTCGTCTTGTGACAACGCGCCATCGACATAGTCATTTAATTTCTGACGCAAAACCACACCGTCGGCCACACCCGCCCACAGATCACGCTGGGGTGCAATCACTTGGGGCAATGCAGACGCATCGTGTGCCAATTGTTTCAAAAACGCCACTTCCGCTTGCGCCTCTTGATCATTGGCCAAAATCGCCTCTATGGCTTCGATATCGTCGTTTGCCAACTCACCATCGACATAGTCATTTAATTTTTGTCGCAAATTGTCTGTCATGAATCCAACATCTCCCGCAAAAGTTTCCGTGCTCGGTGTAACTGAGCTTTAGAAGATCCAACGGCCATACCCATTAATCGAGAAATTTCTTCATGAGAATAGCCTTCAACCTGAAATAAAACAAAGACTTCTCGCGCACGATCTGGCAATTGTGCAATGGCCTTTTCCAAATCGATCTTAATACCGGGTGTTTCACTATACCCTTGCCGATCTAACACGGCCATATCATCTGTCACCACCAAATGCCCCGCACGACGTAGGTCGGACCGTTGTGCTTCAAACACCACATTTACCGTCAAACGGTACAACCATGTGGAAAACGCGCTCTCACCCCGAAACGACTCCAATTTCTGCCACGCACGCACAAAAGCACTCTGTGTCAAGTCCTCTGCGCGGTCCTCACTTCGTGTGAGACGCATACACAGCGCATACACACGCCCCAAATGCAAGCGGTATAGCATCTCAAACGCACGGGTATCACCCGAAGCGGCTTGAGTCACCAATCGCTGAACTTCATTTTGTGGTGGGATATCCACATCATCGGACATAGATGCGACCTTGAGAACCGGAGCCGGAAATGGTATCAATGTATGAGATGCGGTAGACATGGTAAAGGTTTAAATTCCAGTGGTCAAGGGGCAGAGATAGAGATCAGGGAATTACGCGAAACAGTTCGCTGCGGTGTACCCGCTGTTTGTTTTGGGCGTCGGTTGCGGTTACAGTGAGCTTATAAATGCCCACGGGAATATCAGCCAAATTGATCTCTAAAAAGGTGAAATCATCCTTTTGATTGCCTGCATATTCAGAAGAAATCACCATCCCGCCTTGCTGCCCTTTTTGGCGCAATTGTTCCAAAGAAGCCGACAAACGGTTGCGCTCGGGCACCACATAATGCACCGTTACATTGGGGCCACTCAAATCGCCCCAATCGGTATCCTCCACTTCCTCCCGTATCACATCCAGACGCCCTTGAAACGCGTCCATCGAAATCGCATCAAACAAAGCCGGATTCACTTCCTCTTTATTTGGCATACCCACACGATACGAAATTTCATACTTTGTGCGTCCAAAACCATCTTGGGCCAAATCGTAAAGCTCCAAATACACAAACGCAGACTTGCCCCGCGAAAACGTACGCAAAGGATTGGGCGTAATCGTTAGGTCTTCGCGTCTTTCAGGAAACCCATTGGCCGTTTTAATTTCGCTGGCCAACAACAAATCGCTCATCACCAACCCCGTATCAACCACCGCCCAACGCCCTTCTTCACGAAAAGTGCCCACAGACCCACCCAAACGGTCTCCCACTTCGGCAATGAGGTGATAATCGCCATAAGGGAATCGCAACGTCCGTTTCTGCACCAAATGCGTCAGCGAACCACGCACCTTATTCTCCACGCGATATACCCCGCGATACACATCATTCCAGCCACTGTCAAAGACAAACAAACCATCGTCCAAACGCACACTGTCGCCATACTCTAACTTCGCCATTGGCACCGCATAAGCCAATTCTACCCGCACACTGTCTTTCTCGCGAAATGCCGCTGTCAAATGGGGCAAACTGTATTTTTGCTTGATAAAAGGGTCAATAAAACGAGGCGGTTGTTTTACGAACGCCTCTTTATCACGCATCACAAATATGCTTGAATTCACCTTTGTATTGTGATTAACACGCTGTTCTAACCCTGCTATGCCCAAAATTTCGGGGTCTTCATCAAACGCAGATCTTCCATTTCCCATTTCCCAACTAAAAGGCGTATCGGGCAAAAGATCGGGTGTACTGCTCATGCCCACATCACCCGCAAAACCCCACTTATCCAACCCATTGACACTATTAAACGTAAATTGAAACCCTTCATAAAACCATATTTCGCTAAATAACAACTGCGCAGATGCAGAACGATGCAAATATCGCCCAAACTTGATATATGTCTGCCCTCTCACCGTCTGCCACCCTGCTTCATTGCGCGAAGGCACACTGAATCGCAAATTGGCATAAGACACCCGCTTGTAGTGCTCTAATCGTCGCTCGTTAGAATCGGTCAATAATAAGGGATCACGCTGAATCCAAAACTTTCGATGTTCGGGTGTATCCTCCCAAATATCAGAACTGGACACATGCGATGCCAAAACCAAACGTTCTTCTTCTGAGGCAATCACATCCACATTTTCCATCATATCTCG
Source organism: Candidatus Latescibacterota bacterium (assembly GCA_047619225.1). Classification (GTDB taxonomy): domain Bacteria; phylum Latescibacterota; class UBA2968; order UBA2968; family UBA2968; genus JABIFK01. The sequence goes on from JBLHJX010000006.1 coordinate 13,858, forward strand.
CTCGGCAAATGTCATCCGCTTCAATGCTTCCTCATACAGCGCATTGGCCCGATTGATCTGACCGCGTTCTTGAAAGGCCAACGCCATAAAAAGCAATGCATCTTTGTCTTCGGGAAATCGCTTCAACAACCGTCCCATCGCCTGCATCAAGCGCACAGGTTTGTTGTATTCCAAATGCGCCAAACCCAATAAGTAATACCCATCACGCACCATGGGGCCAAGCGTCAAACTCTTATCCAATAGCAACGTCGCACGGTCCCAGGCCTTTTCTGTAAATTCTTGCGTTGCCCCTCGCCCCATAATCACGCCGCGATCTTTGGTCATCATAAATTCGAGCAACGCATTGCGACCCGCATTTAAAGCAACCTCTGCCGAATTGGGAAACTTGGCCAAAATTTCGTCGTAATGTTTTCCTGCATTGTGTCGAAATCCACGAAACAACATCACATCACCCAACAGCAATTGATACATCGGATTATTCGGATCATGATTGATTGCCTGTCGTGCTGCAAACTCTGCCAACCGACGCGAGTCGGGTGTGTCTTCTTGCAAATGCAATCGGGCAATCTGTTCATGGGCTGGGGCATAGCGACCATCTGCTTGTAGAACACGTTTAAACGCTTTGATGCTGTTTTGAAGATGTCCGTCATTGAGTGTTTCAGACGCCACATAAAAAAGCGAATCGGCTTTGTTTTGTCCTTCTGCCAAAATGGGCGTTGACAAAAGAAGCGATAAAATAACGCAGGTAACAAATCCATACCCTTGACCCACGCGCGATCTTCTCAATCTCAAATATCTGTCCCTCAATGGTAATAAAAGGAAAGCACCAAAACCCGTTTCCCCATCCAAATGATTCTGGTTTGTACGACTGGTAATTTCTTGTTTGAATATCTTCCAAAACATCGCACCCTCCCGGTTTGTGGTCTATTTGGCCCCTTCACAAGATTGGACGGTTTTGGAGGGCATAAAGTTTAAAATCGCAAGAGGTAAAATAAACACAAAAACGACACCCCCCTGCCAAAATGGAAGGGGGGTGTCGTAATCAATTATGCAAATCAAAACACACAGATCAACGTTTTGATTTTATGTGTCCTAAAAATCGCTTTTCACGCGTATATCAAATTAATGACCACCGTGGCTTCCCAAACTAAAGAAAATACCACCTTTGGCTGCAATTTCGTTCTTTGCACCCGATGTCAATGCACGGTCAAATGTGATCTCGCCAAAAAGACCAAAGCTATCCGAAAGCTTCAAATCTATGCCACCCACACTGGAAAACAATCCCTTGGTCGAAGAGACCTTGGGGACGGCACCATGAGCATCTACTTTGGTATAAACGAGCCCACCACCAGCGCCCAAATAAAAGTCGGCCTTTTCAGAAACGGGTGCTTTGTACAAACCCCGAACAGCCAAAGGCATTGTTGTATGCCCAGATTTTTTAAAGTAATCGGCAGAAAAAGAAATGGCGAAGGGACGTTCTGGAATGGGTATGTCAACAGCAACTGCGGCACCTGGCACGGAACCCTCAAAAATCATTCCCCCACCCAATTTGACTTCGGTTGCCTGAGCAACAGAAAACGTGCAAACGCCCAACAAAATGGCAATATATATTCTAACATTCTTCATGAAACAACTCCCCCTCTATACGGTGTGGCGTGACGCCAGTTCTCTTTGAACGGGCAGGAAATATAACCGTTTCAACGAAACATTCGTCTACATTTAAAGACGACCCTGCACAATATATACAAAAGCCACAAGTTGGAATATTGAAAATATAACAAACCCTTATGCGGCTTGATCAGGCGCAGACATCTGGGCCTTATTTTCAGCCAATTTAAAGCTGCTCACGCTATCACTCAAGGCACTGCCCATCTGAGACAGCGTTGCAGCAGTACTGCTCACTTGTGTGCTGGCAGTTCTCACTTCATTGCTGATGGCATTGACATCTGCAATATCAGACGCCACAGTTTTAGACGCCAGCGCCGCTTGATCGAGGCACAAAATGGCTGAATGTTACCACATCACCCGAAACGCAGTTGTTGTCCGTGTCGTTTGTTCGCTTTGTAAATCTTTGACCAACACACGCAATGCTTTGGGACCTGGCATCACCTTGTCCAAATCCAAAGCCAAATACAGGGGCTCCCAATCGCGGTTGCCACGTTGATCATATGACACTGCCGTTGCCCACTCGGCATCTTCTAAATCACCGGCATCATTTAATGCACGCACCTGAAATGTCAGCTCATAATGCGAGGCACCAAATGCATCGCGTAACAAATTGTAGACCTCAAAATACACCACCACATGCCCACCGCGCTCATATTGCCTGAGCGGATTGGCCAATACCAAAAACCGATCGCGGCCCATGGGTCTGGTCTCGCGTTCTACCACCCGGCGCGCCAACAACAAATCGCTCACATCTAACGTCTCTCCCACAAAAGACCGCACATCTAATGTGTCGCGAAACGAGCCCAAAGACTGTGTTGTCACATCTTGAATTTCTGCCGTCAAATAATGCCGCCCAGGGTCCAATTCCAAACGGTCTCCCGAAAACACATACCCGGCTTGCAATGCATCATATCGCAAAAATGGCAGCTTTTTTACCGTGACAATCTCGCGCTTGAGCGTGTCCCACTCGGCATTAAAAAGAAAAATGCCTTGTTTCAACTCGACATTCCGCAAGCCCGGCCGGCCTTCTTTGGTCGTCAACTCATCAACTGGCAAACCATAAAACATCTCCACACGCGACTTGCCATTTTCACCACGAAACTGTGCCAATTGATGGGGCGCGGTATAGCGCTTCATTTTGTATGGATCGGTATAATGCTCGGGTTTGTATTCGATAAAGGTATCAAACCCTAGTGGATTCACCTGTGAATCTAACCACCCAATGCGATACTGCCAATAATCACGCATATCGGTATTCTCAAAAATCAACGTGAAACCATCATATCGCCACAACTCTTCGCGAAATGAGAAATTATGGGACATCGACTCCCATTGTGCTGCACGCGCCAAATAATCTTGCATATACCCTGGCAAATCGGCCCCCGTACGGATCTCCGCCGGATGCGCCACAACAGCGATGGGGTGCCCATAACGGATATAGACATGTCCTTTATGGGTATGCCACCCAGAAACCCCTTTGAGCGGATCACCAAACCGCAAATCGGCATAGGCCACACGGCGAGAATGTTCTAACAAACGCTCGTTATATTCGGTCAGATACAACGGATCACGGCCCGTCCAAAACTTGCGTATGGCATCGATGTTGGGTGAGGTTGAATCGGGGTCTGCCATCACAAAGACGCTCATCATAAACCGTTGATCTTCAGGTGACATGAGCTTCAAGCCTGCTTGATATTGCCCAAAGGCCTGCTTCAAATTGTCTTTTGCCTGATAACCAAGCCCCAAGAAAAAATGGGCATTGGCATTGTTGGGGTGCTGTTCTAAATACCCTTCAAACAATCCAATGAGTTCGCTCTGTTTGCGCCCCTCAAAATAGACCAACCCCAGCAGATGATGCGTTGGCCAATAATGGGGATCCAGAGCAACAGCGCGGGTCAAATAACCAATGGCCGCATCACGAGATTCAATGCCATACTTTTCTAAACTGAACGTCACTTGTGTCTCGATAGGATCATTGCCATAGTTATAATCCACTTGCTCTGTATCCAATGCGCGGGTCATCTCCCACATTTCAAAACGTGCGGCCCAATACAATGGCAATATATTATTTGGATCGCGATCAACACCGCGCTTGGCATAGTCGATGGCTGTGGTGCGCCGCCCAATGCGCCAGAAATATTCGGCCAAAGATGCCAAATACGTTCCATTATTCTTCTCCTTATTCATCGCCCGCTTAAGCCAACGCTCGGCATCGTGCACCTTCGATACCCCACCTATTTCCATATACAACCGCCCCAAAGCGTGCATCGCACGACCCGTCTCATCTTCTTTGACCGCCGCTTTTAACAAATCGATACGCGCACCATCACTCTGCATGGTATCTGCCGCAGCAACCAACAACGAATCAACCGATGCATCAACCTGCACAGACAAGGATATAAACAGTGCAAACAGGACCCAACGACACATACAATCCCCCTTAATTCCCCGGCTTTTAGAAATGCAACAAATAACACAAACACACTTGAAACCATCCATTGGACGCCCAAACACCCTTGAAAGTTTAATATTATATGTATCTAAGACGGCAAAGACGCAAGCGACATCTTTGGCCATACCGGACCTCTTTTTTGATAGGGCATCAACCGAACGACAAACCGTTGACAACCTACAATTCCCGCATTATACTAAGGCTTGCATTCTAACACCAAAATAAGTCACTTAAGGAGGAATGATGTTTGGATTACACATGTTGGATGTGCTCTCACTAACAACCTACCTCATAGTCATTATGATTGTGGGTATCTGGGTCGCGCGTAAAGTCAAAAATGCCAACGACTACTTTATGGGTGGTCGCAGCTTTGGCAAAGCGTTTATGGTTATGCACGCATTTGGCACGGGCACACACACCGACCAAGCCGTTTCAGTGGCAGGTGCAGCCTATAAACTTGGCATGAGCGGCATCTGGTATCAATGGCTCTACTTATTTGCCACCCCCTTCTATTGGCTCATTGCCCCCATTTGGCGACGCCTGCGTTATATTACCATTGCCGACTTTTTTGAAGACCGCTTCAGCAAATCACTCGGTTATTTTTATGCCATCTACGGCCTGTCTTATTTCGCCCTCCAAATCGGCCTGATGTTGCTCGGCACAGGCAAAACTGCCAGCGCAATGACCGGCGGTGCCATCTCTCCCGAACTGGCCATTGCAGTGATGACCGTGCTCTTTCTTTCTTATGGATTGATGGGCGGCTTGCCTGCCGCCATTGTTACCGACTTTATCCAAGGCATCTTTATCATCGTCCTCTCATTCCTCCTCGTCCCGTATGTCATTGAAGGCGTCGGAGGTTTTTCGAGTTTGCACCAACAAGTGCCCCAAGAAATGTTTAGCCTCGTCGCACCCGCAGATCCACCCGAAGGATATGATCGGATTACCGAATATTTCATCCTGATGGTTGTCATCAACGCACTTGTGGGGATCATTGCCCAACCCCATCATATGGAAATTGGTGGTGCTGCCAAAACCGAACGCGAAGCCCGTGTGGGTTTTACCTACGGCAATATGATCAAACGCCTTTGCACCGTTGCCTGGGCATTCACCGGCGTGGCCTGCATTGCACTCTACCCCGAGCTTGACGATCCCGAACACGCCTTTGGACTGGCTTCTCGCGATCTTTTACCCGCCGGTCTCATTGGCATCATGTTGGCCTCTATGATTGCCGCCGTCATGTCTACTTGCGACTCGTTTATGGTAGACGGTGCCGCTCTCTTTGTCGAAAACATTTACAAACCTCTGGCCAAACCCGAAGCAGATGAAAAACACTATCTGAGCGTTGGCCGCCTCGTCTCCCTTGTTCTTGTGGCCTGTGGCATCATTGTCTCTCTCTACTTTGAATCTGTCGTTTCCATCATCAAACTCTCTTGGTCACTTGTTGCCTTCTTTGGCATTGCCTTTTGGGGCGGTATCCTTTGGCGGCGCACCAATGCAGCGGGTGCCTGGGCTGGCATCATTGTCTCGGCCACTTTATTTTGGGTTTCGGGTGAATACGGCTTAGGCTGGGAATTGCCCGATCAATACGTGCTGTATATTGTCGGTGGATTTGCCGCACTCATTATCGTAAGCAAGCTCACCAAACCCGGTGATGAAAAAAAGTTAGATCAATTTTACATCCGGTTGCACACACCCGTTGGGCAAGAACACAAACTGCGTGAAGCGGGGATTACAAAGCACTTAGGATAAGGGCAAGAGACAGCCAAAATTTTAAAAATAAAAACCAGCTCTCATAACGTATCACCGAGTAAACAAGGGGATTTGAAAATGTTCGACCTTGAAATTCGCAAACCAAACAAAGAAACGGTTGTCGGTTTTGTCGTGGCGTGGGTCTGTGTGGCTGTCATTATGGGGCTCACAATGATCTTAGCACGTATTGGCGCGTAGACATATATGAACAACGCACTCACACGCGCCATTACCTCTCACCCCCGTGTCTTTGAAAAAAACCGCTATGTCTACCCCGTCATCTCACGTCGGTCACGGGGCCTCTCGGTGGGTGTCAACCTCAACCCGGATAAGATTTGCAACTTCGATTGCATTTATTGCCAGGTAGATCGCACCATTGAACCACAATATCGCGATGTGGATCTTACTCTTCTCGAAACGGAATTGCGCAACCTCATAGAAGACGCCCAATCGGGTATTCTTTTCAACCACCCCAATTTTTGCGACATTCCAGACCCACTCAAGCGCATTAACGACATTGCCTTTTCCGGTGATGGTGAACCCACCACCTACCCCCAGTTTGGCGACGTTGTTCACTTGGCGGCCCAAATAAAAACCGACCTCAACTTGCCAGAGGTCAAACTCATTGTCATTACCAATGCCACGCGCTTTCATCGCCCAAATGTTCTAAACGCCCTTGAAGAAATGCACCAACACAACGGTGAAGTTTGGGCCAAGCTTGACGCAGGCACCTCGGAATATTACGACCTCATCGAGCGCACCAAAGTTGGGTTTGATCTCGTTGTCAAAAACTTACACTTAGCAGCCCAACGTTGGCCCCTTGTCATTCAAAGCCTTTTTATGCGCGTTCAAAACGAGCCCCCGTCCAAGGAAGAAATCGACGCGTATTGCGGTGTACTCGCCGACATTCAAGAAAAAGGCGGCACACTCAAAGACATTCAAATTTACACCGTTGCACGCCGCCCAGCAGAATCCTTTGTTAGCCCACTTACAAATGAAGAAGTCGATCACATTGCAGGCCAAGTAAAACAAGCGCTCAACAACGTGCCAGTAGATGTTTTTTACGGCGCGTGAACCCATCTGCAAACAACAGGTAAAAAATCGCCACAAGCTAAAACGCTCAGCGATTTAAGGAACTCACATTATGAAACTCGCTATCGGCGGAGACCACGCAGGTTTTCCACTTAAAAGCCCGGTCATTGACCTTCTCAAATCACGGGGCCACGACGTCACAGACTTTGGCACACACAGCACAGAACCCGTAGACTTCCCAGACATTGCCAAACTCGTCTGCGATGAAGTGCGTTTTAACCGAGCCGAACGCGGCATTCTCGTGTGTGGCACAGGTGTGGGTGCGTGCATTGCGGGCAACAAGTTTCCCGGTATTCGCGCTGCGCTTTGCCACGACACCTACTGCGCCCACCAATGTGTTGAACACGACAACGTCAACCTGCTTTGTTTGGGGGCTCAAATTGTGGGTATCAAGCTCGTCGAAGAAATCCTCGACGCCTTCCTAAATGCACAATTTAGCACCGAAGAACATTTTCGTCGTCGCGTAGCCAAACTTGCCGATCTTGAACACGCAGCAGCAAAAGAAATAATGTCTCGATAGAAGGAGCTTTGCCTTGATTCGCACCTATCGCTTAGAAGACCTCGACACCCTTAAAGAAATCACGGTCATTTGCTTTGAAGGGGTCTCAATAGACCACGCCATTGAAAAAATATTCGGTCAATTTACTGGCTCCGATTGGAAAGCACGCAAAGCCAAACACGTCGATGCCGACGTATTGGCAAACCCAGACGGTATATTTGTCTACGAAGAAGACGCTATCGTTAAAGGTTACATTTCAACGCGCATTGATCACGGCAGCAAGGTCGGTCAAATCCCCAACTTATCCGTTCTCCCCGAATGCCGCGGCAAAGGTGCTGGCAAAGCTTTGATGAAGGCCGCCTTCGACTATTTTGAGGAACAGGGAATGGAAGTGGCCAAAATAGAAACGCTGGCGCACAACGACATCGGCCAAACCTTTTATCCACGCTCAGGCTTTACAGAAGTCGCCCGGCAAATCCACTACGCAATGCCCCTTAAAGACCGCAAATTATAAATCTCCGCACGCAAAATAAAAACGGGACGCGATTCACTCGCGTCCCGTTTTTCATATACCCCAAGCCTTTTAAAAGCGGGCTCTAAGCCTTCTTCCACACCGTCGGAAAATGTTCACCCCTCAAAATTTCACCGTCTGCAACATCTACAAAGGGCTTCATTGCGTGATCCCCACTGGCTTCATACCGCGTTTCGTGTGTCATATAATGCATCGCAATCGCACGACGCGGGCGATTGCTGGTATTGTTGTGCGAACCGTGCCACGTCAATGCGTGATGATAGTGTACCTCACCCTTCTTTACCAGGCGAGGCACCACTGCAACGGCGTGATCTTCAAATAACGGCGGCATTGCGTCATAATTTTCCAGCGTCCGAATAAATGCCATTTGATTGCCCCACAGATGCGACCCGGGCACCATACTCATACATCCATTCTCATAATCCACATCATCCAAAGCCACCCACGCACTCACTTCCGTCATCGGCCGAATAATCGGCCATAAGGGTGCGTCTTGGTGCCAACCCGTTGTGCCCCCCACTTCTGCAGGTTTATACTGAATTTGATCGTGCCAAATTCGCAACTCTTCCGCGTGCGTCAACTGCGCCATTTCTTCCAAAATAATGGGGTTGCAATGCAACTCCCGAAAGGGCTCACTCGCTTCCCAAATATTAACGATTTGCCACACGGGTGACGCATCATTCCCCCCCAAAATGCGCAACAAAACAGGTTGTCGCACATCTTCACGATCCTTATCCGCAATCACCCGTTCAAGCTCTAAACGCAAGACCTCAACCTGCGCGTCGTCTACAACCGCGCCGCCATTCAAATACCCATTTTCGTGAAATTCTGCCACCTGTTCTTTTGTTAACATCGGTTATCTCCCAATTCTTTAAATCCAAACTTCAATTTTAACCTTCCACAACCTAATAGGCACAATAAAAAAAGGAGACTGCTTAAAAGCAACCTCCTTTTTACCCGGCACTACAATTTTACAACGTGTCCACTTCGCCCAGTTGGCCACAATCATTGAATCTCTACTGATTCTACTTTTTACTTTTCCCTATTTCAACATCGCATCAATCTCTTGTTCAACACGAATATCGCGCACCAAATCAACCAAATCTTTAAAAGCCTTCGCACCGTCGCCCAAAACCAGCCGACGAATAGCACCAAACTCGTGTTCGGTATAGTCTGCCATTGTTGCAAGTTGATCTAACAAATCGCCGCGTTCATCTTCAGGCAAATGTGCAACCGAAGACAAATGACAAAAGAAGCGATAAGAGCGTTCATCAGACAAACAACGACACGCAGCAGAAAGCAGTTCTTTCTTTCGCTTTAAGTCGTCCCGAACACCAATCATAAAATTTTCGGATTTTACAGGGGTCTCTGACATAAAATTGGGGTGGTCTGCCATCAACACGTCCTCCTCACAAGAGTGTAATCAATCATTTCTGTTCACACTCTGAGTTTAGCAAAGCACATGCCAAAAACACAGACCAACTTCATCTTGTTCTATTCCAACGGGTTAACCCAATTCACACGTTTTCCCACACACAATACGCACGGAAATATATTCCCCACATTTTTTAAAATTTCCTTAACTTAATAATATGTTTACGTAAAAATATTTAGTCTAAAAAAAACACCCTATAAATAGTCGTAAATATTGAAAATTTATAAATTTATTACATATTATTACATAGTACGTATTAAGGTATGTATCTTAGTACATCAGACCTTCACCAACCTGCTTATTCAACCAAAAGCATTGTAATTCCGTGCCGAATCATCATCACGGCAATAGCAGCCATAAGCAAACTGGCCAATTTCGACAAAATCTTGGCACCTGCTTGTCCCAATACCCGCATCACCCCATCGGCCATCCAAAACACACCACCCGCAATCGCAATATTGGCAATCACAGCGCCTGTTGTTGGCAACACACCGTGTTTATCAACCAACAACATTGCAGTCGTCAGTACCGCAGGCCCAACGATCAATGGCACACCCAAAGGTACAGCACCCAAACTTTCCGATGCCACGCGACGTTGTGGTTTATCAGAGGACAGCAAATCGGTCAGCGACAACACAAACAACAGCGCGCCACCAGAGATCATAAAATCGGCAATGGTAATGCCCAAGTACTTCAAAACCACTTTGCCCAAAAACAAAAACACCAAAGCCACACCCGATGCTGTAAACACCGACTGCAATATCACCCGATTCCTGCGCTTAGGGTCTACATTTACAGTCAACGACAGAAACAGCGGTAAAATCCCTGGTGGATCAACTGCCACAAATAACGGCACAAAACACAGAAAGAACTCATTCATCATCGGCCACACTTTCACTTAAAACAAAGACTTGAGCAAGCCCTTTGCTTTGTCTTTTGCCTTGTCTTTTAATTCTTGTGACTTCGCATCCAAGGCCTGTTGGGCTTCAGGTTTTAGTTTGGCATCTATCTTTGGTTTGTCAGATGTCCCCCCAATCTGTATCCGCAATGGTATGTGTGCATCAGGCTTGAGATTGAATCCCTTTATCCGATCCAAGCCCAAACCCGAAAGATTCAAACGCGAAGCAGGCACATTGGCATCCACGGCCATATCCAGTGTGCCGTCAATACCCGCAGACCCCACCAATTGAAACCCCACATCACCAGACCGAAACCCCATTTGGTTTAAAAAGACCCGCCCTTGATCCATTTTAAAAGGAGCCGCCAAAGATCTAAGTGACAAGTCTTCAAAGTTGAGAAATTGCAAGTGAGGCACAAGGCCCGACGTCGTTTGCAACCACGGCCAGTTCACCACATGCCCCTCGTCCATCCGCGCTTCCCCTTCGGCGCGAATGGTCTTTTCAATGAGCGTCAATGTCGAATCCATTTGGCCTTCCATTTTCACCACCATGCCCAACTGGCCAAACACAGGAATAGCCCAGCGCATATACCCTTGCAAAAACCGTTCGGCCTGAATACCCATCAAGGAGGCCGTTGCACGCACAGGCACCAAACCCGTTGCCCGCCCATCTATTTCAGCCTGCGCAACCAACATCCCGCCCATCGTATGCGTGCGAATACTATCCACCTGCAAAATACCATCTGTGGCAACCGCAATCGCTTTAAAATCAGTGTATCGCGTGCTGTCACTCACCAACGATCCAATGGCCAAATCCAAACGCCCATCGGCCTGGCGTATGCCCACGAGCATACCCGACGTTTGATCCCCATCAGGTGGCAATGTGGTGGGAAATAACGCGTCCATATTCAATAGACGGGCACTGATATTTGCCACCGCATAAGGGCGTGTCTTTGATTCCGGCTGCAAAACATAATCGAAAAGACCTTCAACACGCCCCCTTACAGACAAATCACTTTCACCCGCACGTGCCACCAGCCGATTGATTTGTATCACATTGCCCGACAAAAACCCCATCGAAAGAGAAAGTGAATCAACAGGCACCAGCAACTGAGGTGTTTTCAACAATCCGTCCTCAAGCGATACCGTCCCCAACAAGGTGTATGTCCCAGTCTTTAAAATGGGATTGAGTTGCGCATCCAATATGCCAGTGCCGCGTATGTCCGTCGTTAATGTGCCGTCGGCTTCTATGCCGGACGTCATCCCCAACATCGATTTCAAACCCAATTGGTCTGCCCGTAAGATCCACGCTATCGGAAAGTTTTGATGACGGGGTCGCACATCCAGCGCCCCCGAAAGATGCACCTGCCCACCATAAACTTGTCCCTGTAACGCGCCAATATTGACCTGACCATCCGTTAAGGCAATATCTGTCGAAATATCCTTTACATCCAAATCAGGCATCTGTAAATGCCCTATTTTCATGGACAGTCGCGCATCCAACAATCGCAACCAAGCCAATACATCACCCTCATCTGAGGAACTTGACTCTGCATTTGTCACGTTTTCTGACAGCTTCAATACATCTGTCTGTACATCCAACTTTACGAGCAACCGTTTTTCTCTGTTGGGTGGCCACACAGGTGCCACCCGCCCAGAAACCGAAAATTGTCCGCCAAGAGCCTGACCATTCAACGACTCCAACAGCAAAGCCCCATCAACCAATGACAACACCGCTTTGTCAAGGTGTACATCTGCAACCATCGTCGCACCCGACACAGTTATCCCAGAAAGCACAACTTGCCCCGACAGGTCTGGATAGAGTGGTGGTGTCACATCCAAATTCAAAGGACCCACAATCTGCATTTTTACAGAAGCCATCCCCGTCACATCCATCGGCAACTTGGCAACTTCACGTAACTTTGTCGTACCCAAATCCAAACCCGGTTCTTCAATCTTCAAATCCAAGTTTAAAGCATCACCTAACGTCTCAACCCGCCCAGACACCGTCAGCGTCAAACCCGCCCAATCCACATCCAAAGCCGTCACGACCCAAGCATCTTTCTCCAACCGCAACCGATGCGTCAAACTCAGCACGCCTGTATCCAATGTATCTCGCTGATCACCTTGTTGCCACCCCACGCGACCTATCGACAAACTGCCATCCAAAGCCCAATCATCAGCCTCTTGGGCCATTTCAAGCGCATAATCTATATCCTGCAATTCTACCTGTGTTTGCTTGGCGTGATCCACATACAAAATAACGCCATCTTCAATTACAATATCATGTAAGGAAACAGCCGATTTGTCTCCCGATGCACCATCTGAACTTTGAGTCAAATCTGCATAATTTGCTTCACCGCTTTTCAAAACCACCACCGACACGTGAGGTGCAACCAAATAGATTTGTGAAACCACAACATTGCCACTCAAAAGTGGCCAAAAATCCACAAAGATGCGGGCCTCACCCACACGGAAAAAAGGCTGCGCGCCAAACCCTATTCGCTCAGCCACCTTTAAACCCGAAACGGATGCATGCACCCCACCCCAAAAACCCAATCCAACACCCTGAAGTTCAACTGGGCGTTTCAACGCCGTAGAAAGTTGGGGTACAAGCATCACACGCAATCGATCTGAATTGAAATACAGCTTCAGACCAACCAACAACAACACAGCAAGACCCAAAACACCCGCACAAACCAAAATGGTCCTGCGAAAAGAAGTATACATTTCAATGATCCCGATTCAATATTTCTGCTTGTGGTTTCGTCAATCCCAAACCAATCCGCACCCAAATCACCACCATTCCCAATGCAATCACCGGATAAACAGATCCGGGCAACCGCCCAAACACAGACCCCATGAAAGCAAAAACCCCAGCCAGCGCGCCCTTTGCCCCTCGATATACAAAAGCGTCAATAACTTCTTTCGCTCGATAACGCGCATCAAAAGACAACGGGATATACAACATCTCTTTGCTCGCGCGAAAGACCGAATAATCTACCACTTTAAACACCAAATAAGCAACCGCACCTGTTAGGAGTGTGGGATAGACCAATAAGACCGAACACGTGACCAAGTGTATCGCAGGCATCAAAACATGCACCCACCGCAAAGACAAATAACGCAATGCCAGAGGCGCTACCACAAACTGGAACACAAATGCCAAGGTATTGAGCAACGCATAAAAGTTACCCATAAATGCCGTGCGTTCATCCTTTAGCGGTTTTGCAATTTCCAACAACCCACTAAACCGTAAGTCCAATGCAGTTGAAACCGCTTGTGTCACCGCAATCAACAATGCCAAATAGACCAACGTGCGGTTCTGGCGAAACAAGCCCAGTCCCATCATGCCACCCGACGTGTCCGTCTCTTGTGCAACAGGCTCGCCACCCACACCATAGGCCCACCACGCCATCCCTGCCGCCGGTACTAAAGAAAGGGCCGCAAATAACAATAAATATTCACTGCCCAAACGCTGTGCCAAAAATCCGACCAAGAGCCCCCCACAAATCGCACCCACAGATGCAATACCACAAATAGGCCCATTGATTTTTTTTGCCTGATCGCCGCTTAAAGTGCTGTTGATAAAAGACCAGTACTGCTCAATAATCAAAACGATGTATGCTTCTCGCAATATATAAAGCGCACCCAACGCCACAGACCATTTTGCCGAAATTGCAAAATAACAGACCAAAATGCCCACACCCGAAAGAATGGACGTGATCAGCAATGTTTTTCGCGTGCCCATCACAGACAACAGCCAGCCATACCCCCACAGCATTGCAAAAAGACCCACAGGAGACAGTGCCATCACAATAGGCAAACGGTGCGCACCATAGGCTTCAATATAAAGTGACACCGACACACTGCGCACCAACTCATACCCGCACAATAAAAACCCCGCCGCAATACCCACCACCAACGCGGCAGCAATAGGGTTGTGAGAATGAGTGGGTCTCGCTACACCCTTGTTATGCATCCAATGATCCTTCCCACTTCTTCATTCGTCTATAATAATCCTGAAGCGCCCTTAAATATGCTGATGTTACAGGGTTCGAAGGGTCACACGCAGGACTTTCCCTTAGGCTTTCTTGCGTCAAATCCACCGATATTTGTGAATGGACGAGGTTAAACTCTTTGACCCACAATGGAAGTATCAACGTTTTTCTTCCTGGCAACCACTTGCTCTCATCCACCATCAGGTACTGAACCTTCCACCCTACGTCCTCAATCACAAAGTCCTCCAAATAACCCGCAGCACCATCGTTGGCCGCTATCACATAGTCTGTCACTGTGCGTGTACTGCGCAAGTGCGGGTCCCCTTCTATGCCTTCAAGAACAACCTCACGAATGGCTTCCGCTTGGGCAGACGTACGCCAATAAGGATCCCAACCATAATAGTCGTGTAACACTTCCTGATACTGTCGGGAAACCGGTTTGTCTTCATCAATACCGGGGGAGTTCTCTACTTGCTCGCGCGTCAAATGAACAGGAAAATCACCCGCGTCCCAATCTGGCTTATCTAACGCACTTGTAGCGATCAAAACTTTCTTGCCTTGAAACCAGGCACTTGTATCTGCGACCAAATACCGAATGATCCAGTCTTCATCGTCAAAATAGAAATCATGCACCCGACCAATATCGCCATCTTCTGCCCGAATCGTATATCCATAAAGATTACTGACTTGTCGTATCATAAACATCTCCATCCAAAAGGCTTCTGATACACTTGGGGTCTTTTGGAGACCTTTCGTGCATAATTGCTCGCTCACATTCTATCCACATGCATTTATATGCCATCAAACGCATCAGGTGATATTCTTGGCATCATGTAGTAAAGGATTTGCTCCCGGTCTTCTGGTGTTAAATCTAAAAAGCGAATTTCGACCGTTGTCACACTCACCGTAATCACACGTCCGACCTTGCCATTTAAAAATTTCAGAGGGCTGTTTTGTATACGCACCAAATGATTGACGTCCATATCCACTTCTTTACAGAGGTGGCATCCGCTGCCACTGATGCGATCGCACTGGACAGAAATCACTGCTGTATCTGAAGCCTCTTTAAACTCCGCCGAAGAGGGAAGCACCAATCCCTTCCGAGAGGCAGGCAACCATTCAATATCCATTTTCCAATCCACATCTACAGCGAAAACATCTCCCCCGTCCTCATAAAACAATGCATCATTATGCTGAACCAACAAATAGTGAGTGGGTCTTTTGACAATTTTGTAAATCTGTGTTTCAAATCGATATTCTCTTCCCTCTGGTGTCCAAAAGAACATACACAAACGCCGCCGCTTTCGAAGCCGAACGGCCTGTCCTTGCTCACAAATAAACGGCTTGGCACCAATGGCCAAATCATCTAAATCAACGACAGCAGACGCAAACAATTGACTTCCAGTTTTTTGATGGACGAGCACATAGAGCTTCTGGCCAATCTCTAATTCGCGGGTGGTTCCAGGCGGCTGCCCAGCGGGCAGATGACGAAACCCTACTTTTGCACGAACCGACGTGAGGCGCTCCAATTCAACCTGCATCTTCAACCAGGGCATCCGGCGCATTCGCTTCATATACCGCGCAGCCACTTGGTCAAAAATGACAATTGAACTCAACAAATTTGGGGGGGATTCGTTGCGCATCACTTTGGCCATCCGTTGGAGGGTTTGAAGCTCTAAATGGTCCAGTCCCTTTTCCAATCCAACCTTTTCTAAGCGCTCATATCCGCTTGCAAGTAAAAGATCGCGCCTGCGCGTTTGTCGCCACCTCTGCATACCATAAAGGACGCCAAATACGAGAAAAAAAACACCGCCCCACAAAACGAAAGAGCCCACATCCCCCGAGCTTTCAAACAGCGATATTCCGTCCATCTAAGACACCTCTATTTTTACCATTTCTTCACTTCGAGGATGGCGTACATACACATCTTCTCGCCCAAACACTTCATGAAATCACAATCTCCTCTTGTGCATTCACAAACAAAACATCGGCAGGCACATCATAAGTACCAAACATATCAGCACCTTTATGCTCCAACAGATCTAAGCTAAATCCCACAATCACCAAATCGGCAGTCCCCGAATGCTGGGCCACCCTCTCGGCCAAAGCCACGTCATTATCGGCCTGCAATGGGCGCACATTGCGCGCCGAAATAGGCAACCGCCCCGACGCAATGCGCTCATTCAACCCCGCAACTTGCTCGTTTAGTTGATCAGAAGGCACCGTTACAAAAATTGAAATCTCGGCATGTTTCCAATCGGGGTGCCCCAAAATAATATACGCCAACAAAATCATCAAGTTGGCATTGGCATCATCATGTCGGGTCAACCAAACATGGAGTCTGCGCTTATAGCCAAAATGATGTTCCGTAGCACGCAACACACACGTATTGAACCCCAACCCGCCCACCAACAAACACCCTTTTACAATCTCTTCAACTTCCTCCATCCGATCCCGATCAAATTCAAACAACACACTGTTGTTGTCCAACCCCGAAACACCTGGCATTTGAATACACTGCGCAAGTGCCGTCACAAAAGAAGGCGAAACCATCGTATCAACAAAAACACCCGAGCCACTGGCCTCTGTTTGTGAAATCATATGTGACAAGATACGCTGTGTATCTTCTACTTTTTCCCGCGACAAATATCCTTCTGCATAGTGAATAAACGTACCAAACCCTTGCTGATACGAAAACCATTTCAGCAGTTCAAAAGGTGCCAACCTTTCGGTGGTGTGCCGAGAAATTGCAATAAAAGAAGGTCGCCAGCTGTGTTCCTGAAATGTCATACTGTTGCGTTGTAAAAAGATCTGCAACCAACGTGTCAGTTGAAAACTCACACCCTGAAAAATAGAAGCCAAACCCCGTGCATTTTTTTGCGTAGAGCGCACCCCCAAATAAATGACAAACATCACACCCAAAGACAAAATCGCATAAAGGACCGACATCTGAAACATCATCACAAAGCACAACACAGACCCCGCAAGCGACAAATACCACTTAGACCGAAACGAGGGCCGATAAGACGGGTTGCCTGCAAAATGTTCCAAAAATGAAATGCCACACAACGCACCATAAGTCACCATAAAAAACATACTGATAATTTGAGCCACAAAGTCCACATCTCCCAAAGCAATAAACACCACCGCAATCGCACCCGAAACCAATGTCGCATTTATTGGGTCATTATTACCCACTTTACCTTGGGCTAAAAAGCCATTGCCTGCCGGAAATACCTTGTCCGTAGCCAAAGCTTGCAATGTTCGAGGTGCCACCATAATGGAGCCCAGTGCAGAGGAAATCGCTGCTGCCCCCAACCCAATCGGAATGATCGGTCCCCACAGTGCAATATCACTCATAATCAAAGGATTGGCAGCCAGTGCGTCCGGTGCGGCACTCAAATGCAACTTAAGCGCCACCAACACATACACCACCATCCCCACCAGCGTAGCCGCCAAAGTACCCAACGGAATCGACTTTCGCGGGTTGGCCAAATCACCCGACAAACCAACACCAGCCGTCATGCCGGTAAATGCTGGAAAAATAATGGCAAATACAACTGCGAAATCGTCGTGATCCGTAACAATCGCAGTGAAGTCAATTGAACTGAGAGGCTGGCTGTCTGGCGTGGTACCCAGAAAAAACAAAACCAAAGAAACGCCCAAAATAACAGCCACCCCCCACAACGCCTTAACACCCAAGTCTGCCCCTTTGGTCAGCATCAAGCCAATTAAAAAGAACGTGGCAGGCAAACTGATCATCCGCACATCGGGTATCACGCCAATTTGCTCTTGCACCCACGGAAACAACGGTCGGAAAGCTTCCGCAAAAGCAAGCATATAAAACGCCACAGATACCGCTTGCGACACATACAAAGAAATGCCTATTGCCGCCCCAATGGTGGTGCCAAAAGTTCGACTGATAATGAAATATTCACCCCCACCTTCCACCTTGATATTGGTCGCAATTTC
This sequence comes from Candidatus Latescibacterota bacterium, assembly GCA_047619225.1. Classification (GTDB taxonomy): domain Bacteria; phylum Latescibacterota; class UBA2968; order UBA2968; family UBA2968; genus JABIFK01. The sequence continues at coordinate 32,156 of JBLHJX010000006.1, forward strand.
CGAAACCGCCAATGCCGTCGGAATGGTAATGCAATGCCCAATGAGCACAATCAACAAAACCCCTCCCACACCCGTGTGCGCCACACCATATCCAAAGCGCAAATACAAAACAGCGCCTAAAATTGTGCAAATCGCCGCCAAAAAAACAGGCGCGGTTCCAAACCCATGCCCCTCACTACGCCCCATATCTGCCATCATATCTCCTTCATCGTCAAGTGACTAACAAATCATACGACTATATCGTTATTTCTTTTAAACCATAGAACCCCGCATCTACAAAAGCGGCCTTCGCACGCTCGGACACATCACTCGCAAAAGCAAATTCATACCGCGTGTCCAACACGTAGGCTTTTACCTTCAACTTGGTCAAAAAGCCTTTGTCATACATATCTTGTACCATCACTACGATCGGTTTGTTCAAATACACAAACCGCGATGTCGCCGCCGCCTCATACGCGATTTTTTTTGCATAGCGAATATCCACATCAAAGGGCAAATACAACTCGATGGCCACCTGGCAATCCAATGCCCCCGCATTGGCATTTGATACCGCCTGATTGACAAGCTCCGCATTGGGAACCGATACCAATGAATCATCGGGTGTGACAATACGTACCGAGCGCAAACCAATGTTTACCACTTCACCATAATGACTGCCCACCTGGATCTTATCACCCACCTGAAAGGGACGATCCAAAATAATCAATAATCCGCCAAAAATATTCTTCAACACATCCTGAGACGCAAAACCAATGGCCAAACCAGCAGATGCCGCAAATGCAAAAAGTTTGTCTGTTGATGGGCTAAACACACCCGTAACGACCAAATAAAGTGCCCCAGACCACATCAAAATCCGCACAATAGGCACCAACATCATAAGCTTAAGCCGATATTGCCCAAATCGACCCGAAGCAATACCGATCAACCAAGTCATAATCCGAACAGAAAGATACGTGCCAAGCCAGATAAACAGCGCGGCTACAATATTGCCCAACGAAAAGATATTCCCCAATCGTCCCGCCGTCTCAGACAATTGTTGCGTCGCCTTTTTACCCACACCACCCGATACAGAATCTGCCCTTGCCGAACCCGCCTGAACTTCTGCCTCTTTTTCTATCGCCAAAGCAACCGTCGTATCGCTCACAGGGCTATCAACAACAACCGGTAAGACAACACTCGAATCAGCAGCCACCGAATCAACAGCGACCACTGCTACCCCCACAACATCAGCACCCACCGAATCACCCTGCGCCCACGCGGTTCTCTCACCCACAAATAAAAAAAAGCTTACCCCCAACATAACCATCAGCATACCCCTCCCACCTTTTCCAAAAGCGGAACATAGGGCAAAACGGATCCGTTTAAACCTTGAGTAGCAAAATGATTTGGTTGGGCTTTTGACCTTTAGTCCGTAGGACTTCCCTATCGTAGCACTGGAATTTATTCCGGTACAAAGGTCGAGCGATTGTCCAGAGCATCTCTTATTTCTCATATCCACAACAACCTCACAAGAGATTAATAAAAAATATGTCGGTTCCACAACAAATCAACCACAGGACGCCGCATCACCGGGTTAACAGCATACCGCACATCGCCATCATCTTTAGCACCCTCACGAATCTGAATCAAATTGCTGGCCGCCAATGTCTCTAACAAACCTTGGCTCATTGCTTTCGACGATCTAAAAACAGACACATGTTCACCAACGGTCAGTGTACCATGTTGCAACATAGCGGCCAAGGTGAATAACTTATCCGCATTCAACGTGTTCAAAAATGCAAACCGCAAAGGTTTTAATTCTGTGACAAAAACGGTATCATCCTTAATCTCTTTAATGGAACGAAGCCAATAAAACAATGCTATCTGAACATTGCCCTTAGACGCGTCGGCCAAATGCTCAAAAAATATCTCGCGCAAAATCTCTTGCTGCCCCCGTTTATCAGCTCTTTTTTTTAATCGTCTGAGCACCGAGGGCGAATCTCCTGGCATAAACTGTAGCCCAAATCCACTCACATCATGCCGAGCCATCACCGCTTGAGCCAATTCTGAAGCATGCATATTGCGCGTTTCAATCACATAGGGGAAATATTCAGCAATTTCCACCACCGCATCCAAATAACGCCAAGCAGACTCGGTCATCGACAAACACCAAAACACGCTTTGCGACGTTGCCGAAATCAGTTGTAAAAATGCGCGTACCACTTCCAACCCACCAATCCGACGAATAAACAACTCATGCCCATGTTCTAAAATAACAATACACGGTCTTTCTCGATTGATAACATGCTGTTTTATTTCTTCCAAAGATTCCGTTTCACCAATACCGAGTGTTGCACCCAAAACCCGTGCCAGTTCCACCTCAGACGTCACCGTTTCTTCAAATGCATGCCGAAAGACTTCGTGCTGGTGAAAAAGTTTGGGTGTAGCACAATTAAGCAAGGTGGTCTTGCCTGTGCCCACTTCCCCCACCAATGCCAATGCACTCGAACGTTTATTCTCCCACCTCTCAAGTGCCTGCCGAACGGTATTCAACTCATCCGCGCGTGCCACCAAAAAGTCGTCTGTTTGCAAAGGTTGCATACGAAACAAACGCCGGTAAATGGGTGGCAGTTTTTCAAGTGCAACAGTACTCAAATCGGCTTCATCAATTGTCGTTTGTACTTCTTGCTGTGCAACAGGCGCAATACCAAGCAGCGTTCTCAATCGCGCAACAGACACACGAGCAACACCACCCACATATTGTTGAACCCAGCGCCATCTCACCAAAAATACAGCCCCCACACCTTCACCTATTTCCGCATACCCTTCGGCACGCGATTTGGCAAGATGTGTCAATTTTCGCAACCGCACATCTAATGCACTGCCAGGTTGTAGGCTTTTCTCCACTTTTTCAATGGCTTCTTCTACCACAACGCGTACATCTGCCTGCACTCCTTTTAAGACCCCTTCAGCCTCAACAAGCAACTCTCCAACCCGTGCACTTGCACGCGCCAACCCACCCGTAGCAATTTCTTCAGCCAAATGCAGCGCCTCGGCACGGTCTGTTATATCACCTTCCATTTCACCAATGCCCGACTCCACATTAAACCGAATCACTTTCCATACATCTTGTAGCGCAGTTTGTGATTGCACATAGAGGTCAACCAATCGCTGTTGCAATGCATCCAAATCGGGTTGCACTTCTCCCTCAACAAGGGGGCGTATCAGTTCTCTTACTGGCACGCGCAAAGTTTCCACATCGGGCGGTTGCCCCCCAAGCGACCACTCGGGAGGTTGGCCAATCCAAAAGTCACAGTCGCCACCCACCTGCCGCATCAACGCACCCGAGGCATCAGCCATCATCCCCAATTCACCACGACCTTGTGCAACCGTACTTCCCCGATCAATTTTTTGCATCGTGTAAAGGGTATATCCCGTTGACAAATTGGTCACCAACTGTTCCAACTGCCCCTGTAAATCATCCACTGCCTGAGCAAACGCACGGGCATCCTGATCACCCATCCCTTTTTTAAGATCAGCAAAGCATTTTTTGGTTTCCTGCGCATCATTTTCACAACGGTCTCTCATCCATATGAGAGGTTCCAGCAATGTACTTTCAACATGTAAGGATACCGATTTTTGAATTTGCTCGGCATACTCTGTTGCCTGATAGTTAAAAGACGCGATTTCAAGACTCAAATCAAAGCTGCCCAACATCCCACGATACAAACGCTCCCACTCCGTTTCCAAGTGCCCATATCGTTTTTGAAGACGTCGTTTTCCCAAATACAACTGGGCGGCGCGCATATAAACCTTCCACGGAGCATCTATGCTTGCCAAGGAATCGCGCAACACAGACCGCAAAGATGCAAAACACAATGCCATCTCTTGTTCGGCCAACTCACCTCGTGCCACCAGCACCGTTAAAGCGTCTTCGCACACATTTTCCAGAGCTTGGCAATTGGCATCACGTTCGTCAAGAACAGTATATTCTTGCAAAAATACTTGCCAAAGTTTTTTTAAAGTCTGCACCGTGAACACCGAAACTTCAAAAGTGCGAATCAGTGCGGGTTCCATAGGCAAACCCGTTTGCAAATGGGTTCCCGCCACACTCTTTACACGAACAATCCGTTTCCCCAATGGCAAATCGTGTTCGGGCCGGTTTCGCCAGCGATGCAACACATTCTCAAATCGCCGGGGTGCCACACCCATCTGCCGCGCAAAGCGTCGCCAAACTTTATACATGCGATCATCCAACGCATCATCGGGTTGCAAGCTTAGGCGTGTTGCATCTAAGGGTGTTTCAAGTGCGCTGGGAAGAACCAAACTTGTCAAAATGGCCTCGGGTTCAGATCGCACAAATGCCACCGAAGGCCGAAGCCTTACAAAACGGGCATCCTCCAGCAATGCTTTCAATCGATTGCTCAGCGCCCGCCGTGCATCATCTATATCCCCTTCGGGGGTTTGAATCACAGCCACAGCCATGTCCGTCGCTTCGCGTAACAAATCTGAAGCGTCATCTACAAGTTGCCCCAGAATGTTTTCTCGCCAATCTGCTTCCAGCCGATCCACGGCCTGCCACAAAGGGGCCAGCACGTCGTCTATAGGGTCGATTAACGTACCGTTTGAACCTGGGTTCTGTTTCTCTGCCATACATTCCCCTAACGCACCAACAATACCGAACAGTCCAACCGATCCAACAGGTCCAATACCCCATTGTCTTGTGAAGCAGGCACAATCACAATATCTTGATTTCTCATCATGGTCACGTCATGCAATTGAGAAACAGACCGAAATTGAACCGTATTGCTTAAAGCCCCAAATATCGCTTCCGCTTGCTTTTGCTTTTCTTGAAAGTCGTGCGCATGAATGGCCAAGACCATCACTGTAATATCTCGGCCAGCACCTATTTGCGCCCCAATGCGCAATGCCTTGACACTTTCTTTCGATCCATCAAATAAAATGGTGATGCCCAATTGATCTACCGAATGTGAACGGTGCAACAACGTCAAACAGCTCCCATGCGCCATAATGGTTTGCGCCGTCGAACCAAGCCGTTGTCCAGGCGACCACCCAACACGCCCCAAAGTAACCAAATCGACATCCTCTGCCGCAGCAACCAACTCCTGAGAAACACTTCCCCGAACAACGCGAAATGAGCACTTGATTTGGCATTCTATGGCCGCACTTTCCAAAGCATGTTGTGCTTGGCGGGCTTGAGATTTGAGCTGACGAACAATATCTGTCTGATGAATGGCTTGCACTGCGCCCGACAACCTATTCACTTCTCGAACAAATGGCATATCCGCCGTTCTCAGCAAATCAATGTCTTCCACAAACAACCCCGCCAATTCAACCTGCAAATGTGCTGCAAGTTGTGCCGCCGAAGCCAATGCCAAAAGACTCTGTGGTGAAGCATCTACGGCCACCAATATACGTCGAATCGATAAGGTTTCGCCCAATATGTTCATGAGTTTACCTTTCCATCTGATAACGGTGCATTAAACTGCGCCCGTTTTTGTGCCAACGCCCTTAACCTCGCACTTACCCGACCATTTATTGTTTCTTCCGGATAATTTCCTTTTTCATCCTTTTCACCTGCCGCCATCCCCGTTAAAATTTCAATGCCCTGGTCAATGGTTTCTATTGGATAAATCTGAAACTTATCGTCAGCCACGGCATCAATCACATCCTGCCGAAGCATCAAGTGTTTCACGTTTGCAGCCGGAATGAGCACCCCCTGGTGCCCAGTTAACCCCCGCGCCTTGCAAATATCAAAAAAGCCTTCAATTTTGTGATTCACACCACCAATTGCCTGTACTTGGCCATGTTGATTTACGGACCCGGTCACAGCAAAAGACTGTTTGATCGGCACACCAGAAATGGCTGATAAGAGCACATACAACTCCGTTGAAGATGCACTGTCACCATCAATACCACCATAAGACTGTTCAAAAGCCAAACTGGCAGACAACGACAAAGGATATTCAGATCCATATCGACCCCCTAAAAATCCCGACAAAATCAAAACGCCTTTTGAATGCGACGGCCCGCTTAAATCAACTTCGCGTTCAATATCAATCACCTCACCCCGTCCCAAACTCACTTGTGCCGTAATGCGACTGGGTTTTCCAAAAGCATGATCACCCATCGAAAGAACCGACAAACCATTGATCTGCCCCACGGCCTCACCATCGGTGTCCACAAGAATGGTTTCTCTCAAAATTTGCGCTTCCATAGCCCGCTGTACACGCTCAGCTCGATAAACCCGCTCCACAATCGCATTGTGTATATCATCAGCCGTAATCACCTCATGTCCACTGCGATTGGCCCAATAATCAGCCTCTTGTAGCAAATCGACAATGCCACGTATTTGTACCGATAGTTTTTCCGAGTCCTCTACACTGCGCGAACTTTCTTCAATCACGCGGGCAACAGCACCCCGATCCAAGGGGCGCACACTTTCTCGTCGTGCGACAGTGGCAATCAATTGTGCATATTGCTGCAGGCTTTTTTCATCGCGCACCATATCGTCATCAAAATCTGCCGCCACTTTAAACAATTCACCAAACTCGCGGTCGTAACTCTGCAACATATAATACAGGCGCCTGTCACCCAAAAGCACAACCTTTACATCCAAAGGAATGGGTTCCGGTTCCAAAGAAACAGTACTGATCATCGCGTGCATCTGCCCCAAAGACTCAATGCGAATTTTTTCAGACCGCAAGGCACGTTTGAGCCCCTCCCAAGCATAGGGTTGAGACAACAACTTTTCTGCATTAAGCACCAAATATCCGCCATTTGCCCGATGCAACGCACCCGGTTTAATCAAGTTAAAATCCGTTTGTAACATGCCCATCTCTGCCAAATGTTCCACACGCCCCACCAAGTTAGCATAAGTAGGGTTGTCTTCAAATATAACAGGCGCACCATCCAAACCATTGTGATCAATCAAAACATTAACTTGATAACGCCTCGATATGGGAGGGGTATTTTGAGCGTTGCGCGCAGCTTGCTTCTCCTGCCCATCTGGGCGAATCAATTCCACTACATTTTCCACCACATCGTTTCTTACCGCCTCTAAATATGCAATCACATCAGGAATAGCTTCATAATCCTTTCGCAATGCGTCAATCAAATACCCCACAGCAAACCGGGTAATTTCTCGACCCAATTCCCGGAGCTCTTGCCGCATCTCTTTTTCCCATTGTGGCATTTTTTGGAACAAATCCTGCGATACGTTGTGCAATTCTTCAACTTCTTTTTCCAAGCTCAGACGTTCCGCCTCAGAAATTTTCTGGAAGGCTTCTTGAGGCATCACTTCTCCATTTTCACCCAAAGGCGCAAACATCAACCCATTTGGCGACCGCATCACACTCAACCCACGTTCACGTGCGCGTTTGCGAAGCTCGTCAAAGGCTTCATGCTCACGTTCCTGGAATGCCCCCTGAATTCTGTCTCGTCGCATGCGATATTCTTCGGCCTCAAACGCTGTCGGAATCGCCGTTGTTAAATCGTCAACCAACTGCCGCATGTCTTGGCGCAATCGCACCCCCGTGCCAGCTGGCAATGCCAATGCCCGAGGGCGGTGTGGTTCATCAAAATTATACACATAACACCAACCAGAAGGCTGAATGCCTTTTGTTGCTCGGGTTTCTAAAAATTGTTTGATCAATGCCTGCTTACCGACCCCAGCAGGCCCAAGTGCAAAAATATTGTACCCTGCCCGGTCAATCCCAATGCCAAATCGCACAGCAGCCACAGCTCGGTCTTGGCCCACAATCTCCTTCAAATCAGGTAAATCTGCCGTGGTCTCAAAATCAAATTGTTCCAGATCACATGTTCTACGTAATTGCGCAAGAGACAAAGGATGTATCGATGCCATAACACCTCCACCGTTCATGAGTAATCAAAGTATATCTTCAGTTCGATAAATCGTAATACCGAGAACGGATATACCGCTGTTTCAGAATTTTCACCAGGATATTCAAAATAGCAGCACCAGGAATAGCCACGATCATCCCCACAATGCCCCAGAAGTGTGCTGAAATCACCAAAGCAAACATAACCCACGCCGGATCCAACCCCACTTTGTTGCCCACAACCCGAGGCGAGAGAAAATTGCCTTCAATGTTTTGCACAACCACAAATACACCAATGACCTTGATCAAATTTATCAAAGGGTCAACATCGAGCAACACAACCAAAGAAGCAAGACCCAAAGAAACAGCAATGCCAACAAAAGGAACAAGATTGGCCAACCCAGTAAACAAACCTAAGAGCACTGAATAACGAATATCAAATAAGGCCAATCCAAGTGCTGTTAAAGCCGCCACAAAACCACACACCAAAAATTGCCCACGCACATAATGACCCAACACATTATCAATTCGGCTTACCAGATCTCCAGTGCTTTCAACATGCTTTCGAGGTAATAATGACAGCAGATTTTTTTTGATGAGTTCGAAATTTTTGAGGATATAATACGTGACAAATGGAATCAGCATCAAATTGAGCAACGCTGCAAGCCCCGAGGTGAGCCCATTGAGCAAAGATGTGGCTTGTGTGGCAAACAGCTTACCAATTTCAGGTAGTTGGCCCAACACTTTGTCCTGAATTTCTCCTGTCGAAATCTCATATCCTTGTGCCTGAATAAATACCACCAAATTCTCGTAATGTTTTCGCAACGCGTCCCCATAACGCGGCAATTGCGTGACCAAATCACCTACTTCTTGAATCACCAAGGGAATCAATACCACGCCAATGGTCGTGAGTATTCCCAACAGCAACACCACAACTGAACCAATGGCCAATGAACGCGAAATTCTCTTTTCCATTACCTTGACCAAAGGCGCAAGCAAGTAAGCCAAAACAAATGATGTGACAAACGGCCAAAGAATACCAGCCAATTCATCCAACAACCATACCAAAAGAAGCACGCCCACAGCACTCCCCGCACCCACTTCAAAAAGAGCATCTCTGCGCGCGAGCAAGACCAACATAACGATAATTGTGCCAATTAAAAACGGCGACAAACTCTCCTGCATGGTATACAATAAAGCAACCACAAAAAGCAACATCAATACCCGAAAGAACGGATGCCCCCGAAGTTCTGATACCACCTCGTCTGAAGATGAAACCTTTTTTTGGTCCTCCAATGATTTACTTTCATCTGCCATAACGTCTCCCTTCAAGTTCAAAAAATAAGAAGCCTACACACATAAGTATGTGCACGCTTCTTATTTCCACCAACTCTTAAAAGAGACGGTCTTCTCATTTGTCTCACAAACCCACATAAGTCAACTGTTTTCAATTTATACCCCCATTTTTTTCGGAAAAAAACAGACCGTCTGTTATGCCACTTTTCCCACTCCAACCACATCGATCCCCCCATCCCCAAAACAACAATCCCATAGGTCAAAATATCAGTCCACATCTTATCCGTTCCTTTTTCATGTTTCCAAATTCGGGGTGCCGTCAGTGCCCTCTCATCTCCTGCAAGGGCGTTCAATCCAAAGAATAACAAGGAGCAGCAGTCCAACAACGCTTATGCCAAGAATATATGCCATTTATGACCTCTGAACGAATGCTTGAATTGGCTTCCTATTGATTAAGACCGCCAAGGAAGGAAATAGTCACTTCTATTCTTGTTATTTTTTATTATCACAGGTACATACCAAGCCCTTCGGCAGGGGTAGAACCCACAACTCAAAAGAAGGAGGCCGGATTAACCGAGCAACTCGTCATGAGTCTCTATCGAAGGGCTTATTAAAACGTGTCAAACACAACAAAAATCCATTGTCATGTGTTCATTGTTTTTGCTCAACTATTTATTCCAACACCACAAGCACCCGCTGTCCTTTCATAATATCTTCTTCAAATTTCAGGTAAAACTTACCACTCACCTGACGCCACGATTTGTAAGCCTTCCCCGGTTTTAATTTCCCATGGCGATCCACTACAAAACGCACGTCGCCATCAAAAACCAAGTTGTCACCAATTGCAACCCGCTTAACATGTTTACTGGCCACTGGCGGGAACCCAATCAGCTTGTAGGTACTCGTAAAGAGGGTCTGATCTCGCACCTCCAAATAACCACCCTTTTGCAGTTCCTTCAACGTACCACTGTATACAAAGACCTCATGAATCGCCTTCTGGGCCAATGATTCTCGATCTAAGGCATTTCGCAAACTCCACTCTATTCGAGCAATTCGGTTGCGCTCGACAACCAATAACGCATCCAAGCTGTCCACTTTTCCAGCCAGCACCATGGCACCTACCAGCGCATTATTCCTCTTTTTTTCAACCCCGCCACTTCATTCAGAAGCTTCTGGTTTTGGCCCTTCTGCACCTCAACTAATCGGCGATATTCTTTCATCGAATCCATAATTTTCTGCAACGCCATCACCAGTGTTTTATTGGAATTCTGCGAAGAATCCACCAGTGCAGCAAGGCCACTGACCCGCTTACATTCATTGGAAATTTAATAACCTTCAGATCCATGTGATGCCTAATCCGCTTCGGGAGCCTCTGCAACCAAAGCTTCGGTCATCAATAACAACCCTGCCACACTGGCCGCATTTGCAAGCGCAGTACGCACCACCTTCGTAGGATCAATCACCCCCGATTTGACCAAATCTTCATAGACTTCAGTCTGGGCATTAAACCCATAATTCCCTTTGTGTTCCAATACCTGTTGCACAACCACACCGCCCTCAAAACCTGCATTAATCGCAATTTGTCGCAACGGTTCTTCCAAGGCTCTGCGAATAATATCAACGCCTATTTTTTCATCAGCAGAGACAGAAGCACGTGTTTTGACCAAGGCACCAATACAGCGCACCAATGCCACGCCACCCCCAGGCACAATACCTTCTTCAACAGCTGCCCGCACCGCATGAAGGGCATCTTCTACACGGTCTTTTTTCTCTTTCATTTCAGTTTCCGTTGCCGCTCCCACCTGAATCACGGCAACCCCCCCAGCCAATTTGGCCAGACGTTCCTGCAATTTTTCACGGTCATAATCCGAAGTCGTTTCTTCAATCTGACGGCGAATCTGCGTACATCGCCCCCGAATATCCGACCCTTTCCCAGCCCCTTCAACAAGGGTTGTATTGTCTTTATCAATCACAATGCGCTTGGCCTGCCCCAAATCAGACAATTGGATCGTCTCCAATTTAATGCCCAAATCTTCACTGATCACCCGCCCACCCGTCAAAATGGCAATATCATCAAGCATACTCTTTCGCCGATCCCCAAAACCTGGGGCTTTTACCGCACAAGCCCGAAGCGTTCCGCGCACTTTATTCACCACAAACGTGGCCAAGGCCTCGCCGTTTACATCTTCGGCAATCACCAACAAGGATTTGCCAGCACCTGCAACCTTTTCCAAAATCGGCAACAAGTCGCGCATATTCGAAAGCTTTTTTTCATGAATTAAAATATATGCATCTTCCAACACGGCTTCCATATTGTCGGTATCGGTGATGAAATAGGGTGACAAATACCCCCGATCAAACTGCATGCCTTCAACCACATCCAAAGTCGTTTCAATGCTTTTGGCTTCTTCAACCGTAATCGTTCCGTCTTTGCCCACCTTTTCCATCGCATCGGCAATAATCTCACCAATGATTTTATCGCCATTGGCCGAAATCGATCCAACCTGCGCAATCGACTTGCGGTCTTTCACCTTTTGGCTTTGCGTGTTCAACTCAGCCATCACCGTAACAACTGCTGCGTCAATGCCCCGTTTCAAATCCATGGGGTTGGCACCGGCTGTTACATTGCGCAAACCTTGCCGATAAATGGCTTCAGCCAAAATCGTTGCTGTGGTTGTACCATCACCCGCCACATCAGACGTTTTAGAAGCAACCTCTTTAACCATCTGCGCACCCATGTTTTCAAATGGGTCTTCCAAATCAATTTCTTTGGCCACCGAAACACCATCTTTGGTCACCGAAGGTGATCCCCACTTTTTTGAAACCACAACATTGCGTCCCCGTGGTCCTAAGGTGGCCTTAACGGCCTTGCTCAACAGCGTCACGCCCGCCAACAGCTTCTCACGTGCCTCAGCACCAAATACTATTTTTTTTGCAGCCACTTTACACTGACTCCTTTTTTATACTGATAATAAGGGTCCACCCAGAAATCACTTTTCAGTTTTCAGACAACGGAAAATCATGTCTTTTAATCGTCCATCGTCCATCGTCCGTCATCCGTCGTCGCTTCCCAACACTTATTCTTGAACAGTTCCTAAACCAAAACACCCAACACTTCACCTTCTTTAAGAATGAGATATTCTACACCATCCCAATCCACTTCGGTGCCTGCATATTTGCCAAACAAAATCATCTGCCCCACAGCCACATCCATGGCAATGAGTTTACCATCTTCACCACGCTTACCTTGTCCAACAGCAACAACTTTGGCCTGCAAGGGTTTCTCTTTGGCCGTATCGGGAATGATGATGCCGCTCTGTCTTACCGCTTCTTCTTCCACACGATTCACCAACAATCGGTCACCCAAAGGACGAATGTGACACTTCTGCTTTTTTGTTTTACTCATCTTATTTCCTCTCGAAAGCCTTCACCGACTCTGCCCGAAATTTTAAACACGGGAGGGCATTCATAAAAATTTCAGAACAAGAGTAGGGAAGGCTTTATAAAAACAGTTTAAATTTTTCCAGTGCTGTACTTCTAAAACATGAAATTGACCTTTTTAAACTTCTGATCCAAGAACGCTGAGACTTCCCCTTCTTTTGTTAGACATCTCATTGTGAGTGAACAGTAGACTGAGAAACCTTCAATTTCATTCAGTCGCAATTTCTATGCCAATTTCAGACTTATCATACATCTGCAGAATCATTCCAGACAAACCATGTACAAATGCCTAAAAAGACTTAAATACCCGACCACCAAAGTTACTTTGGGCTGAATTTTAAATTTTAACCCACCCTCTCCTCCTACCCAACGCTCGCCAATTTGTCTCTCTTACGCCAAGCAGAGGACAAATTGGCACGCAAACGGCCCACTTATCGCTCCCAAAGCGTGAACATTGCTGTGGCATATTACTTGCGTAGTATCTGAAAGCCATCTGCTTTCAAATACGGTGCACACCTAAAAAAAACCAACATCTACCCAGATGCTGGTCTATCATCTTTCACCTTGCCGCCTGTAGGTTGTTATGCAAAAAACTTGGCGTGGCAGGTATTCCTCAACCCATTAAAGAACGATTTGCATCCATAGATGAAACACCAATCTTTAGGGATCTCTCAATGAATAAAATGACCACCATTGTTTTGTTAATCACCCTACACCTACCCATACAAACTTGGGCAACCCCACCCGACTCCCTTGCTGTCACCCCCATTCCTCAAAGACCAGCCCAAGCCATCACGGGTTACCAGTTTGCCACAAAAACCATGGGGAGGGCTGGAAACAAACGTCAAAAGGAAGCCCTTAAAGAATTGCGCAGCGGCAACATACCCGCATTCTTGCGCACCCTACAACCTGTTCGCCTCATCCATAAACCAGCCAACCAAGACACGCTTGTTGCCATCCTCTATGTGATGCCCGACTATCTTGCCATTGGTTCAGATGAAAACTTTTTGCGCATCCCACTCACCTATTCTTCGGCCACAGCCATTGCCCGCGAGTTTGGTTTTTCATTGCCAACCCGCAAAATCGTCGATGCCATTTATGCACAAGCCACCTGTCACCTCACACCCGAACCCTTGCCACCGGGTGTCAAAATGCGATCCAGCGAATACTATCTCATGCATCGTCAAAAAATTAAAACACAGCGTCAACATGAAGGCTGTCAGTTGGGTGAACTTATTGCAGGGCACAAAAAAGATGTGGTAATCACCAATCGCCTGCGCCAAAAACCTGGGCGCATCGCCATTTATGGTTGGCAACGCCAAAATGGCCGCCCCATCCAACCCTTAAGTACCGTTCACGATGCCGAATACGCCGACTACAGCCACGGCATCCGTCTCATCTACCAAACCGTTTGGATCAATGGCAATCCCCAATCCATCTTCGACGTACTCAAAGACCCCATTCTGGGTCCCGTTTTAACCTACGAAGGAGACATCCCCTCTCCCCGTGCACTCATGGGCATAAAAAAAATAAGGGCAAACCCCTAAAGTTTGCCCCTCATTGTCTATTATCAATTGTCAATTGTCTTACAACACCGAAATCCCAAATGATAGTTGTGGTGGCTGTCTTTGTCCATCACCTTGCTACCATGCCAAAAAGGTGCCCGCCACCTGCACCAATCTTCATGCGCCCGATACGTATCCCAAATAAACCAACTGCCTTTCATTTCCGTATAGCCCAATGTTTGGCTTCCCTTGCTGGCCATCTGACTTTCTGCCAAAGGCAAATTCATATGCTCGGCTGCATTGCCATTAATATCATACACCCCCAACGTACTTTGGCAATCAGGGAACGCACCCACAGGATACGTATTTGAACCACACTTTTCCCATTCTCCACCTTGACAATCCGGGCTTTTAAAACTCCCCGTTGCACAAATTTCCCTGCGATATTCAGGCCCATAGCTCCACCCCTTTTCGGCCTGGTACCATACATTGTGCGCCTCTTTCATCTTGCGCACAGCCACATTGGGCGTAACATTTTCGGCCAATTCAAACCGATAATCAGGTTCCGCCAAAGCCCCCGCACATCCACCTTCCCATTCATGTGCATCACACAACCGCTTGCCCATAACCCCACAAATCTCTGCCGCTTCTTTTGCACGCACCCACACAACAGGGTAAATACACGGGATGTCGGGAAACTCAAACTGATCAATACACGTTTTGGCATCTTCGGGTTTCTGTGTTTTTGGATCGTAAAGCGGTGCCATATACTTGGCTTTGCATATTTCTTCAAACCGTGCATTTTCATAACTCACCTTTAACAAACGCAACTTGGCTTCACATGCTTCTGCGGTCATCGGGTGCTTTGTAATCGCGGGATTACCCTGTCCCATATATCCTGACCGTTCAAAAATACGACGGATCGATACCATCTGCGAATCTGTCAAAGCATGAACGGTTTGAATCTGTTGCAATAAGACCTCATTTTGAGCCACCAGCGCACTGTTCTTCTGTGCCTCGGAGTCTATACATATCAAACCAAGAATGGCAAATATCATTCCGATCTTCATAATCCCTCTTTTTCAAAAACACAAGAACGATACGATTTAACGTGCCGACGTGTCGTTCTTGAATAACAAATAAAAGAAATCTCGATTATCTGCATATCCTACAAACCGTGGCACCACCTGCCCCTGATTGACTTTGTCTAACACAGTCATGCCTTTAATCAAGTTCTGAACTTGAAACGTATCTCCTTTATGGGGTGGATACAAGGCCAAATACGTATGCTCCAAAGCATTCATATCTGTCAACATCGCATACTTGCATTGATATGCCTGCAACACCCGCGCCATCGCCGAAGGTGTTGCCGCCGAAAAATAGCCATAAATCAAAAAGCGATGTCCATCACTTTCTTGAAGGGCCAAACTACCGCGTAAGGTGCGATAATTGCCATCCACAGACCCCGACCAATTGCCCAACCACGATGCCACCAAAGCGCCAGGTTTTGTCCCATTCGTCGCCGCATCCCATTCCACAATGGGGACCCCATTTTGCCGCGCAAACCAAATATGTTTCAAATTTTCCGAATCGGCATCTGACCATGTTTTTAAATCCACCGTGCCATCATCATACACAAGTGCCGTGGCCAAACCGGGTTGTAACCGACTCATCACCACACCATTTTCAACAAACCCATAATGACTGCCATGGTTTTTTTCGGCCAACGCGCCTCTCCGAAACGCGCCATGATACCGCTTAAATCCACTCGTGAATGTGCCTGCAACGCGTTCAGAAAACATGGGGTTGATCAGACCCGTATTGACCAAAGGGGCCACCGTGCCAATGCCATCTGGGCCAGGCAACTTTGCATCGCGCATTTGAGGCATGATCCGATCAGACCAATTCACCTGAGGGTGTTCTGTGCCCATTGCAAAGCGCAAATCGAACTGTGCCAAGTCAAATGCCACCAAATAACACAATGCCCCCGCTTCCACGTCGTCCAAAGGTTTTACCAAATTCTTCTGCGCCAAAACAACAGAGTCAGCGACCAATTTGGGTTGTATGGCACTGACAAAAACGCCCGGCATATCGCGCACAGGATACCACCGCCCTGCCAGCATCCGATTTTCGACTTCAAAAACCACATCAATGCCCAACGCGCTCGGTATTAAATATTGATTCTCATATTTTGCGTCAATCAATGGGCGAGCGGGTGCCCCAAGGGGGCGGGCACGACCGTCCCCCCCAGTTTTTGCCTCAACCAATTCCGATGTATTCAAAAACGCATCTTTATAAAGCGTACCCCGCACAAATGAAGTGATTTGCTCACCCCCAGGAATATAGAGCCTCAAAAAATCCGTAGCCCATTCCTTCGAGGTTTTGTGCCCTTTGGTGGCATTGCGCAAAAACAAACGCCCATCACACAACGGCACATACACATCTCGTAACGCACTTAATTCTGGCAAAGCCGTCCACAAACTGCACCTGTTTGTTTTGCCCAACACAAGCCCTGCACCAAAATGAGTATCCAGCGTTACGCGTTGTTTTTGAGGAAAAGGATTTTCCAAATGATAGGTCGAAACCTGTCCATCCGCTGTTGTTATCTCCGCCAAAAACCAAACATTGATGTTTGGGTTCAAATTGGTCAATGTAACGCCTACAGATTGCCCATTTTCCCCAACACCTTGTCCAACAGATACCACCTTAAAGGATTGCAAATCCAAAACCGTCTGCCCCTGCCCAAAACACAGAGAAACACCCAACAAAACCGAAAAAACAAAACCCATAAAAATGCGCATCAAACCGTCACTTTCAATGAACCAACGTTCTAACGTTCTAATCCACCTTCCGCACCCGTTCCATAAACGTCTCTGCCGAAATACCTCGCACAAGTTCTTGAACCAAACCTTCGCGTTGTTTTTCAGACACATCAATCAACGTGCAAGAAATACCACGTCCCCCCACTCGCATCACTTGTCCAACCATACCCGCCAAAAATGGGGGCGCATCACCCATCGCATGAATTTGAATCAGATCTTCTACTTGAATGCCTTCAATAAAATCCAACCGAAACCACACACTGCTCCACGCATTGATGTTTGCTGGCAGTGTTAGAATCTTTTCAACATCCTCAAACACGTTCACATCCACAGGCATCACATCCACACGCACCGCCGATGCCCACCCAATTTCAATGTTCATATCCGCCTCACAGACCAAAACCGAATGATCGCGCTCGTGAAGCAAACGATCACCGTGTTCCAGCAACAACACGGGTTCTTTGGCGGGTACAACTTTTAGGATTTGACTCTCAAAGCGATACTCTTCTCCCCCAACCGACCAAAACATACACCACAAATCATGTCGAAGTCTCACCCGCACAATCTCGTGATCTTCTTTTCTAAAGGGTGTTATATACACAGCCAAATCATCAACACCCAAAACAGATGCCGTCAAGAGGTGCAATTTGTCTTCGTCTTTTATAACAGCATGAACATGACTGCCAAATGGTAATTCACGTGTACTGGAAGGTTCAACGGCCTCAGACAAATACCGAAACCCAACCAACTTGCGCATTTTCTTTAACCATGCAACCTCTGTCTCCATATCTAACCAAGGCCGTTGCATCACCCGTT
>JBLHJX010000007.1:0-47503 GCA_047619225.1 Candidatus Latescibacterota bacterium
CTTTGCGAATGCGATCTTCAAAGTCGCGCAGTTCGTCTTCTGAATAGGTGTTGTTCAAGCTCAGCATGGGCACTTCGTGGACTGTGGAGGGAAACTCTTTGGAGAGGTCAGAACCGACCCGCTGTGTGGGGGAGTCGGGTTGGAGGCGTTCAGGATGTTTTGTTTCTAAGTCTATGAGTTCGTGCATGAGGCGATCAAACTCACGATCTGAGAGGGTTGGTGCATTGAGTACGTTGTACTTGTGGTTGTGAACATTGAGCGCTTTTACGAGTGCTTGGATTTGGTCATTGGGATTCATCAATAAGGTCTCTAAATTCGGTTGGTTTGTCGTTTGATTCATACTTTGAGATTAAGTGTTGTGCGCACAAGCGACAAGAGTTCTTCGGCTTCAAAAGGTTTGGGAAGCCAATGTTGGATGCCGAGCTGCTTGAGGCTGTCGAGCGTGGCATTTGATAAATAAGCCGAGATCACGATTATGGGGGTGTCGTGGTTGGGGTTTTCCTGTGAGGAAAGTGCTTCTGCCAAGCTGAGACCATCAAGCGATGGCATATTTAAGTCGAGGGTAATCAGGTCAAAAGGAACTTCAAGCAGGGTCTCAAGCGCAGCTTGGCCATCGCCAACAAGATGTGTTTCGCACCCAATAAGAGATAGCAGTTCGCTGATAGAATCCCGAACGGGTTTTTGATCTTCAATGACAATGATTTTAGGCAAGATGCACCTCCTAGAAATGTGGGTGTATTATACACATTCAAAGTGTAAAGTGCAAGGTATAGCACACAAAAAAGCCCGGCTACTAACAAAGTAGTCAGGCTTTTATTTTTTGTGTCAGGAAAAATTAGTTTGTTGCCGTGGCAGTGGGAACGACACCTGCAAGCGTTGTTTTGGATGTGGTGGTTTTGACCCCTTCTGCGGCACAGCAAGAGTTGCCTTGGGTGGTCAATGCAGCCGTTTCGATGGTTGTTTGTGTACCGCACGCAGCTGTTTGTTTTGCTTGGGCAGGGCAGATGCCACCTGCGAGAGCGGTTGCTTGTACGGTTGGCGTAAAGAGCGCGTTGTGGGCAACGGTTTTTTGAGCGCTTGCTTCACCCGCACAACACGATTGGCTACCCCCAGAGGTGAGGGTGGTTTGGGTGGCATTATTTTGTGCTATATCTACAGTGCAGAAAGCTCCGGATGCATAAGCTGCAAATCCGACAATAACCACAGTCCCTGCGACAATGGCTGTTTTTATGCTGATCATGGTCGTCTCCTTTATTGTGCGGTAAACCGGCTGTATTTCTGCCTCTTAGTATAGCTGATCTATCGGTGGATGTCAAGTTTAGAGGCGGTCAAAAAAGAAAGCACAGAGGCCTAAAATCATGCTTGCTTTGAGCAAGTGGTTGAGATGAGATAGTGTTGCAGGGGTATCTTCTCTTAGGAGGCGGATGAGCACATAAATGAGCAAGATGTTGAGGATGCTGACCAAAATAAAATAGGGTGTACCGTAGATGTCGATGATGGCGGGTAGGGGGGTGAGTAGGATGAGGGTTGAGAAGATGGCTGTGATGATGGCGCGGGCGACGGGCCTGCCCCAAGAAAGTGGGATGGTGCTGCCAGAGAGAACTTGGTCGCCCGTGATGTCTTCTAAGTCTTTGAG
Organism: Candidatus Latescibacterota bacterium; assembly: GCA_047619225.1. Classification (GTDB taxonomy): domain Bacteria; phylum Latescibacterota; class UBA2968; order UBA2968; family UBA2968; genus JABIFK01. The sequence continues at coordinate 1,637 of JBLHJX010000007.1, forward strand.
AATCTCACGACCCAAATGAAAGAGTGTGGCAAATAGAGCTGGCCAGCGTGCAGGTTGGTATGCGTGCACAGCAAACCCACCATAGAGAAACGCAAGGCCGCCCAAAGCACTGACAACGAGATTTCCGAGCAATGGCACGCGTTTGAGCCAAAAGTTATATAAGGCGAGGCCAATCACTGCAATGCATACAATAATGGGGGCAGGAGACGGTAGAGAAAAACCGATGATAAGGCCACTCAACAGCAATAAGCTGGTGAGGATTGTTGCAGATGTGTGGGATAGGCGGCCCGAGGGTAAGGGGCGTTGGGGTTTGTTAATGCGGTCTTCTGCCACACCACACAAGTCATTGAGCACATTGCCACCCCCTGTGATGAGGGCTGCCGAGAGTGCGGCGAGAAGCAAGTGATGTGTGAGTGCTAGGGTGCCAAGCCATCCGCCCAGGAGGACGGACAGAAACGTGATGGCGCAGTTGATTGGGCGAGTAATTTCCAAGAGACTGCGCCTGAGTAGGAGGGCAGGGGAACTGGAGGGTATCCTCTCGGCTCTCTTGCTCCCTTGCTCTCTTGCCGATTTAGACGGGGTGTTCAACTTCCGACTCTTCGAACATTTCTTGGGCATCTCTTATAATATAGCGATACCCTTGTTCGGTCAAAAAGGTTTGGCGGTTGCGCGCGAATTCTTGTTCGCGCGTGTCACGTGTCACGAGGCTATAAAAATAGGCGATGCTGCCGTCGCTTTTGGGGCGCAAAATACGACCCAAACGTTGAGCTTCTTCTTGGCGCGAGCCAAATGTACCCGAAATTTGAATGGCCACGTTGGCATCGGGCAAGTCTATGGCAAAGTTGGCTACTTTAGATACAACGAGCAATTTACGCTCGCCACGTCGAAATTCGTCATAGAGTTGGCCGCGCTCTTCGTTGGGTGTTTTTCCCATGATAATGGGCGCGTTGAGCTCTTTGGCGATGTGTTCAATTTGGTCAATATATTGACCAATCACGAGAACTTGGGCGTCTTTGTGCTGTGCTAAGAGATGTCGTATGATATGGAGCTTGTTTGGGTTTTCTGCTGCGATTCGGAATTTTCCTCGGCCACCGGCCACCGCATATTCCAACCGCAACTCTTGGGGAAGCGGCAGGCGAATTTCGCAGCATTCGGCCGTGGCTATCCAGCCTTTGGCTTCAAGCTCACGCCAGGGCACGTCGTAGCGTTTGGGACCAATGAGAGAAAATACGTCGGTTTCAAGGCCGTCTTCGCGCACGAGTGTGGCCGTGAGGCCCAAGCGGCGACGCGATTGAAGTTCTGCCGTGAAACGAAAGACGGGTGCTGGCAAGAGGTGAACTTCATCATAAATGATGAGGCCCCAGTTGCCTTGGTTGAAAATGGCAAAGTGAGGAAAATCGTCCTCGCGTGATTTGCGCCACGTGAGAATATTGTAGGTGGCAATGGTGACAGGCTTAATTTCTTTTACTTCACCCGAATATTCTCCGATTTGATCCAGGGTGAGATCGGTTTTGTCAATCAGTTCAGAGCGCCACTGGCGTGAAGCTGTGATATTGGTTGTTAGAATGAGCGTTTGTGTTTGTAGGCGGGTCATTGCGGCAATGCCCACAATGGTTTTGCCTGCCCCACATGGTAAAACAATGGTACCACTGCCACCATCTGGGCCGCCGCCTGCATGAAAGATATCGGCGGCTTCCATTTGATAGTCGCGAAAGACAAATGAATTGCCCGATAGGGCTGGGTCGCGTGGGGTGATGGCAAGTGCTGCACCTGGCAGATAACCAGCCGTGTCTTTAACGGGATATCCTATGCGCGTCAGTGCCTGCTTGATGTGCCCGCGATAGAGTGGCGCGATGCGCACCCGATTGGCATCGATTTGTTCTTCGATATACGGTTTGACCGTTTTGTGTCGGCACACCTCGGTGATAATGAGGGCGTCATCAGAAGAGAGAATGAACGCATCCCCTTCACGTGAGAGCAAGACCTTGCCATAGCGGGCAATGGCCTCACAAATCTCAACACCCACATTCTGAGGAATCTCGTACTTGCTATAGGTTTCAAGAACAGATAGAATTTGATCCGCTGTGATTTTAGATGCAGCAGCATTCCAAAGAGAGAGCGGGTGAATGCGGTAGGTGTGCATGTGCTCTGGGCTTTTTTCAAGCTCAGCAAAGCGCACCAATTCATTTCGAGCTGCTTCGTATTTGGGAGAGATCACTTCGAGTAAGACCGTGAGGTCACTTTGAATAATCAGGGGGTTTTCAGGATTATAGTTCATAGGGGTTGGGAGGTACCTTTAGGACACTATTTAAGATTGGGTTTCATACCGTTCTACAACGGCCGCACCCACAGCGTCGCCCCACACATTGATGGTGGTACGACAGCGGTCGAGAAACCAGTCGATCACGAGGATGAGGGTGATGCCTTCTATGGGCAAACCAACGGCTTTTAATACGATGACCATGGTGACCAACCCAGCTTGGGGAATACCGGCAGCGCCAATGGCTGCTAAGGTTGCTGTGAGGAAGATGATGACCTGTTCAACGGGGCCTAAGGTAATGCCATAGACTTGGGCAATGAAGACGGCGGCCACGGCTTCATAGAGCGCTGTGCCATCCATGTTGATGGTGGCACCTAAGGGAAGGACAAAACTTCCGGTGCGTTCTGAAACACCATTTTTTTCTACCCCTTCAAGGGTGACAGGGAGCGTGGCAGAACTGGATGAGGTCGAGAAGGCTGTTGACAGGGCTGTGAGCATGTTGCTTGCATAGGTGAGTACATTCTGCTTGGCAAAGACCATAAGAATGATGGGCAAGGTGATTAAACCGTGGATAAGCAAGCCCACAATGACTGTGCTGGCATACCAACCCAATTTGATCAGTTCGGGCAAGAAGCCTTCCCATCCGCCCACAATGCTCATGCGACCAGCTATGAGCCCAAAGACACCAATGGGTGTGAAGGTGACCACTATGTGCACGATTTTCATAACGACTTCATTGATGCCATTGATCACGGCCAAGACGGGTTTGCCCGTGTCGCCTAGTGTGATCAGTACGCCGCCAAAAAGGAGAGAGAAGACAATAAGGGGCAAGATCTCGGTGTTGACCATAGCTGAAAATACATTGGTGGGTATCATACCGACCACCACATCAACCAATACATCGAAGATCGAGCGATCTTTACCACGCACAACATCGGCCACTGCCAGGTCAATAACAATACCTGTACCACTCATTTGTGGGGTTGCGGTTGCGCCAGTTTGTACGCTTTCCCACTTTTTGACGCTGATCTGATGATTGTCACGGGGTTTACTGGGGTCAATTGTGCCTGATATTTTTTGATCTTGAAGAATGATTTGATACCGGTTGTCATACGTTGTTGTGCTCAGTTCCGCATTTGAGAGGGTCACTTGGAGGTTGGCAACTTGATACTGTGCGTTGGTGTGCGTTTCACCCCCGGTTGTCATACCCACTCCCGGTTGGATGATATTGACCAAAACCAATCCCACAATAACAGACAAGCCCGTGGTGGCCATATAATACATGATGGTTCGTCGGCCAATGCCCCCTAATTTGCTGAGGTCACCTAAGTTGGCCACGCCTACAATGAGAGAGGATACCACCAAGGGTACCACTATCATTTTTAAAGCGTTCATAAACAGGGTACCCAAAAAGGCGACATATCCGGCTTCTACAGGAAATTGGCCGCCAAAGAGTGCACCGATAACAATGGCTAAAACGATATAGATTAGAAGTCGGCTGGACATTATTAGGTAAGCCCCAGATTTCGGGATGAAGAGAATGAAGAGGAAAAGAAACGGAAATAAATCCCTGTTTTTATTTGCTCTTTCTTCTTCTTTTGAATTTCCCAATTTTCAAATTGGCCTGAAGTATAAGGGAATCAAACACATTTGTCAATCTAACCTGAAGGGGACCTAAATTAATAAAATAAAACGATTTGACTTTGCCAAAAAGTTTATATAAATTTAAATCCAGTATGATTTTAGGGTGATTTTCTCTTTCATTCATTGTATGCCCTGCGCATGAGTGAGAGGGATCGTGTGCGAGGCGGGGTTTCTCTGACAGGTGACAGGCTTACGCATGTAAGTCGAAAGACCAGTGGAGGGGAGGGCTGTATGGCGCAAGAGTTTCCACAGTGTTTGAAGTGTAATACCGGTATTTTATTGCCTTTGTCAGACTATGGGCGTGATGGCGCGTCTATAAAATACAAAGCGTGGGTGTGCAACAGTCCCGATTGTGGGTTTAATCTGCGCATTGACAATGGCGAAATCAGTATGGGTCGGGATATTACCGAATCCTACAAGTAGTATTTGTTTCGGCGAGGGTCCTTTAAGGCCCTCGCCGAAATCTGTTTCACCGTAAAACTTCTCAAACCGGATGCTTGGTTGCTGCACCTGCCGGTTTTCTTTCTGGAACACACAGACACGCCCGGTGTCTTTTATGTGTGTTGATTTTTCCCAATAACATTTTTTTCCAATTCATATCAAATTATGACAACTTCATGGTGGGCCTGGGATCGGCCTGTTTTGGGTATTGAGACGTCATGCGACGAGACGGCTGTGGCAGTGGTTGCCGATGGTCAAATTCTGTCCAATGTGGTGTTTTCTCAAACCGAACACAGTGCCTATGGGGGCGTGGTGCCCGAGCTGGCTTCGCGCAATCATGTGCGCAAGGTCTTACCTGTGGTTCGTGAAGCACTTTCAAATGCCGGGATGGAACTGACCGATTTGGGTGGCATTGCAGTGACGCAGGGCCCGGGTTTGGTGGGCTGTTTGTTGGTGGGTGTGTCAACGGCCAAAGGATTGGCTTTGGGCTCCAATGTGCCACTTTTGGGCGTGCATCACATTGAAGGGCATTTGTTTGCGGGGGTGCTGGCCCATGAAGGTTTAAGACCCCCATTTATGTCTTTGGTGACATCGGGTGGGCATACACAGCTGATTTATGTGCCCGAGTTGGGGGTCTACGAAATTTGGGGACGCACTCGGGATGATGCGGCAGGTGAGGCGTTTGATAAAGTGGCCAAGTTGATGGGCCTTTTAAAGGAAGGCGAAGTGACCATGGGCGGGCCTCGTGTATCCTTGTTGGCCAAATCGGGTGATGAAAAGGCATTCAATTTTCCAAGAGGTCTGATGCACGACGGTTCTTTCGATTTTAGTTTTAGTGGCTTGAAGACTTCTGTGCTGTATCTCATTCGGGATATGGAGGAGGACGAGCGGGTTGCTCGACAAGCAGATATTGCTGCCAGTTTTGAAAATGCGGTGGTTGATGTGTTGGTGCATAAGACATTGCAGGCAGCCAAAGCAGCAGGCGCAGAACGCATTTTGTTAAGTGGCGGCGTCGCGGCAAATCAGCGATTGAGGGCAGAATTAGATGCGCGTGCCAGCATGGAAGGGCGAGAGGTATATTATCCACCGTCTGAGTTGTGTACTGACAATGCGGCTATGATTGCGGCGGTGGGGTCTTTTAGGATGCGGCAAGGTGAGCGTTCAGGGTTTGATTTGAATGCCAATCCAAGATTGGTTTTGCCAGGTAGGCGAGAACGACAAGGTGAGCCATGCGCGACTTCGACCTGACGCTTTTAGATGGGTGGTTTTTAGGTTTGCTGATTCCTGTGTGTATTTACTTGGCGTTTCAGGTTTATCGCACACGCAGTTTGGTTTGGTTGCTGGGCCTGCGCATTGCAGCCCTGTTGTTGGTCATCGTGTTGTTGATGGCTCCCATTTTGGCCGTTCGGTTTCAGACCACACGCAAACCTGTTGTGGCTGTGTTGGTTGATGACAGTGAGAGCATGCAAATGGCTGATGGAGATGTTACGCGCCAAAGTGTGGTGCTGAAGTTGTTAGATGACAATGCCTTTGGCAAGTTGCAAGAGACCGCTCGGGTGATGCGTTTTCGGTTTGCGGAGTCTTTGGAGGCATTTGGTAGCACAGATGAATTGACGTGGGCTGGGCAAGCCACCAATTTGGCTGGTGCATTTGATGGGTTGCGTGAGGACATGGTTGGGCAGGGTTTGGGGGCTGTGGTGGTGTTTTCCGATGGGGGCCAAAACCAAGGTGGGAGGTCCGAACGCGCAGCGGCAGATTTGGGTGTGCCCGTGTTTACTGTGGGTGTAGGTGATCCGGTGTCGCCCAAAGATGTGGCGATGGTGTCGGGCGTGATGGATCGATTGGGTTATTTGGGGCGAACGCTATCTTTGGCCGTTCGTTTTCGCGCATCGGGTTATGATGGCATTCAAGAACGCGTGGTGGTGTATGAAGATGGGCTTGAGGTGGCATCGCAAGTCGTCTCTTTGCGTGATGGCGAGCAATCTTTAACCTTTGATATTCTGCCCGAGCTGGCCGGTCGGCACGCTTACCATGTGGGAATTGCGCCTCAGGCTGGTGAACCCACCGTCGAAAATAATACGGTTGTGGTTGCCACAGAAGTTTTGGAAAGCCGCGTGCGGTTGTTGGTGCTTGCAGGTAAACCGAGTGCGGACTTCGCCTATTTACGTCGTCTGTGGTCGTCTGATGAGAATTTAGAATTAGATGTCGTGGTTAATGAGGGGCAGAGTGAATGGGCAGGACAAGTTCTGCGCACCTTGCGGCAGGTGACGCTATATGATGTGGTGGTGCTTTTAGATGTTGCGTTGGCCACGCTTGCTGGAGATGGAGAACAACGATTGGTGACTTTTGTCAAGGCAGGGGGAGGATTGTTGGCCATCGGTGGTGTGTCTGCATTTGAGGGAACCTATGCTGTTTCTGCACTTGCAGAGGTATTGCCGTGGCGTTTCTCTCGTGCCGAATTGACCTATCAAGAGGCATTGTGTCCGCTTGTTTTACCAGAAGCAGTTCGCCGACATCCTATTTTAAGAGTGTCCGATGATCCTTTGGCCGATGAAACCGCTTGGGCCGCCTTGCCTCCTTTGTTGGCTTATAACCGCGTTTTAGGAGCGGCCCCTTTGGCCACAGTTTTGGCCGTTCATGAGACCGAACGTGTGAATGGCAAACCGATGCCTGTGATGGCTGTGATGCCCGTTGAACGGGGTAAATCTATGGCCATCGGTTTTCGCACGTTTTGGCGGCACGGCCTGATGATGTGGGGCATTGGCAAGAGTGACGTGGTGTCCCAAGCGTTTTGGAAGAATGTGGTGCGTTGGTTGGTGACCCCCGAAGATGCGTCTCGTATCAAAGTGGTGGTGGATAAACCGACCTATCGCAGTGGCGAACCCGTTTCGGTGCATGCTCAAGTATTTGATGGCTTACTAGAACCTCTTTCTGGTGCCCGAGTGGTGGTTGCTGCATCCGATAGCCTAGGCACGCGACAAGTGGTTTTGCGCGATGCAGGTAAGGGGCGATATACAGGTGTTTTAGGCGGTTTTGCGCAGGGTGATTATACTTTTCAGGTGCAGGCGTCTCACGCTGGGGTTGATGTGGGCCAAACAACAGGTCAGTTTACGGTAGACCGATACAGTTTGGAGTATGAAACGGTACGAATGAATGCCGAGTTACTTACTGCCGTGGCTACGGTAAGTGGTGGCAAGTTCGTGAAGCCCGATGAACTGAGTGATGTTTTGAGAGGTTTGGATTTTGCCCCTGAGCCGATTGAGGTGACCTATCAAGGGCGTTTGTGGGGGCAGCAGTGGCCCTTGTTTTTGCTGATAGGCTTCTTTGGTGTTGAGTGGGCAGTGAGACGGCGACGTGGGATGGTTTAGGGGACAATTGATAATGGACAATGAAAACCACCGTCAAGTCGTCATTTTTCGCGTCATGGTTGTTCTTTGGGGGTTTTTGTGTATTGGGTTGGGCAACCTGCATGCTCAAGTCGTGATCAATGAGGTGATGTTTGATCCGGCAGGTAGCGAGTTTTTTGACGAGTACATCGAGCTTTATAATGCGGGTGATGTGGCGGTTGATTTGACGGGGTGGCGCATAGGTGATGGGGATGATACAGATGGTATTGTCGGTAAAAACAAGGGCGTGATCCTTGGGCCAGGAATGTATGCGCTTGTGCTGGATATTGACTATTTTGATCGGTCTACACTTTATGATCCATTACCGGTTGATGCGCTGATTTTGACAATTGATGGGCCAACTTTCGGAAATGGTGGGCTGCATAATTCGTTTGATGAGCGGGTGGTACTCATTTCTGCGGGTGGGGATACCGTGGCGACGATGATGTATCGGGCACCGAACACACCGGGGACCTCAGAAGAGAAGGTTGATGCGCTGGGTGATGATGCTGTGGCGAATTGGGTGGATGCAAAGTGGGAAGGAGGCACACCCGGTCGTGTGAATAGTGTGAGTGTGAAGCCTGTTGATATTGCTTTGCGTGCTGTGGTCGATTCGGTTTTTGTGCCGTGGACGCAAAACGATGTGTTGGAACTTCTGGTGGTCAATGTGGGGCGTGAACCCGTGGCGCAATTTCAAGTGCATGTAGATGGTTTGATTAATGCGATGACCTTGGAAAGTGGGTTTTTAGCGGTAGGTGATTCAACGCGATTGCTCGTTGATATAGGCGCTATGCCAGGCGGTGTGTATGAGGTGGTTGCCGAGGGGATGTTGGTTGGTGATGAAGATTCGCACAATCAGATTGCAAAGTGGGTTGTGTTGGTGGGGTATGCGCCCGGACACGTTGTGATTAATGAAGTAATGGCGGTGCCAAATTTGGGTGGTGAGTGGGTTGAGTTGTTGAATGTGGGAAATGATCCCATTGATTTACGTGGGTGGCGATTGGAAGATGCCCGTACTGAAGGTGTTGTTGTGATGGGTGAGATTTTGGGGCGTGGTCTGGTCGTTTTGTCTCAGACTGGTGGGGAAGCAGAGGCATTGGCGCTTTCACGCTGGCCGCAGTTGAACAATGGCGGGGATGTATTGGTTCTACGGGATGTGACGGGTGCTTTGGTCGATAGTGTGGCATATCCCCCAGCTTCGATGGGGGTAAGTTTAGAACGCATTGATGCATTGGCTTCGGGAACCGATTTGGCCAATTGGCTGGGCAGTACCAAAGGATCAACACCCGGACAGCCCAACAGTGTGTTGGCTGTAGATGTAGATGCGCTTAACCTTGTGGCAGACCCAAATCCCTTTGAGACAGAAACCCGCATTACCTATCGATTGCCGGTGCCCCGCGCCCACGTCAATTTATGGATTTTTGACCGATTGGGGCGAAAAGTAAGGTCCTTACTGGATGCAGATGAGGGAGGTTCTGTGCGAGAAATTGTGTGGGATGGACGTAGCGATCATCAACAATTTCTCAAACCTGGTGTTTTTGTCTTATATTTAGAAGCCCGTTCTTCCGATGGACAGGTGTTCCAATCAAAAATCTCTGTGGTTTGGGCTCGCGGGATAAGCAATTGAAGATTAAGGCATATTTTTAAAATTCACAGTGTCTCGACCGATACCTAAGCCCGCTCTTAGGCCACGAACTGATTTTTGAAAAAAGAAGTCATTTGATTGTTTGCTTGATTGATCTTACACTATTGTGTTGTGCATTTTTGTGTCATCCTACACGTTCCCCGTGTTGGTGTTGTTGCTGTTCCCCATTTCTATCTCCCCTTCGATGATAAGGATGTGCCATGAAGCGGTCATCGAAGGCCTCATCTGAAGGTTCTGTCAAAAAGTCCGAGTTGCCCACACAGATTTTGGGTGTTTTGTTGATGGCATTGGCCCTGCTTATGGCCGTGAGTTTGTTGTCATATTCACCCGAAGACCCTCCCAATTCGAGCCGCCCACCCGGGTTGGCAGAAAATATGGTAGGTTGGTTCGGGGCCCATTTATCCTACTATCTGTTATTTGGTGTGGGTTATGGTGCTCATGTGCTCACGGCGTTGGTATTGCTGTGGGGGTGGAACCGTTTTCGTTTGGATAGCGTTCAACCCTTAATTGTTCGAAGCGCAACCCTGTTTGCGCTTATGATACTGTATTGTGGGGCAACGGGTGTGCCTTCACGTGGTCGTACCTATTTGGCTTGGAAGTTGGGTGGTTGGTTGGGCGTCACGCTGTCAGCATCATTTTTGGTGCCCTACTTGGGGCGGGTTGGTGCTTATATCGCTTTGGGAGCGGCGTTGATTGTTTTGTTGATGGTGGCCACAGAAATTCCATTTGGGCGTATTCCAGAGTGGTTGGCTCAAGTTGCTCGTCAGGTCGGGGATCAAATTGCGCGAATCTGGCATAACGGTACAGAAGGTTTGAAAAGTTGGTTTGAAAAAATGCGTGATTCGCGGGCCAAAACGAAAGCGCTGCGAGCACAAAAACGAGCTGAACGATTGGCAGAAAAAATGGCAGAAGCGGAACGCAAGTTGGCCATTGAGGCAGAAGAGGAGGATGGCGAGGATTGGGAAGAAGAAGAGGAAGAGACATTTGAAGAACCCATTCCTGTCGAGGCTTTTGAGGCTCAGATTGTTCCACAGGTTGAATATGACGGCGATGAAGAAGATGAAGAAGATGAATATGTGACGATGCCCGACATTTCAGAGCCCGCGTTACCGGTGCCCGAATTTGAGCCCAAAATGTTGGAGGATGTGCAGCAAACGGCGTTGCCCGATGTTGCCATTGTCGAAAAAGCCGCCGATTTGCCGCCACCTGCGCCCGTGCCACAGAAAACAAAACCCAAAAAGATAAAACCAACAGGGCGTTCATCAAAATATACATTGCCCGGTTTAGATTTCTTCACAGATGCACCTGTTGTTGATGAAAAATTAGATCGCGAAACCTTATTAGATGGTGCCCAGACCTTAGAAGAGAGTTTGAGCAGTTTCAGTATTAAGGGTAAGGTTGTTCAGGTTAATCCAGGACCGGTGATAACGACGTATGAAGTAGAACCTCCACCAGGGGTGAAGGTGAACCGAATCGTTGCTTTGGCCGATGATTTGGCTTTGGTCATGAAGGCGCGAAGCATTCGTATTCAAGCACCAATTCCTGGCAAAGCTGTCGTAGGTATTGAAGTGCCTAACTCGGCACCATCGACCGTTTACATTAAAGATATTTTGAAGTCAAAAGCCTTTAGACAGTCCGATTCTAAACTGATGGTGGTTTTGGGTAAGACATCGTCAGGCGAACCTTATTGTGCCGATTTGGCGAAGATGCCTCACCTGCTTATCGCTGGGGCGACGGGTGCAGGTAAGTCAGTGTGCATAAACACCCTCATTGCAAGTATTTTGGTGCGCTGTACGCCTGAGGAAGTGCGTTTTATTATGGTCGACCCCAAGATGGTGGAATTGTCTATTTATAATGATATTCCCCATTTGTTGGCCCCTGTGGTGATTGATCCAAAAATGGCATCTGGTGCGCTGAAATGGGCGGTTTCTGAAATGGAACACCGCTATCGCACCATGTCGCAGTACAATGCACGGAATATCACTGATTTCAATGTGAAGATGGATCGGTTGCGCAAAGAGTCCGGTGCAGATGAAGAGATTCCCGAGCGCCTTCCTTATATTGTCGTGATCATAGATGAGTTGGCCGATTTGATGATGACGGCCCCTGCCGATATTGAAGATTCATTGGCCAGGTTGGCGCAAATGGCCCGTGCGGTAGGCATTCATCTCATTTTGGCCACGCAAAGACCCTCTGTAAATGTAATTACAGGTACCATCAAAGCGAATTTTCCAACTCGAATTGCGTTTCGTGTTGCTTCTAAGGTTGATTCGCGAACCATTATTGATGGCAATGGTGCCGAAAAGCTCTTAGGATATGGGGATATGTTGTTTTTGCCCCCTGGAAGACCCGAACCTTTGCGTATCCATGGCGCATTGATTTCTCCTGACGAAACCGATGCCATTGTCGAATGGATTCGCCTACAGCATGTCGAACTGGAAACTGTAGAGTTTGGGGATGTGCAAAGCGATGTGGCCATTGGCAGTGGTGATCGCGATGAGCGATTTGAAGAAGCGCTTCGTTTGGTAGTAACAAACCAACAAGGTTCGGCTTCCTTGTTGCAACGGCGTATGAAGGTGGGTTACTCGCGCGCTGCCCGTTTGGTAGACGAGTTGGAAGCTGCAGGTATTGTAGGTCCTTCTGATGGATCGAGCAAAGGCCGAGAAATATTGGTGGGCGAAGATTATTTGGAGCAGTTGGAAGAGCTCGAAGCTTAAAGAGCCAAAGCAATTTGAGAAACAATCGCAGGTCAAGATTAGAATCGGCAATCGGCTTTGAAGATCTGTGACTTGAGACGTGTAACCTGAGACTTTATTATGATTTCCAAACTTTCAACATATTGTCTGATCTGTTTGTGTTGCCTAAGTGCTGTTGCACCAGCTTTGGCTGATGAACGCGGGGCCGATATTGTCGATCGACTCCAGAATAAGTTTGAGAACTTGAAGACGCTCTCGGCCCGCTTTGTTCGAAAACATTATTGGCAAATTATGGATCAAAAGAGTGAAATTGATGGACATTTGTATGTGCAACGACCCAAGCGTTTTCGTTTTGAGACCAAAGGCCAGATCGTGGTTACTGATGGTGAAACCGCGTGGAATTATGCTCCTGCAAATGAACAAGTTTTAATCAGTGATTATAATACAGTTGAAAAAGACAAGAGCTATGAGAAATTATTGTTCGATTTGATTTTGTTAGGAGGCTATGCCGAAAGTTATTCTCCTACTTATGTGAGTGATGCAAAGACCGATGGCAAGAATTGCTACATTGTGGAATTGACAGCTTTACTGGAAGACACGTATATTCACCGCATTCGATTGTGGATTGATAAACGCATGTGGGTTGTTCGTCAGGTCAAATATTACAGTTTACACGACGATATAACGACTTTTGAGTTGTCCAACTTAGAGATAGATAAAGAAATTTCTGAAGATAAATTCTCGTTTCAAATTCCCAACAATGTCGAGGAAATAGATTTGCGGTAGCATATCTGTTGTGGTAAACGTTTGGGACTTTTGTGTGGTAGATGTTCTCTTTTGTTTTTTTGGTTTTAGGGGAAGGCTACGTGTCTTCCCTTTTGTTGTTTGAAAGGGGTTTCGTATGGACGGTGATCTTCAAGGGCGTGAAGTACAAGACGCTTTGGCAGATTTTCGGGAGCGGGTAGATACGCTTGGGAGGTATCTTTGACTTAGATGCCCGACGTGAGAAGATTGCTCAGTATGAAAAAGTGATGGAAGCACCCAGTTTTTGGAATGATCAAGAGACTGCACAGAAAACCATTGATGCTGTCAATGTGGAAAAGCGGTGGGTTGATGGATGGGGATCGCTTGAAGAACGTCTAAGCGATTTGGAGGTATTATACGAATTAGCCCACGAAGAAAACGATGCGGATGCTTTGAGTGAGGTGGGCCGAGAAATAAGTGGTTGTGCGAAGGCGTTGGCCGATTTTGAATTGCGCCGGATGTTGGGCAACCGCGAAGATCGCCACGATGCTATTTTGACTATTCATCCGGGTGCTGGTGGTACCGAAGCGGCCGATTGGGCACAAATGTTGATGCGTATGTATACGCGATGGGCAGAGCGACGAGGGTTTGAGGTAAATGTATTGGAAGTCTTGCCCGCAGAGACCGCAGGAATTAAGAGTGCCACAATAGAGGTGACGGGAGAGTATGCATTTGGGTATTTGAAATCTGAATCTGGCGTGCATCGTTTGGTTCGCATTTCGCCGTTTGATTCCAATAGTCGGCGCCACACCTCTTTTGCTTCGGTGTTTGTTTATCCCGACGCGGATGGCGATATAGAAGTGGAAATTGATACAGATGATTTGAAGGTGGATACCTATCGTGCGGGAGGGGCTGGTGGGCAGCATGTGAACAAAACAGATTCTGCTGTGCGCATTACCCATATGCCAACGGGTATTGTTGTACAATGCCAAAATGAGCGTTCACAGCTTAAGAATCGCAATACCGCTATGAAAATTCTGAAAGCACGATTGTATCAGCATCTCAAAGATATTGAAGACAAGAAAAAAGCCGAGCGTGAAAGTGTAAAGAAAAGTATTGAATGGGGCAGTCAAATCCGGAACTATGTCTTTCAGCCCTATCAAATGGTGAAAGATGCACGCACAGGTTTTGAATCTTCAGATGTACAAGGGGTTATGGATGGTGATATAGATGCCTTTATCCATACATTTTTAAGCCAAGCAGGACAGCGGTAATCTGCCAATGCACGGTGCTTGACTTGAACTTACATATTGGTTATAGTTTAAAGACGGTTTAACATTGAAAAAAACAGCAATTTAGACAGTGGTGACCCATAAGATTTAAAGGGTGAAAAATTGCCTATATTGATTGGATGATTTGGTTTCATTGCATCTTTTTTTGGGGTGGGAGGTATTGGTTTTGAATCAGGACGAGGGACACGCGCCAGAGTCGCAACTTATCGCACAGCGTATGCAAAAATTAGACGCTATTCGAGCCTTAGGGCATACACCCTATCCTTATTCGTTTGACGTGACCCACCATTCGGAAGATGTCGTTACTCAGTTTGAAGCATTGGAAGCTTCTGAAGACGATGTTGCTGTTGCTGGCCGTTTGATGGTTGTGCGAGGACATGGCAAGGCAGCTTTCGCCGATTTGCTCGATAGCAAGGGGCGTATTCAAATTTATGTGAAACTAGACCTGGTGGGTCCAGAAGCATTTGAGTTGTGGAAATTGTTGGATATTGGTGACTTTATTGGTGTGCGTGGTTCCGTATTTAAGACCCGTATGGGGCAAATTTCTATTCATGTTACAAGCTTAATTTTATTATCCAAATCTGTGCGGCCTTTGCCTGTTCCCAAAGAAGAAATAAAAGATGGCGAACGCATTGTCCACGATGCGTTTAGTGATAAAGAATTGCGTTATCGTCGCCGATATTTGGATTTGGCATTGAATGCAGATGTACAAGCCGTATTTCGCAAGCGCAGTGCCATTGTGTCGGCTGTGCGGGCATTTTTAGATGCGCGTGATTTTTTAGAGGTGGAAACACCTGTTTTGCAGGCCCAGTATGGTGGGGCATCTGCCAGGCCCTTTGTAACCCATCATAATGTGTTAGATATGCAACTCTTTTTGCGCATTTCTGACGAGTTGTATCTCAAAAGGTTGATTGTCGGTGGTTTAGAACGTGTTTATGAAATTGGCAAAGATTTTCGCAATGAAGGGATTGACCGCACACACAATCCCGAATTTTCTATGCTGGAAGTATATCAAGCCTATGCCGATTATCACGGTATGATGGCTTTGGCCGAAACGATGTATGCCGAAGTCGCGACACAAGTCACCGGTTCACCCGTATTAAGTTATCAAGGCCAGCAGATCGATTTGTCGCCCCCCTGGCCGCGAATCCCAATGGTTGAAGCCATTGCCCAATATGGCGATATTGATGTGGCCCAGGCCTCCGATGCCGATTTGGTGGTTGCTTGCAAGCAGTTGGGTTCAGAATTGGATCCTGGTACAGAACGAGGTATATTAATTAATGAACTGTTTGAGTTGTGTGTTGAGCCCAAACTCATTCAACCCACTTTTATTACAGATTACCCCTTAGCAGTTTCTCCGTTGGCCAAAAGGCACCGCGACAATCCTGACCTGACCGAAAGGTTCGAGATTTTTATTAATGGGTGGGAAGCCGGCAATGCGTTTTCTGAATTGAACGATCCCATTGACCAGCGGCAGCGTTTTGAGCACCAAATGACATTGCGCGATAAGGGCGATGATGAGGCCCAGGTTTTGGATGAAGATTACCTGCGCGCAATGGAATATGGTATGCCGCCAACTGGAGGATTGGGTGTGGGCATTGGTCGCATGGTGATGCTCATGACCGATTCGCCCTCCATTCGCGATGTGATTTTGTTTCCTCATATGCGTCCCGAAGATGGCAGTGAGGGCTAAGCGTTGTTAAAGGCCACACAGATTTACAAGGCCTACCCCACGGGCGATGGGCAAGTTGATGTACTCCGGGGTATTGATTTTGACGTTGAAAAAGGTGAAATAGTAGCGGTGATCGGGCCTTCGGGGGTTGGCAAAAGTACACTTTTGCATATTTTAGGTGGGTTAGACTTTCCCTCGTCAGGCCAAGTGTTCATCGACGGCGTTGATGTTTTTGCCTTGTCGGATGCTGATCGGGCACACTTTCGCAATCAACATGTTGGGTTTGTCTTCCAATTTCATCATCTGTTGGGTGATTTTACAGCCCTTGAAAATGTGATGATGCCGTTGTTAATTGCTGGGGTTTCACACAACGAAGCAAGGGAACCCGCTCAGGCGTTGTTGGCCTCCGTTGGGTTGGGAAAACGCTTCG
Organism: Candidatus Latescibacterota bacterium; assembly: GCA_047619225.1. GTDB lineage: Bacteria > Latescibacterota > UBA2968 > UBA2968 > UBA2968 > JABIFK01. The sequence goes on from JBLHJX010000007.1 coordinate 17,847, forward strand.
ATCATTTGCCCGCAGAGTTGTCTGGTGGTGAAGCACAACGGGTGGCTGTTGCACGTGCCCTTGTTTCACATCCGAAGACGGTTTTTGCCGATGAACCATCGGGTAATTTAGATGCTGGGCGAAGTTCCGAGTTACACGCGCTGATATGGGAATTGGCCCGTTCGCGGGGTCAAACGTTTGTTATTGCCACGCATGATGCCGCATTGTCCAAACGCGCAGACCGTGTGGTGCGCATGGCAGACGGTTGCATTGTCGCTTAAGATGGGTGTTATGAATGTGTCTCTTATTTGTTCGCAATGTGGTCAAACCTTTGCTGAATTTCAAAAAAGTGGTTTGCTGGGTTGCGCAGGATGCTATCCTGCATTTGCGAGTGAGTTAACGGACATTTTCAAGCGGTTGCACGGAGCCACACAGCATTGTTTGGTCGATGTTCCAAAACAAGGAACCTTGGCTGATTTAGAAGCCCAACTTCGAGATGCTGTTTCGCGTGAAGCCTACGAAGAAGCCCGAGACATTCGCGACCACATTTTGACTATCAAAAATACAACGTTATGACGTTTGAAGATTTTGCTCGATTGCCCGTTTCGTGGTTAGATGCATCTGGTGAACAGTCTGCTATTGTTGTGAGCACTCGGGTGCGATTGGCGCGAAATTTGAGCGATTTGCCGTTTCCGAATCGGGCCAGTGAGGCACACCAACAACAGTTGGTACAGGCTGTTTTAGCTGCTGGAACACAGCATGAACAAACTCGGCACTTGGCTTTTTTTGCAGCAGATGATCTCAGTTTACTACAACAGCAAGTATTGGTCGAACGGCATGTGATCAGCCCTGCTATGATTAAGCGCAATGGGGCACGAGGGGTATTGGTTGGGCGGGCTGGGTGTTTGAGTGTGATGGTCAATGAAGAAGATCACTTGCGGTTTCAAGCTATTCTTTCGGGCTTGCAGCCTCAAAAGGCTTGGCATGCTATTTCTGAGCTTCAATGTGTGTTTGCCAACTCTTTACGTTTTGCTTTTCAGGATGCTTGGGGGTATTTGACTGCGTGCCCGAGCAACACGGGCACGGGGTTGCGTGCTTCGGTACTCATTCATTTGCCCGGACTGGTTCTCACCCAAGAGATGGATGCTGTGGTTCGTGGCATCACACAGATGGGCTTTGCCGTGCGTGGGTTGTTTGGCGAAGGAACAGACGCGTTGGGCAATATGTTTCAGGTGTCCAATCAGATTACACTTGGTCGGTCAGAACAGGCTTTGTTGGATATGTTGAACCAGGCTGTAGCGCAACTGGTCGCTTGTGAAGAAAATGCACGTGAGACACTACTGAGTAGCGTGAGATCAAAGATCGAAGACAAAATCTGGCGGGCTTGGGGCATTTTGCAACATGCCAGATTGTTGACCTCCCAAGAATTTATGAATCTTGCATCGGCGGTGCGGTTGGGGGTAAGCCTTAAACTGGTTCATCAGGTGTCTCTACAGACGCTGAATGAATTGATGGTTGAAACGCAACCTTCGCATTTGCAATTTTTGATGGGTAAACAATTAGAAGCTGCTGAAAGAGATATATTCCGTGCTGATTGGGTTCGGCAAAAATTGGTGCCGTCTGTATAACCATGGGCTGGCAAGAGGAGTGTTGGAATGAACAATATGTTTTCAGATAGGGTAAAGCGGGTTATGCAATTGGCACGCGAAGAAGCGGCACGTTTGGGGCACAATTATATTGGCACCGAACATTTGCTGTTGGGTATTATTCGCGAAGGAAAAGGAACTGCGACCCAGGTGTTGGGGAACTTGGGTTTGAACTTGGAAAATATCAAGCAATCCATTGATGATTATGTGTCGTCTTCGGGCAGCTCGATGACAATGGGCGAAGTGCCTTTCACACCTCGCGCAAAGCAAATTCTTGAAATCGCTGCCAATGAAGCCAAAGAGATGAAGAGCCAGTATGTGCGTACCAGCCATTTGTTGTTGGCTTTGCTTAAAGACAAAGACGGGGTTGCTGCGCAAATTTTGGCTGCTTTCGGAGTAGATCACAAGACCGCCAAAGAGGAGGTGATTGCCGTTTTGCAAGGAAAACCTTCAGGTAAACGTGACAAGAAGAAGAGCAAAACGCCATTCCTCGATCATTTTGGCCGCGATTTGACCGAGCTTGCGCGACAAGGCAAGCTGGATCCAACAATTGGGCGCGATCAAGAAATCGAGCGGGTGTCGCAGGTTCTGAGCCGGTATAAAAAGAACAATCCGGTGCTGGTAGGGGATCCCGGTGTGGGCAAAACGCAAATTGTTGAAGGTTTGGCCCAGCGTATTGTAGATCGGCGTGTGCCTCAAATCTTACTAGATCGGCGTGTTGTTACTTTAGATATGGGCGGCATCGTAGCAGGCACGAAGTATCGTGGCCAGTTTGAGGAACGCATCAAAGCGGTGATGAATGAATTACAACAAAGTCCAGATGTGATCATTTTTATTGATGAGTTACATACCATTGTTGGTGCTGGCAGTGCAGAAGGCACATTAGATGCATCAAATATGTTTAAACCTGCTTTATCGCGTGGTGAATTGCAATGTATTGGTGCGACAACAATAGATGAATATCGCAAATATATTGAAAAAGACGGTGCACTCGAACGTCGTTTTCAAACCATTGTTGTCGATGCACCTTCCATTGATGAGACCATCGAGATTTTAAAAGGGCTTAAGGGCCGTTACGAAGCACATCACAAAGTTGCTTTTACAGATCAGGCCATCGTGGCAGCTGCGCGTATGGCAGATCGGTACATTAGCGACCGACACCTTCCCGATAAGGCCATTGATGTCATTGACGAGACGGGTTCGCGGTTGCGGCTTTCTCGGTTGAATCCTCCAGAAGAAATTAAGACCCTTGAGACCGAAATTGATGAGGTTACGCTCTCAAAGGATGCGGCGGCAGAAAATCAACAGTTTGAAGAGGCTGCCAAGTTACGCGATCAAGAGCGTGCCTTAAAAAACAAGCTCGATGAACGTCGGCTTGATTGGGAACAACAGGTAAAAGATGACGTGGTCGAGGTTAATGAAGAACATATTGCCGAAGTTATTTCAAGTATGACGGGGATTCCCGTATTTCGTTTGGCGCAGGCCGAGACCGAGAAGTTGGTCAAAATGGAGCTAGAACTCCAAGCACAAGTGATAGGACAAGAAGAGGCCGTTTCTACGGTTTCGCGTTCTATTCGCCGAACGCGTGCGGGCCTCAAAGACCCCAATCGGCCTATTGGTACATTTTTGTTTCTTGGCCCCACGGGAATTGGGAAAACATATTTGGCCCAAGCGTTGGCCAAATATTTATTTAATGATGATGATTCCTTGATCACTGTAGATATGTCGGAGTATATGGAAAAATTTGCTGTGTCACGTTTGGTGGGGGCGCCTCCTGGGTATGTGGGGTATGATGAAGGGGGGCAGTTGACCGAAAAAGTGCGTCGTCGCCCTTATTCGGTGGTGTTGCTTGATGAGGTAGAGAAGGCACATCCAGATGTTTTCAATTTGTTGCTTCAGGTTTTAGACGAAGGACGTTTGACCGATAGTTTTGGGCGCAAAGTGAATTTCAAAAATACCATTTTGATTATGACTTCCAACTTAGGTACCAGAGACCTTAACAAAGCGGGTGGTTTGGGATTTGGCCGTGCCGATAAAAAATCTATCCGTGAAAAGATGGAAGAGACCATTGGTGATGAATTGAAGAAAACGTTCAATCCCGAGTTTATCAACCGGTTGGATGAGGTTGTTGTGTTTAACCCGCTCGAACGTAAAGAAATTATCCAAATTGTAGATATTGAACTGGCAGTGATTCTTGAGCGTGTACGTGAGCGGGGCATTGAGGTGAGTTTAACGCCTGGCGCCAAAACGCTATTGGCCGAAAAAGGATATGACCCAACGTATGGTGCACGCCACTTGAAACGCACCATTCAAAAGTTGATTGAAGATCCTATGGCCGAAGACATTTTAATGGGGCGGTTTGGTGAAGGCAGCCAGGTGCGTGTCAGTAAAAAGGGCGATAGTCTTCAGTTTATCGATGCCAATAGCAATGAAGATGCAGTTGACGAAGAAGAAGTGGTTGATAGCAAAAAAGTGTAGTGTGGCGTCTGGGGCACGGAGTACATGAACAGGCTGGCCCGGACGAGCGTCCGGGCCGTTTGCCGTACGAGCGGAACCATTCAAGATGACCAAGCGTTGACGATATAGCAGCTGTAAAGACATTGAAAAACCTGTTCAGGGAGGGGTCTCATCCTGGAGGTTTGTTTTGTTAATGAAGGGAACTATGAAACGATTTTTTGTTGTGTTGGTGGTGTGTTTGCTCCAGACATTTGGTGTCCGTGCACAAGTGACTGAGCATGTGATCAAAGAAATTCGAGTACGTGGTAATTCATTTGCCGAAGCCTCACTTATTCAAGACCAAAGCGGACTTTATGCAGGACAGCGCTTGGGGAGTGAGGATGCGGGGCGTGCCATTCGAAATCTGTTTAAGATGGGTTTGTTTGGGGATGTGAAGATATTCGTTGATACAGATGTTGTGGGGGGGATCGCTGTTGAGATTGTGGTGGTGGAGTATCCTCGTTTAGGCAAGGTGAAATTTGAAGGCAACGGAGCGTTCAACGATAAGAAATTAAAGCGTGAGTTGGGGTTGATTGAAGGGCAGTTGATCAAGCCCCAAGAAAAGAAACGTTCTGTCGTCAAACTTTTAGAATTGTATCACGAGAAGGGGTACTTGTTGGCGGCGGCAGATGTTGAGGTGGAGACGCCCGATGATGAGGGGCATCTTCCATTGACATTCAAAATTGATGAAGGGCGTAAGGTCAATTTGAAAAAAATACGCTTTCATGGAAATGAGCCGTTTACCAACACGCGTTTGCGAAAACAAATGAAGGAAACCAAACAGGATGGCTGGTGGTTTGGTGGGGGTAAGTACAAAGAAGAAGACTATGAAATGGACAAAGAAAGTGTTTTGGCTTTCTATCGAGAAAATGGTCATCGAGAAGCTGCCATTGTCAGCGATAGCTTGTCGTATGGACCCAATAAAAGAGATATGTATTTGGACATTACGATCGATAAGGGTCCCCTTTATCGTTTTGGAAAAGTGAGTTGGGCTGGCAATGAGAAGTTAGCCGATTTGGGCATGGCGGGTTTGGTTGTGGTTGATTCTGGTGGGGTATATAGTGAAGAACGCCTTTTTAAGACCCAAGATCAGCTCAAAAATGCTTATATGGATGTGGGGTATATTGGCGCAAATATTTTCCCTGTTGAAACAGAGCGTGACGATCATGTCATTGATGTGCATTTTGACGTCGTTGAAAATGACCCCTGGAAAGTTCGAAAGATTTTGATCAGTGGAAATACAAAAACCAAAGATCGCGTGATCCGGCGAGAGCTGCGTGTATGGCCGGGGCAAACCTTTAGCCGTGCTTTGTTAGAGCGCAGTATGCGTGAAGTGATGGCTCTTAATTTCTTCACCAATGTGGTACCTACACCCATTCCCATTGAATCGTCATCTGAGATAGATTTAGAGTTTCTCGTTGAAGAAAAATCAACCGGGACGGCATCGGTTGGTGCCGGATATAGTGAACGCGACAAGCTCGTAGGAACGATTGGGTTACAAATTCCCAACTTTAAGGGCAATGGCCAGCAACTCGATTTTCAATGGGAATTTGGAACACAACGTGAAACATTTCGGATTGGGTTTACCGAACCGTGGTTTCGCAACACACCCACAAGTTTGTCTGGCTCTTTGTTTCACGACACGCAGCGTTTTTCAGCTTCTGGCGTTGCCAACTTCGATCAGCAAACACGAGGTGGCGGTTTTCGCGTTGGGCGCCGGTTACGCTTTCCCGATTATTCTCGTGCATCGGTTGGGTATCGCTTAGAAGATGTTAGATTTATCAATTTTTCTGACAGTACCACGACCCAAGTAGGTTCCCTGAGCAATAATGTGACCAGCAGCATCAGTGCAAATTTTACGCGCGATAGTCGTGACTTGCCCCAATTTTCAACATCGGGTTCTGTCATTTCCTACACCCCTGCTCTGGCTGGGGGATTTTTAGCTGGGAATCGGGATTTTCACAAACACGAATTGGTGACTAGTTTTTACTTTCCCTTGTTTTGGAAAGTTGCATTGAATATGCGGTCGCAGTTGGGTATTGTTGCCAGTTATGGGTCTGAGTCTGTACCTTTTAATGAACTTTATACACCCGGCGGTGTGGATCTGTTTACTGGTTCTATGCTGCGGGGTTACCCCGATCAATCGGTGGGACCTCAGAACAAGGGTGGGCAAATTGGTGGTGTGGCGCAGTTGTTGTTTAATGCAGAGATCAGTATTCCCATTGTGGCAAATCAGTTTTACGCCTTGCTTTTTTCCGATGCAGGCAATGCCTGGGGCGATTTGGAGCAGATCAGTACGGCTGATTTGCGCAGGTCTGTTGGTTTTGGAATCCGCATTGTTGCGCCTGTCGTAGGGATTATGGGATTTGACTTTGCTTGGGGAATTGACCGCCGGCGTGTAGATGGTCAACCCGTGCAAATGATTACGCACTTCCAGTTTGGTCCACAGTTCTTTTAAGGAAGAAGAAAGTTTTTTATAATACACGAAAACGCCCGGGGAGCGGTGGGAGGGGCATTTGCCTTCTACTTTCTACCTTCTCACTTTTTTAAGGAGTTTCCAATGCAACATAAGATGAAATGGTTTGTCGTAATCGCTGTTATGCTTGGCGGATGGGTAAGCGGGGCAGAAGCACAAATGAAGATTGGGTATATTGACTCTGAAAAAATATTAAATGAGTATAAACCTTATTTGGATGCCCAAAAAGAGTTTCAACGCTTTGAGGAAGAATTAGAGCGCGAGGTCTCAACACGGCGAAATGACTTGATGAAAATGCAAGAGACATTTGAGCGTCAAGCGCTGTTGCTGAGTGAGAAACGCAAACAAGAAGAGCAACAATCGATTATGCAAAAGCAACAAGATTTGCAGCGATTTGTGCAAGAAGCGGCCGATCCACAACGTGGGCGTTTGGCGCAAAAAACCCAAGAGTTATCTGAACCCATTATTCGAAAAGTAAATGAGATTATCACACGGGTAGCCGAAGATGAGAGCTATGATTTTGTGTTGAATTCTGCAGCTTTGGCTTATGCCAAAGAAGTACATGATTTGACTCCAAAAGTTTTGGAAGCTTTGGCAAAGGATTTGGAAGCGGCGACAAAAGCCGGTGGACAATAGAAGACAGCAGGGGAGCAAAGGGTAAACACCGATGATTTTCATTTGCGTGTTTCGCCCTTTGCGCCCCTGTTTTTATTTTTAGTGGGAGGGTTGTCATGGAGGTAGTACTGGATATTGAGGGTATCATGAAAGCATTGCCGCACCGATACCCTTTTTTGCTCCTTGACCGGGTCATTGAATGGGAAAGTGGAAAAAGATTGGTGGCCATTAAGAATGTGACCATGAATGAACCGTTTTTCCAGGGGCATTTCCCGGGCAAACCGGTGATGCCTGGGGTGTTGATTTTGGAAGCGATGGCCCAGGGGGCGGCCATTTTGATGCGCAATGAGAGCGATGAGGATCTCGTACCGTTATTTATGGGTATTGATAAAGCGCGTTTTCGTCGCCAAGTTGTGCCAGGAGACCAGCTGCGCTTGGAGGTGGAGACTTTGCAAAAGCGGCGTAATGTGTGCAAGGGAGCTGGAAAGGCTTATGTGGGAGATGAATTGGCCGCAGAAGCGGAGTTGATGGCGATGTTGGTGCCGAGAGATAAGTTATAAAGTTCAAAGCAAATAAAAAAGGGTCTGTTTCTAATGAAACAGACCCTTTTTTATTTTTAAGCTGATTTTAAAGTTTATTGTCTTCGATCTGTTCAAGTCTTTTTTTGAGGTCGGCTTCGATATCGAACATCTTATCAGGGTCGCCTGCATAGTCAGATGTTTTGAGGTTCATATGATCGACCATTGCTTGTAAGCTGTTTATGACGGCAGTGATTTTTTGAGATTGTACAAGAGAAATTTGCGCCAGATGTTGGTGTTGTTCTAAGTTCTCGGGGGCGTGCTCACACAATTGTGCCATGCCTGCAATGGCCTGTGTTGCATTGTTGATGTGGTGGGCAAGTGTTACGAGGGTTTGTCCGACGCCTTGCACTTGAGAAAGCCGTTTTTCGCGATCGACAATCTGTTTCTGGAGGTCTCGTAGGCGCAAGAGCGAGCGAATGCGTGTAGCTACTTCGTCCATGTGAAACGGTTTGGTAATGTAATCGTCGGCACCTGCCTCAATGCCCGCCAAACGGTCTTCGTGATCTCTTTTTGCAGTAATCATAATAACGGGAAGACTGGCAAATGTCTCGTCTTTTCGCAAAATCTCAAGCACTTCCACGCCGTTCTTTTCTGGCATGTCATAATCAAGTAATACAAGATCTGGTTGCCAAGATTCGATTTGTTCTAAAGCTTGGTTGCCGTCGATGGCTTTCTCCACGTTATGACCCAGAAGTTTTAATTGTTCTTCAAGGAAATCGAGGTTCAATGGGAGGTCGTCGACGATTAAAATTTTGGCCATTAGGCCCCCAAAAAGACTGGTAATGAGTAAAAAACGAGGACTTAAAGTTCGGTTTCACATCCCCTGCTATATAGCGCGTTTCAGATTCCTATGGTTTTTGATTTCTCTGTGTTTTGTGTTGGGAAACAGTACTTAGGCTTTTAAGCCTCAGATAGCAACTCATTTTCTAATGCTTCCCACTCGGCAAATAGCGTTTCAATTTGCGCCTGATGGGTATTTTTCTCTTCGGCTAAGATTTTGAGCTTGTCCCAATCTGTTGCGAGGTCTTCCTTGACCATTTCAGTATCAAGCTGTGCCATTTTTTCTTCTAATCCTGCAATGGTTTGTTCTAGTTCAGTGCCTCTACGTTGGCGGCGTTCTTGTTCGCGTTGGAGGCGTTTGCGGGTTTTGTGCTCATCTTTTGTAGAGGTAGTGGTTTTGTTTGTGGTTGTTTCAGATTCTTTTAGGCGCTGTTGTTGATAGGTGTCGTAATTGCCATCTATAAGCCGCCAGGTGCCCGCTTCAAGCACCAGCAGGCGATTGACCAAGCGATTGAGATAATAGCGGTCGTGAGATACTGTGATGAGCGTGCCGTCGAAATTACTGATGGCTTCTTCTAAAACATTTCGTGAAGCAATATCTAAGTGGTTGGTCGGTTCATCAAGCGCCAAAAGATTGATGGACGAGCGCATGAGTTTGGCCAATGCAACCCGGCCTTGTTCGCCACCACTTAGATCGCCAACTTTGCGTTCGACTTCATCTCCTGAAAAGAGAAACCCACCCAAAAAGGAGCGAATTTCACCAATAGGCGCTTGGGGCGTTAAGGACCAAACTTCATCTAAAACACTCAATTTGGGATTGAGGTCTTGGCGTGTTTGGTCAAAATAACCCAGAGCCAACCCAGAGCCAGGCATAACCGTGCCGGCATCGGCAGTAAGTTGCCCAATGATAATTTTGAGCAGTGTCGATTTGCCCGTGCCATTTGGGCCAATAATACCCAAACGGTCGCCACGCCAAATGATCAGGTCAAGATTGCTGAATAAGGGGCGGTTTTCGTACCCCTTGCTCAAGCCTTCAAGCTGGTATACCCGGTCGCCACCCCGTGGTGCGGTTGTAAACTTAAGCCCCATTTCACGTCGTTCACTTGGGTTTTCAACGCGAACTATTTTTTCTAAAGCTTTGCGTCTGCTTTGGGCTTGTTTGGTTTTTTGTCCCGCAATGTTTCGGCGAATATAGTCTTCTGTGCGTGCAATCTCACTCTGTTGAGCGTCAAAAGATTTTTGTCGTTGGTTTCTTTGGAGAATTTTTTCTTTGACATAATAAGAGTAAGTTCCAGAATAAAATGTAGCTTGTCCGTGCTCAATTTCAACGACTTTGGTAATGGTGCGTTCCAAAAAGTAGCGGTCGTGTGAGATGATGACAAAAGCATGGTTGTATTCCGAGAGAAAATGTTCCAGCCACTCTAGGGCTTGTAAATCCAGGTGGTTTGTTGGTTCATCTAAAAGGAGTAAGTCGGGTTCTCGTGCCAATAGTTGGGCCAACGCGAGGCGATTTTTCTGGCCGCCGCTGAGTACGTCTGTAGGTAGGGTGAGGTCGGTTTCGCGAAATCCTAAACCAAAGAGAATGGCTTTGACACGCGCTTCGAGGGCGTAACCGCCGTCGAGTTCATATCGGTCGCGCAATTTGCCATAATTTTCAAGGAAACCGGGTTGGGTGTGTTTGTCAGACATGGTTAATTCCATGTCACGCAATTGGTGTTGTAGGTATAAGAGGTCGGCAAATGCTTCCAACGCTGCGTCAAAGACGGTTTGGCCTGTTAAGAATTTTGGTTCTTGTTCGAGAAACCCTATATGAATGTTGCGCTGCCGATGCACTTGGCCTTGGTCTGGCAGATGTTTGCCTGTTAAGACACCAAAAAGGGTGGTTTTGCCACAGCCATTGTGACCAACCATGCCAATTTTTTCGCCTGGGTCAATTTGCCAGGAAATGCCCTGTAAGATGTCATTGGCACCATAGGCTTTCCAAATGTTGTCGAGCATGATAATGGGCATGATAAAATCGCAAACTTTAAGATGGAGAACTTCTGTGGGATGTCTTTTCTTAAGGGTCTTTTAAATGACTTGTTATCATTGTAATGATACAGCCGTTAAGATCACCTAAGTATTGGAAGATGTCAAGGGGAGGAACAAAAAAGCAAAGCTACCCAGTCGGGCGACCAGGCAGCTTTGAAAGGCTTCATTCGGTAGGGATGAACACCCTGCCGAAGCCTATTTGTTATGTGGGTATTTTCATGTTAAGCAAGTCGACATTGAGGGTCAAGAGAATTTTCTGACAGGGTCGCGAGTTGACGGGGTTTGGTCATACATCCTATATTCATAATATATCGGAATGTTCTATGAACTTTTAAAGTGAGTTTACATGGCGAAAGTAGGTTTTGGCGCTTGTCTTTTTTTATATCTGGGCGTTTGTCTGCTCCTCATTCCAATTGGAACGGATGATATCCGTATGCTGGATGTGTTTTCTCTAGATGAAGCAACCGCTGTAGCTGTGGTAGATTATTTATTTCGAACGGGTTGGGAACTCAACACATTTAGTTATGGTGGCTTATTTTATTATCTCCCACTTGCATTGGTCAAATGTTTTGCTGCGTTTGGTTTCGAGATTTCTCACCAGCTGATTGTGTACATTATGCGCGGTGTTTGTTCGGTCGCTGGGCTGGGTTGTTTGACATTGGTTTATCTCATAGGGCGGTTACTGGGAGGGCAAACTGTCGGTCTTGTCAGTGCTTGGTTATTGGCGTCGAATCCAACATTTTTGCGTTGGTCCATTGAGACCCATCCAGATTTACCACAATTATTTTGGTTAACATGTTCACTGTGGGTAAGTGTGCGTGCGGTTGCATTAGAACGCTCTGAACGATTTTGGCTGGCGGGTCTTTTTGCAGGTTTGGCTTTTGCAACCAAGTATGCGGGCATATTTTTGCTGCCTATTTTGGGATTGACGGTTTTCTGGTTGTATTCTTCACAAGAAAGTTGGTTTGTCTGGCCTCCAAAGCAGTGGCAGCAGATGGTGTCTGTTTTGGGTTTAACTGGGTTGGCTTTTGGTGTGGGGTATATTGTAACCAACCCTTTTGCGTTTGTTCATTTTGATACCTTTTTACATGATGTGTCGTTTGAAAGCCAACATCTATCCATTGGCCATGTGTTCCGCTCAATAAGTACAGGACAGGATTGGCTTTCCGATTTTGCACGGCTTATAGGTGTCGGGAATTTTGTCGTTTTTATTTGTACTGTTGGGATTTTGATCGGTCGACGCATGATAAAACAACAGCATTTACTCCTGCTGTGTTGGATTGCCCTATTGCTTTTCTATCTAATTTTTTTTGTGAATTTACGCGGAGCCAGATATCTCCTCCCAATTTTGCCTGCCGCAATTATCTTTGTGTCTTGTGGTTATCAGATATTCTATGAGTATTTGCAAAAAAAATGGCAGGGCGCTTTAGGAATTGTTTTGACAGGTGTCTTGTTTTTATCTTTCACGCAAACCCAAACGAGCTGGGCTTTTGTCTTGCAACGGATAGAACGGGTTTCTCAACAGACTGAGATCGTTGCTGGCAAGTGGATTGGCGAAAACTTCTCTTCAGAAACCACCGTTTTGTATCATTCTTATGCTTATGTACCCGCCAAATTTGACCAAGTATTTCGCACGACGAATATGGACTATTTATTGGTGAATCATTTTCAACCAGACTTATTGGTTGTGCGGGATGCGAGTACTCACGAATATGAAGATCCCAAAAATGCAACTCGGGCGGTGATAGGGCCTCAGGCATTTTGGGCGCGTCACTACTTTTATACATATTTAAAAGATGGTTTGCTGGAAGACTATCGTCAGATTATTGCATTTGAGGGGATCCGGATTTATCAAAGGACGCAAGGAAAAGATGGGGGACGCGCAAATTTATCTTGGACACAGCGCAGGGTCTTATTGTCTGAGAATAAATTTACGGGTGTGTCTGAAGCAATGGCCAGATTGGGTGTCTTGTATGTGTCCCGAGGGGAAGAGCTTTTGGCTAGAGATGCACTTGTTCAGGCTTGCTCGTCGAACGAAGGCCTCACGCTCTTGATCAAACAAGAGAGTTTATACCTGAGGCAACACAATGAAGTTGCAGCACAAAAGCTCTTAGGTGCATTGCGCGGTTCGATACAAGATTTACCACATGATAAACACGCGTCTATACATCTACAAATAGGGCGAATATATCTTGAAATGGGTGCATATAAAAATGCGAGTCAAGCTTTTGAAAAAGCAATTGCTCTCCAACCCAAACTTAGAGATGCATATTTCGACTTAGGCTTGGTCGATGTTATTCAAGGAAATGTTGAAGATGCACGGGTTAGATATGGACAAGCCGTTAAGTCGTTTGGCAAGTATGATGGTGCGGCTGATTTATTGCATCAGTTGATACAGAGCAAGTACCAAGTAGGGGTTGCCCAAACCATATTGGCTGAATTTTTCTAAGAGATCGATAATATGTTACGTCCTATTTTGATTTTGTTGGCTGTTGGATATATAGGATTTACAATCCCCTTGTTGCCTGTGGGCACCGATGATATACGCATGGCGAATGTTTTTTCTATAGATGAGTCTGATATTGCTGCCGAAATATGGAATTTATATGTGGTTGGTTTAGAGCGAAAGCCTGCGTTTAAATACGGCGGTTTGTTTTATTATATACCTGTGATGATGTTGCATGTTTGGTCTGTTTTTGCCCCAGTTTCCGAGCATGCCCTTTTGCTGGTCTTACGTTTATTTTGTAGCATCTCGGGTGCAGGGTGTCTGTGGTTGGTTTATCGTATTGGGCGTGAGATGTTTGATAAAAAGGTAGGGGTAATTGCGACATTCTTATTGTTGGCAATGCCTACCTTTTTGCGTTGGACGGTTGAGTCTCATCCTGATTTGCCACAGCTTTTCTGGATTCTTTTGAGTGTGCTGTATGCTATGCGTTATACAAGATCATTTACACTTCGTGATGTTTGTTTGGCTGCCGTGAGTGCTGGGTTTGCATTTGGTACAAAATTTGGTGGCATATTTCTTTTGCCTGCTTTGGGCATTGCGCTTTTCATTTCATTGAGTGGGACTGGTTTGTTGCTTAATCTCAAAGACAAACGGCGTTGGGTTGGGGGAGGCGTACTCATTTTGGGGTTTTGCAGCGCATTTTCTCTAAGCAACCCATTTGTGTTGATTTATTTTTCTGATTTTATTCGGAGCGTCATGGTCGAAAAAGCAATTATGACGTTTGGCCATCGGGTGCAGGCGACCTCGGGTGCTGAGACCTGGGTACTGTTTTTGATACAGATGATGGGTATTCCCTCTTTTTTGGTGTTGGTATGTGTGGTAGGGTGTAAGGTAGTTCAGCGGCAACTCAGTCTGCGTGTAGATTGTTTGGTGTTGGCCGTATGGTTTTTGACTTTTTTGGCCTATTTGATGTTAGAGGCAAACTTGAAACGGCCGAGGCATTTGCTGCCGATTGTACCCGTTCTGACTGTATTTATTGGATGGGCATATGTACAGGTATGGGATTGGAGTTCACAAAAATATGATCACTTTGCTTGGTTGAAGTGGGTGGGCGTGATTGCTGTTGTCACCTTTTCGACCTCCTCATTGATGCAGTCGATTGAATTATTCTATAAAAAATATGATAGAGAAAATGATCGTGTTGAGATTATGGTTGGGCGATGGTTAGCTGAGAGTTTTTCTGACGAAACCTCGGTGGCATTTGATGCATACAGTTATGTCCCTAGAAAATTCCAAAATGTGTACCGCACCTTTGGTATGACCTATCAGATGGTGAATCACTTTGAACCTGATTTATTGGTGGTGCGCGATGCGATCAAAGCAGACTTTAATAATCCAAGTGAGGCACAATACGCTCGAATAGGTGTAGAGGCCTATATGGATCATCATTATTTTTATTGTTTTTTAGAAGAAGGTTCCGTGCCCGATTATCGTCTCGTAAGAGATTTTGACCAAGTGGCAATTTATGAGCGTGTTCGTCCTAAGGTGAGAAGTGAAGGAGATGCCCGCCAGCTTTGGCGTATGTTGGTTCTGCGGGAGAGGGAGGGACGACGGTATGGGCAGGTAGAAGCCCTTTGGACAATGGGGTGGATACAGCATTCACTTGGGAATGTTACAATGGCTTCAGAGACATGGGCACGTCTTGAGGGCATGAATAATGATGTCAAGCGTTTGTACTCACATGGACTTCGGTTGCTCCAGATCAAAGATTATGAGGCCGCTCGGTTTGCACTTGATATGTCTATGGGAAGAGCAAAAAAGGAGTCCGTCGCTTTTCAGGCAGGTATGCGGGAAGATTTGGCCTATCGGTATTTAAAAATTCAGAAATTTAAAGATGCCGTCAGAGTTGCTGAAGACGCTCTGCGTTTGACAAATAAGTTGCCTGTCGCGGTTTTTGAGCGGGCTGTTGGGTATATAGCAATGGGGCAAACGGCTTACGGCACTCAATTGTTAGAAGATGCTGTGGCACAGTTTGGTGCACATGAAAAAGGTCGACAATTGTTAGAATCAATGATGCTGATGCAGATCGAGGCAGAGACTATGCAGAATTTACAAATTCGATTCTATGGAAATACGCCATGAATAAAACATCAGATACTGCTCCGCGGGATCCTGCTATTAGAGTGATGTTGTTGCCAAAAGATACAAACGGACATGGCACCATTTTTGGCGGTGCCATTTTGAGTCATTTGGACTTGGCTGGGGCTATTGAGGCACGGAAACATCGCAAGTGTCGTGTGGTGACTGTCGCGATGAATCGCGTAGAATTTATTGCGCCTGTTTTTGTGGGCGATGTGGTGTCTTTTTATACGGAGACCAAGCGCATTGGCAACACGTCTGTGACGGTATTGATTGACGTGGAGGCCGATCGCACGGATGGTTTCAGGCCTGATGAAAGTAGCGGAGGCAGAAGTGGTCTATGTTGCCGTCGATAACGATGGGACGCCTATTCCTATTGTAAGTGGAAAGACATAAAAGTACAGACGACATTGCAGCTTAATTAAAAAGGCCATCGACTTTTTATCGATGGCCTTTTGGTTTTTTTATGGAGAAATTTGACTATGTTGCTTCCATCACTTCTACCTGATCTTTTGGAGAATAAAAGTAGGATGCTGGGCGTGATTGTGGGGGAAGCTCGCCAAGGAGACGGCGTTGACGGGGCGTGCAGCGGTCGAGGATTTCTGGGGGTTGGGTATAGAAATCAAAAGGGCGGAAGCACATTTGGCTATAACAATAGATCAAAGATTTACGCATGCGTTTGGATTGATTTGGGGAAACACCATGCCAAAGGGAGTGCGCAAATAGGGCCGCATCACCAGCTTTGGCCATCAGTTGAACAGCGCCTGGTGTGTTTACGGTGATGGGCGTATCCCCTTCAGGGAAGGGGCGTAGATGGCTACCTGGAAACAGTGTGAAGTTGCCACTGTTTGGACGAACGACATCTGTGAGAAAGTATTGGATTTTAATTTGCAATGGCCAGGATGTTTCGGTGACGCGGATGTGACGTAATCCTGGGCCACCATCGGTGTGAATATAACCTGCAAACTTTGGGTTGGGTGGGCGCACGAGTCCTTCTGACATACTGAGTTGGATATATGGTCCCATCAAATCGAGTACAAGGTCAAAAATTGCGGTATGATCCATGAGGTGGATGAAAATGTCGTTGTCAGGTAAAATATTACGCCGATCAAGCCCGCGCATATTGTCTACCTCTGGGTTGTTGAGAACATGTTTGCGGTGCAGTTTATCCAGTGATGTACGGAGGTTTTTGACATCGTTTTTAGGCAACAGGTGGGGTAGGTGTAAATACCCATCAATATGCCATTTTTCTTTTTGTTCAT
This sequence comes from Candidatus Latescibacterota bacterium, assembly GCA_047619225.1. Taxonomy (GTDB): domain Bacteria; phylum Latescibacterota; class UBA2968; order UBA2968; family UBA2968; genus JABIFK01. Next base: position 34,298 of record JBLHJX010000007.1, read on the forward strand.
TTGTGAGAACGCGCGTGGATGACATGGTATGATCCTTAGGGTTTGGTCCTTGCATTGTTGAGCGTTTTGCGCAGGTTTTCTGCCGATTGGCGTGCGGCTTCAGCGAAGTCTTTACCATTTGATGCATAGAGAATGCTGCGTGAGGCATTGACCAATATACCTCCCCCGTTGGCATCTAGGCCATTTTGTACGATGGCGTTTGTATCAGCTCCTTGTGCGCCCACACCAGGAAGTAAAATCGGGAGGTCTGTCGCGATGTTTCTTATACGTAATAGATCATCGGGATGCGTGGCACCCACAACCAAACCACAAGGGCCTGCTTGATTCCACGTTACAGATTTTTTTGCGAGGACTTCAAAGAGAATACCTTGGTCTGTGTTGAGGCGAAATACATCGGCGGAACCAGGGTTGGATGTTAGGCATAGGAGAAATGCACAACCTTCTTGATAGGCCAAGAATGGCTCAATGGCGTCAGTGCCCATAAGTGGGTTTACGGTGATTGCATCGGCACCCAACTGGTCATATGCCATGCGAGCATACTGTGTGGCTGTATTGCCGATATCACCTGCCTTGAAGTCAAGCAAGATCGGTATATGGTCAGGTATTGACTTTATGGTGTTTTGAAGAGCTTGCCAGCCTGCGATGCCGTGCGCGCCGAAAAATGCGAAGTTGGGTTTGTAAGTACAAACGATATCTTTGGTAGCAGCAACGATCTCAGTGAGAAAGGCCGTAATAGGATCGGATGATCCTTTGAGGTGTTCTGGGATTTGTTCTGGGTCGGGGTCAAGACCCACACAAACAAAACTTTTATTTTGATCGACTACGGCGTTAAACTTTTCGCGAAAGGCCATCGTTTCCCCCTTCTATGGTAAATTGAAGCGTGTCTTGGGTTCCTCTTAGATACAGGAACGGCGGACCCTAAGGGGATCCGCCATTCTGATTTATTTAAGCGAGCCTATAAGCCGAGTTCTGTCATTCGGTTGCCCGAATGGATGGCCATCTATCTGGGACATTGGTTACCCAATGCCTCGTGCAGCCAACCCGAGCGTAATAGCGAGGCGGGCCACCTCATCCGCTCCTATTTGGCCTTGCTCCAAATGGGGTTTACCGTGCCGTGTTTGTCGCCAAACACGCGGTAGGCTCTTACCCCACCGTTTCACCCTTGCCCGCAGTGTCTATCAGACACCCGTTGGCGGTCTATTCTCTGTTGCACTTTCCGTCGGGTTACCCCGCCTGGGCGTTACCCAGCATTTTGCCCTGTGGAGTTCGGACTTTCCTCACCTGTTAAGGCGCGACCATCCGGCTCGCTTAAAAAAAGATATTGTTTGATGCCTTTATTGATTAAGCTGCAGCCTCTTTTGGTTCTGTCCAAACCACAATACGCCCACAGTTTTCACAGCGCATGAGGGTATCTCCTCTGCGCGCTTCAAGCATACGTTGGGGGGCCAATTGTCGAAAACATCCACCACATGAATTTTTCTGTACGGAAACGACTGCAACGCCACCCTTGACGACGCGCCGAATTCGGTTGTACAAACTCAAAGGGCGGCGTTCAACGTCTGGTTCAATGGCGGAACGCTTTCTCCTCCATTTTTTTACATTTTTTTCAATCGAATTTAGTTTGTCGGTCAATTCTTGAATGCGTTCACCGCGTTCTTTTTCGAGTTCTTCGAAATAGGTATTATCGTCTTCAAGCTTTGACGTGATGTCTTCGAAAGATTGTATGGTCTCAATAATGAGACTTTCTTGCTCACTCTTGCGAACTGTTAGGGCTTCAATTTCGTGTTGCAAGGCATCATATTCGCGATTGGTTGTGATCTCATTGAGACGCGCTTGGTGCTTTTGCAAATCTTGGTTTAGGGCTTCAAGGTCGCGTTCGAGGGTGCGTCGATTCTTTTCTAATTCTTCGGACTGATTTTTTTTGGCATCCAAGTGATCCCGGGCGGTCTTAAGCTCATTTTGTAACTGTTCAATTTCGCTGGGGAAGTCTTTTTGTGATTGCCGAAGGACATCAATTTCTTTGTCTATTTCTTGGAGATCGAGCAACTTAAACAGACTTTCTCTCATCCGGTGGTTCTCCCTTGGGGTGATTGATGTGCAACCAAAAAAGAAAGGCGCATCCTGGGTAGATGCACCTTGCCTTTTGCAGTTATCCTACGGTTTTTAAGGCCCCAAATCGGTTATTGGATAGGGGGGTAGAATGGTGGGCGATGGCAGACTTGAACTGCCGACCTCTGGTATGTGAAACCAGCACTCTAACCAGCTGAGCTAATCGCCCAAAGATGGTTTGTGACACGGTGGTTGGGTGTGTGCACAATTTAATCATATGCAAAATTTTGGAATGGCTTTCGTTATAAGGTAGACCTATTTAATTAACAAAAGAAGGTTTTACCTGTCAAGTGTCAAGTGTGGGCTTGGGTTATGCCAATGGTTGTCGTGGGCTTCTGGATTGTTACTGGGAATTTGGGTTGTTGACACTAAAGCACCAGAACAGTGGTCAACAACCCGCATTTGTTAGGTGCCTACACCATCAAACCAGACAATGTCTCACTTAACTCTCTTGGAGAAAACCCAAATCTTTTTGATGGACGGATTCCAATGAGCAAAACTTCGAATTAAGGCACCGTGAAGATTTTTCCCTCTTGAACGCTTTTAGGAGGTTGTTAGGAGGGTTAATATATAGTATGAGGCTGGGGTAAGTTTGTCAAGTGCGAGGGTTTTATGATTTTCTCGTTTGCAAAAAAGAAGGTTTTATATATATTTGCTACCTCTTGCGGTGACCCCGTCGTTCAGTGGTTAGGACACCGGGTTTTCATCCCGGCAACGGGGGTTCGACTCCCCTCGGGGTTACCAATTTTTATTTTCAGTGATTTACCCCAAATCTGAAGCATAGATTTGGGGGTATTTTGCCTCAGAAAGCCTGTTGACAAACCCTATAAGCCATTGTATATTTTGGCTGGGGCTATGGGATGGCCCAATTGGGATCCTCGAGCATACTAGGGGTGGGATGCCGAGGATCCCGTTTTTTATATCCAGCACAGTTTTTGTGCTGGATATTTTTTTGTGCCCTATCTGAAAGTAGAATGTTAATCTCCATCATCGAAAAAGGAGACTAACCCCCTGTTTTTATTTTTTATAAAAAGTTTAATGGAACACCATTAAACTGCAAAAAAACACTTGACACCTGCACTTTTGTTTAGTATTTTTGGATACGTAAAAGTTCTGTGAAATCATCTTTTAGAGGAGGTGACACATGGCAGAAGTTGCAGAGGTAAATGGTAGGTTGGAAGAGGCGGGCATGCTTGCTGATTTGAGTCGTGATCTGCTCAAAGTTGCCGAACGCATTCAAGCCGAGTTGGACGGAATAGGTTTTGACATCATTACGCCTGAAGTGTTGTCAAAAGTTGAAGCTGCCGAAGACGCGGTTGATGTGTTGGCACAAGATTTGAGTCGTGGCGCAGGGGAACTCACCGAATGGCATCGGGCTTTAATAGAATATGAATCCGCGTGGCATCAGGTAATTGCTTCTTTGGGGGCACGGCGCAACTAAACAAGTACATAATCATTACGTTCGTTTTCAGCGGTAATGGCTATCCGTGGGGCCGCTGAGCATACATAATAGCAAGGAGAGAATTTCATGGCCAAAATGATTGAGGATGTTAAGAAACAGATTGCAGAATCGGAAGGTTTCCCCGTTGAAAAAATCGATGAATTCGTGGCATTTATTAATGATGAGCCTTATATCACCTCCTCTGGGTTACAGTATAAAATGCTACAAACATATAAGGTCGGGAAATTTGCAGTTCAAGCTATGATGCCTTCGCCGGAAGAATACGCCCTCTTGCGGCGCATGATGGGTTTAAAAGATGAAGACCCTTTGGTTGTGATGCGTGGGGAAGTGTGGGTCGAAGGTTTTGAGCGGCCTTTTGTAGATTATGGAACCACAACACCCAAAAATTTGCGAGGTTTTGTTCGTTTTACTGATTATCCCTTAGAGATGGCAACCCGCAGAGCAACCAATCGGGCGATGCGACTGGCAACGGCAACGGGTTTGTGCTCTATTGATGAGATTAAAGAACCGACCCCTGAACAATCGGTTGATACGGAAGCAACACAAGGGCAGATTGATCTGATTCGCAACTTGGGGCGCAATACGTTGTTGACGGAAGTGGAACGTATCCGCATTGAGACACATATCACCGACGGTCTCGGCAAACGGCAAGCATCTGAGTTGATTGACCGCATTAAAACCAAGCTCGACGCACGAAGAACCAGTAATGCCCCGGCATCTTCTGTGGCGGCATAAAAGGGTTGGATATACGCCGGTAGATCGCGCGGCGACCTGTTCTTCGTCAAGGGGAGAGGGGGAAGGATAGCATCGCGCGATCTATCTGGCATTGTTGCAAAAGCGAAGGTTCGAGAGAACCTTCGCTTTTGTTGTTTTAGGTTGCGAGGTCAGTCATGTCTTCGAAGTTCTTATCGGTTTCCACGGTTAAACCTTTCGAGAATTTGGGTTGACGGTGGCCACCGCGAAAAAGTATATTGTATTTTAATGGATAAATAAAATTTATCATTTCTATTTTAAAGATTTGGATAATTTATAGAGGTCGCTATGGATATCGATCAGATGCGCGGTTTTTTGGAAACGGCTCGAGAAAGAAGTTTTACCAAAGCCGCCGCAAAACTTTTTTTAACCCAGCCCGCTGTGAGTTTACAGGTTAAAGCATTAGAAACAGAGTTGGGAATTCGGCTTTTTGAGCGGCAAGGAAAGCAAGTGTTGCTCACTGATGCGGGGCGGTTATTATATGAACGATCTGAAGAAGTGCTGGATTTGGTTGCGCGGGTGTACCAAGACATCGCGTCTTTGGGTGAGCTGAAGACGGGTCGCTTGCGTGTGGGCACGAGCGATACCAATTGTGCATATGTGCTGCCGCCAGTGGTTAAGGCTTTCCGAGAAGCCTATCCGGGTATTGAGCTACGCCTAACAGATCGCATGTCTGCGGAAGTGGTGCGTTTGGTTTTTGAAGGTGGCGTCGATTTTGGTTTGGCGACGTTGCCTGTGGCAGAATCTCGGGTGACAACAGAATTTTTGTTTGTAAGAGATGATGTTGTCATTTGTCCTATGGGGCACCCATTGACACTGCTTGGTCAAATATCTTTACATCAAGTTATTGCATATCCGATGTTGATGTTGGAACAAGGTAGCACGAGTCGCGCACTGTTGGATCGGGTATTGCACCAAGCAGGTTTGACGGCACAAGTTGCTATGGAATTGGGTAGTATTGAGGTCATGAAACGGTTTGTCGAAATTGGATTGGGAGTGGCATTGGTGCCTGAAGTGGCTGTTCGGGAGGAAGTACTTGCCAAGCGAATCGCAGCAGTGCGGGTTGTTGATCTTCCTGTTCGAGAAGTAGGTCTGGTACAAAGGCGCAGTGGTCATTTGTCGCGGGCTGCAGAAGTGTTTCTAGAGTTTCTGAAAGCACACCTTGTGACGCATTTTCCTGTGCGGGGTGATTGAAATGGCCTATGAGCACAACCTGCCTTTTGATGTGGGCGAATTGAGGGGTTGGTTAGAGGGTGTGTATGATTTGGGTGTTGGACAGCTTGACGTGCGCCCTGGTTATATGAGTACCGTCGTGTTTGTCGCCACTTCGTCAGGGCGTTTTGTTTTAAAGTGTGTGAAAAATAATGCGGGTGTTGAGGCACGATTACATGCACAAATTGCTCTAGTAGGTCATCTTAAATTAAAAAAAATGCCTGTGGCTAATTGTGTGGTGGGACGTGATCAAAAACGTGTATTTATTGTAGGCAAGTATTCAATGTCTATGTGGACATTTTTAGTGGGAGATGTTTTTACACCGGGGAATCAGCGGCAAATTGTGGCAGCTGGTACCACGTTGGGGAAAATGCATCGGGTTGTTTCTGGTTGGGAAACAGCGCCAAGTAATATGCGATCTCTTGGGTGGTCTGAACGGGTGTCTCAACTGAAATCTGAGTGGCGCGTTCTTATTGATTCAGGTGCACAAGGCAAAGCATTGGTTGATTGTTTACACGGGCATTTGGCACAATGGGACGCCCCGATAGAAGACGGGCCACGTATTGTGGTTCACAACGATTTTCGGGCACAGAACCTGCTCTTTCAGGGAGACACCGTTTCTGGTATCTTAGATTTAGATGAGGTGTGTCTTGGTTCCCGCATTTTTGACGTGGCATATAGCATGGCCTTTTTTCAAGCTGTCGTTGCCGATAGACCTCTAAATGAGTCCGAGATGCTTGTGTTTCTACAAGGGTATCATCAGATATTCCCTTTTGACACACCTGAATTATCTGATCTGCCGTGTTGGTTAGGACTCGCGTTGCTTAAAGGGTTAACGCTTTGGGGGCGCATTTGTTATGTCGATCAGGTAAATTTCCAAACGCAAGCCTGGATTGATACATATTTGCCCTTGTTGGAACGTGTTGATGATATTGGGTCTCACCTGCAATCTGGGTTGACTGGCTGAAGCTTGTATTTTTCGGTGGTTTTGCTTATCATACCTCTTCATTGCTGACGTCAATCATTTTGGGCTGGAGCTTGGTTATGAAAATATTTTTATTTTATGTTGCTGTCTGTTTGCAGGTTTGTATGTTGGTTGGCAATGTGCAAGCCAAGAAGGCTTCTCCGGAAGAAATTGCTCAAGCCGATGCGCGTCACTTGGAAGCGCAAGGGCATCTTGAAAAAAAAGAGTATGATCAAGCAATTGCCTCTTTTTTAGCTGCTACCAAACTCAATGAAGACCGCGTCCCATCTTATGTGGGGTTGGGACACGCGTATTTTGAGGGTGGAGATTTAAAAGCAGCAGAAAAAGCATTCAAAAAGGCTTTGCAAAAAGACAAAAAATATGCACCTGCATTTAATGGCTTGGGGTTGGTCTATACCCAAAAGAAGAACGCGTTGCGGCGCGCAATTGGTTATTTTCGGGACGCCAACCGGGCAGACAAAACCTATTCTGAAGCCCAGTACAATTTGGCAAAGACACTTGAAGCATTTGGCAGTACGGAGACTTTGAAAGAGTATCGCAATGTTTTGGAGATTGACCCCAAACATCACGACGCACATTATCGCATTGGCAGATTGTTGCTGAGTGGTAGAGAATATGAAGAAGCTGTTCAGGCTTTTCGCGATCAACTGACGGTTTATGAAGCACATTATGGTGCGCGTTTGCAATTGGGAAGTTTGCTCAAGGGCTTGGGGCAAACGGATGAGGCCGTGTTGCATCTGGCACAGGTGGCGGCCAATGGGGGTGAATTTCAACGCAAGGGTGTGTTGGAATTGGCGCAGGTATTTCAAAAGCGCCGAGAATTTGATAAGGCAAGCAAACTGTTTGATGCTTATATCAAAGGATTGACAGAAGATGAACAAGGCATCTATTACGATTTGGCGTATGTGGCGCGTGGCCCTGTTGTTGAGGCATTTAAAAAAGCCGATAGCTTTGCAGAAAAGAAACGGCAGTTTGATGATTTTTGGCAACGTTTAGATCCTGCCCCTGTGAGTGAGGCCAACGAACGGCAGCTGGAATATTATCGGCGTGTATCCTTTGCCCGAGAATTTTTTGGTCAACACCGACAGCCCTGGGATGATCGAGGTGAGGCTTTTATTCGATATGGTGACCCCGCTCATATTAGCCGTTCAAATAGCATTAATATTGAACTGGATCCTCAAGTTATCGCTGTTAAAAATAGATTGATTGCACTGGCGGGCAATGCCGCTATGTCTTTGGCTCAAGATCGTCTTACTGTGGTTGCTTCGGGTATGTCTGATCCAACCTCACTGATGAGTAATAAAGATCGGGCAAATGAAGAGCGGGCTGCTGATGTGAATTTTATGGGGTGGCCAGTATATCCTATCCCTATGGATGTGCGCTGGGAATACTGGATTTATACCAATGTACCGGGTGGTATGGAAGTGACGTTTGTGCAGACCAATTATCCTGGACCTTATGACTATGCGGAGATGCCTTTGGGTACGAGTAACACCGCGCGAATTTGGCAAGACTTGAACCCTGAAATGGTTATGGCCAATATTTCTGCACGTAGGCCAACCACATATCGGCCCGATTTTGCAACGGGTCCCTTGAATTTCCATTTTTATACAGCGGCTTTTCGTGGCGAAGATGGCCAGTCTGCGTTGGAAGTTTATTATGGTATTCCTACATCTGAGTTTGATTACGTTACGGGCGAAGATGGTCAGCAAGTGGCCTTATTAGACCGCGGCGTGGCTGTTTATGACGGTGAGGGCAAGCTGGTCTATCGCAACAGCGAAAAGATGATATTTGCAGCCCCAAGCGGGGTAGATCAAAGTTCTGCTTCTTTGGTTCCTGCATTGGATCGCATCCTTTTGCCGCCTGGCAATTATCGGGTGAATTTGCAGGTGTTGGATCGCACATCGGGTAAGTCTCAGGTTTATAACCAGAATCGTGGGATTCCAGGTTTTGGTTTAGACGAAACGTTAAAGGTCAGTGATGTTGAACTGGCAGCCTCGATTGATGTGACGGATAAAGGTCGTTTCCAAAAAGGGGATGTATCGGTCATTCCCCTGGCGTCTCTGGCGTATCAGCCTGCACAACCCGTGTTTATCTATTTTGAGTTATATAATTTGGCGGCGGACGCCTTTGGCCAGACAAAATATCGTGTTTCTTATGAGGTGCGATCACAAGACCAAAAGACTGTGGGGGCTCGTATTTTGGGTGGTGTGGGCAAATTGTTAGGGCAAAAAAGTGGCGAGGGCGTGATTACAATTGATTATGAACAGGTGGGTACTGAACCTCAGGAACAGGCGTATTTGGAATTGGATTTGTCAAATACCGAACCCGGGGTTCAATTGCTCAAAATCTTGGTGACAGATCAAAACAGTGGACAGACCGTGGGTGTGTCTACAACGTTTACGGTTCGGTAAGATGCCCCATTTTTTTTCTTGGATTGTACCTGGGCAGTTGGCTGGAATGGGTCGGCCCGGATGTGGGTTGGAGTTGGCGGGGCAAATGATGCCTTATGAGCAACGCTTTTTATCATGGGTGATGCATTCGCAAACGCTTCAGTCAGATCGGCAAAAGCTTGCACGGAGGATTAGTTTACCCGGGGCCAAATCTCAACTGATTGAACGACGGATGGTTGACCTCTACAACAAGTTTGGTAGTGTTTGGCCAGTCTTAGATGGATATACCGAGGGTTTTGGAAATGATGGCCAGCCGGTTGATCGGTTTAAACTTGGGACAGAACTCTTAGAAGCTGATCTCACCTTTTTGGTGCAAGAGGGTGTTAATACAATTGTGTCCCTAACTGAGACGTCCTTGAATGAAGAGATCGTTGGGCAATTTGGATTTGAAACTTTGCACATGCCGGTCCCTGATCGGCACGCACCCAAACCCGAGCAAATTGATACTTTGATGGCTTTCTTGGATGAAAAATTGGGTGCAGGGCGCAGCGTGATGGTTCATTGTTTGGGGGGATACGGGCGAACGGGTGCGATGCTGGTGTGTTATCTGATTTATTGCGGTGCAACGGCTGATGAGGCCCTTGCCGAAATACGCCGTTTACGACCTTTGTCTGTTGAGACCGAAGAACAGGAACTGGCGGTTTATGCCTATGAGGAGCGGATCAGATGAGTGATTTTTCTGTGGAGACAATGCGAGGACATGCACGTGAATTGTTTGATGCTTCGATTCAGGCTGTTGATGCCGAGCAGTGTGTCCGGCGTTTCGTGAGCTTAGATGGGGCCCAATTGCATATTGGTGGTCAAGATTACGATTTGTCTCTATACGATCGTTTATTGGTCGTAGGAATGGGTAAGGCCTCACCGCAGATGGGGGTTGCTTTAGAAGATATTTTGGGAGATAGAATAAGTGGTGGGTTGATCAATACAAAGTATGAACACGGCGAGGCTCTTAAACATATTGAGATTGTTGAATGTGGGCATCCGGTGCCCGACAAAGCAGGGGTAGCGGGTACGAACCGAATATTGGCAATGTTGGAAGAGGCCGATGAGAAGACGTTGGTGATTTGTGTCATTTCTGGTGGGGGGTCGGCATTGACACCTGCACCGGTGGACGGGATTGGGCTGGTAGACAAACAAGAGACGACTCGGTTGTTGCTTGAATGTGGTGCCAATATTGTTGAGCTCAATGCTGTTCGTAAACACCTTTCGCGTATAAAAGGGGGTGGGATGGCTCGCGTGGCTTTTCCTGCAAGGGTTGTGGCACTGATGCTCTCTGATGTGATTGGCGATCCAATGGATGTGATTGCTTCTGGGCCCACAGTGCCAGATACATCAACATTTCAAACTTGTATGGACATTTTCGACAAATACGATTTGATTCATCAGGTACCCGATGCAGTGAGAACGCGTTTTGAAGCAGGGATTGCAGGTGAAATTGATGATACACCTAAGCCGGGTGATGACGCTCTGTCAAAAGTTCAAAATTTGGTGGTAGGCAGCAATGGCCTTGCGGTGTCGGCGGCAGCAGAAAAGGCTAAGGCATTGGGATATAACACATTGGTGTTGTCAACCCGAGTAGAAGGTGAAGCGCGCGAGGTTGCCTATGTGTATGCAGGCATTGCAAAAGAGATTGTCAAAACTGGTCAGCCGATTAAAGCACCCGCGTGTGTGATTTCGGGTGGCGAAACAACGGTATTGGTGCGTGGCAAAGGCAAGGGGGGGCGCAATCAAGAATTGGCTCTCTCGGCTGCGATTCAACTGGCGGGTTGGGATGATGTGGTGGTGGTCAGTGGAGGCACGGATGGCACGGATGGGCCTACGGACGCTGCGGGGGCTATTGCTGATGGACAGACGATCGCGCGTGCCACTGAAAAAAATATATCGGCATTGGCACATTTAAAAAATAATGATGCGTATCACTTTTTCAAGCCATTAGATGACTTGATTATAACGGGTGCTACCGGAACCAATGTGGCCGATGTGGCGTTTGTGATGGTGGGGACGGGCAAGGGATAATTATTCGCTACGCTCGTGAGCTTACAATGGACAATTAAGAAAAACGGTTAAGAACACGGTGGTTTTTAGATTTTTGCGTGGGAATGGGTTATGTTTCGCGGTTGACGATGGTGATACCTGCGCCAACTAAGGCAAGGCTTAATAGGATGCCAGGTGAGATGGGATCGCCCAAGAGTTGGTTGCTGATGATGACTCCGATGACGGGTGTGATGAACCCAAATACAGCGAGTCTGCTTGCTGAATAGCGTTGTAATAGGCTGGTAAGTAGAATAAAACAGAAACCTGCAACAACAAGCCCTTGGTATAAAACGCCGCTCAGTATGCGCATGTCAATGTGGAGGGTCTGTGTTTCAATGAGCGCACTGAGTGCAAAGAAGATGGGTAAACTGGGTAAAGCTTGCCAGATGAGTACTTTTCCGGGATGCATGTTTTGAGTGAGGCGTTTGAGGTAGATCTGCCGAGCCCCTAAAAGCATAGCACTGCACAGCACCAAGACATCGCCAAAGAGATATTGAAATTCACTGAGCACCAGGCTTTCTGCAAAGACGGAGATCACGCCCCCAAAAGCGAGAACCATACCTGTGATTTTGGTTGAACTGATGCGGTCATTTGGGATAAAGAAGTGCGCAAAGAGTGTGGTGAAAAATGGGTAGGCTGAAATAAAAATGGTTGAGCGACTGGCGAGGGTATGGGCGGTGCCTGCATTGAGCAAGTAGATTTGCGTGAGGAAGATGAGAACGAGACCCGCGATGCCTTTGCGCTCATTGGGATGAAGCCGAAGCGAAAGGCCTAACACTTTGGCCCAAATCAAAACAACCAAGCCGCCTAAAAAAAATCGGACGCCTGCCAAGCACAGAGGGGGAATACCCGCTAAGGCAAGTTTGATAGAAACAGAGTTTCCGCCCCATAAGATGGCGGTCAGTAGGTTGAGTGATGCAGCGCGTATATTGAGGCGGTCGTTACGCACATTCATGATTTGGCTCTGTGTGCGCGCAAAAGGACGATCGTTAAGGGAAGCAATAGCCACATGATTTGTGCGGTGGGTGTGAATGTACCAATGACCCCAATGCACCCTGAAACGATGAGGCCTTGGCAAAATTGGTGTTTGTTTTGTGGTGTCACAAAAGGTAGTTGGTTTATAAGAAGGTTGGGCAATCCTTGGGGTTGCTGGGGTGCATAATATCCAATGAGTATGCAGGCCCAGGATACCACCCCAATCTCAACGTTGGCATCGGGTGATAACCAGCTCAATCTCACGCCCAATTCACGAAGGTGTGCATGAGTACAAATTAAGAACGCGGCATCTTGCAAGGGTTGAAGCAAACCCACCTCATCCAATTGAGCGGCACGGCGTTTGTCAGCAAATGCGATAAACCGAAAAAAGGTATAAAAAATAACAATCGCTGCAGTAAACCGATAAACCACATAGGGGTGTGTATAGGGCAGGTGGCTTTCTGCGCCAAAGGCTGTGACACCCGTAAGCAATAATGCAATCATTGGAATGCGTTGTGATTTGAATGTGCGCATAAAGTATCTGGCCTAACCGAGTCTGTTTTTTAAGGATTGTGGATTATATAGGCTTATCATGACCTTGTCAAGGATGGAGGACTGATTTTGAAACGGTGGATTTTTATTCTATTTATGTGTGTGGTGGGGCTTGCATCTCAGGCAGATGCGCGAGAGTTTCTCACAGAAGTTGAAGAACATTACAATGAGGGCAGACTAAAAGAGGCTTTGGGTGTTGCGCAAGCCTTTGCACAAGCGCACCCAGATAGTATTGATGCGCAAGGAATTTTGGGGACGCTCTCTGCCGAAATGGGACAATGGCAAGGGGCCGTATCTGCATTTCAGCGTTTGATTGCACTCAAACCCACCACGGCACGGGGTTATCGTGATCTGTCTGTTGTTTATGCACAACAAGGTAAAGTTCAAGAGGCATTGGCAACTTTGGAGGACGGCATTGCCAAGAGTGAACAGCCGGAAGTGTTATTGGCTGAGCGCTCTTCTTTACATGCCGATTTGGGTAATGCCCAACTGGCTGTTGCCGATTTGGAAAACGCGATCTCGCGTGCACCCGGATTTATTGATTCTTATCAACAATTGGGCCTTTTACAAATTGCGTTGAAAGATACAGCAAAAGCAGTCGAGGTGATGGATCGTGCGCTTAAGGCAAACCCCAATAATGTGATGTTAAAGGTCAATCAAGGCGGCATCTT
>JBLHJX010000008.1:0-46067 GCA_047619225.1 Candidatus Latescibacterota bacterium
CCACCCACATCAGCCTGATAAAAATCGTCACCCGCCAAATCAACCAACACACCCACCCCACCCATGCCTACCCCTTGGCCGATACCCTCACTGAGATAACGGTCCTTACCCTGTACATCCACCACCATATTCACACCTGCAATACCACTTCCCGATGCACCTGTATGAATGTCATCCCCGCCCAAATCGATCACGACGGACACGCGTTTCGGGCTCATCTGATAGATATAGTGATCGTCGCCCCCCAAATCAATAATCAGCGCCGCGGGCTCAGCATAGACATCCGCAGTATCGCCCCCAACAACCACACGCCCAACGGGTGTATCAAAAACCCCAACCTCTAAAATGGGTGACAAAGCAACGAAAACATCTACAGCTTCCATTAACCTAATCGCAGCCAGCACCAGTGCCGGGCGATCCACACGACGCCCAAGTGCGATTAATGAATCAGACGCAGCCTCAGAAAGCAATACACCAGGGTCAACCAAATGAATCAGCGACACAAACGCGTGTTGCTCTTCTGCCGAGAAACCTACGTAAATTTGATCCAACTGTTTCTGACACGCCATCAACGCACGAACCAATGCTTTTAAACCCTCAGGAACATTCACATCTGACACTGAAATAACCTCGGGCGATACTTCCCCTCCAAGTAACAGCAGGGCATCTTGCAACAGATCCGGCCCGGTCAGCTTATCAAACGCGGGTAAAAGGTCCATTGCCCTTGCCGGTTCTTCGAGCACCCTTTGCGTAAGCGCAAACCGATCCACATCGCCCAAGGTATCGCCCCGAATGGCCAAATCGGCTTGGGTTAATCCAATCGACCACAACGCTGTATTCAACACAGAATCCTGGATACTTATCTGTGGCATCTGCGCAAAGGCAATGGTCGGCATAACACAACACAACAAAAACAGGCGTGCGCCATTGATCCAACAATAGATTTTATCCATAACACGCACCTCTATCAGTCACTCCTCTTTTTTGTCTGATCCCACCTGAAAAAGGGCCACAATCAACAACCCCAAACCGCTCGACACGGCATTGAGGCCAACGTCTGCCCACTCAAAAACCCGTGTGGGCAAAATCCATTGCGTCCCTTCATCTCCCATTCCTATAACAGTAGCCATAAGCCAAGCCAAAAGAAGGGCCTTTTTGGGTGAAAAATCCAATACCAACGCCCGATAAATAAAAAAACCCAATAGGCCATATTCCGCCAAATGCAACCGCTCTGCTGGCGAGGTACCCAACTGCAACAAAAGCCAACCATAAACAGCAGCCAAAACAAGCAATCCACCCACAGCAGACACACGTAGGCGTTTGGCAAAAATCAATCCAAGAAAAAACACCAAAGCCAAAACCGTGACAATGCCACCAATCAAATCAATACGTCCCTGCGTATACCCCCAAAGGGTACGCCAAATGCTTGGCATCACCGCAAGTGTCGCATAAATAAACATGGTATACAACAGTGCCAATGCCCAACGCTTAGTTCGCTCCACGCCCATACGCACATAAACGGGTTGCATAATGCCAACCACAATAGCCAACAACAATGCTGCCGACACCAAGTCCACCAACGGAACACCGCTCACCAAACGCAGCAAATCCAACACCCCAAGCCCAATCCCCTCCACAAGCAATCCTACTTCTCCCCACCAAAAGACCAGCACCACCTTCGCCATCGTCCACGCACTTGGTGGCACGGCATCTTCTGTTGGCACAATCGTAAACTGCACCCAAGAGCTGCTCAGCTCAGGTTTTCCATCCACTGTAATGCGAAAAGACCACGGATTGTAGAGCGTCAGCATATTCCACATTTCATCGGTAAAAGGCCCATATTGGGGCGCGTTCCCCAAGATTTGCATCGTACCATCCAAATGGTAATTGCCTTCTCCCACCCGATATTCCAACGTATACAGGGCATCCTCTGGCCCTGTCCATTTCACCGACACTGTCTTATCCACATCCTCATACCGAAACGTATCCCCTTCGGCCGGAAACAAAACGGATATGGGCTCACTTGGCACGGCACCGCCTTGTGCTGTTTCAACCGAAACAATGGGCTGTGTGGCCAACACCCACTGGTGCAAAGCTGCACGCATCTCTTCAGCCACGTCGGGATGATCGTCTACCACATTGTCATATTCTTTGGGATCTTTTTTCAAGTCATATAATTCATACGTATCCACACCCGGCCCATGTGTATGAATCAATTTCCACAACGACGTACGCATCGCCCGAATCCGAGTCTTCATCATCTCTGGTGTGGCCTGATATCCCCCCGGTGTTGTCTCGGTAAATGCGGGCAGTTCTTCATCGGACTCACCCCGAATCAACGGCATCAACGATCGCCCTTGAAGCGTCGCGGGAATGGGCAACTTTAACAAATCCAATACCGTGGGCAAGATATCCACATTTTGCACTTGCTGCCCAATACGCATATTTTTAGGCAACCCATTGGGATAGGTCATAATCAGTGGGATATGCAGCAATTCATCATAAGCCGATCCTTTAAAAGAAGTAGACGGATGCCCAATAAACCCATGCTCCAACAACTCTTCACCATGATCAGCCGTCACAATGACCAACGTATTTTCATACAAGCCCAATGCCTTTAGCTTTTCAGCCAACGGTTTAAACAGCGTCTCATCCATCTCTCGAATTTGCCCATCATACAAACCCAAGATCCATTCGCGATCTTTTGGGTCAAATCTCACCGTACCTTGTGGTATGGTCACATTGTTCTGAACCGTCTCAACCTTATCGCGCACAAAATCAGATCGATCAAATCCTTCGGGTGTATACAAATGCTCATATGCTTCTGAAGGTTTATATGGCAAATGCAAGTTGCGGTAGTGATAATACAAAAAAAACGTGCTGTCTCGATACGCCTCAAGCGCACGAAACAGCACCTCATCACCACTGGGCAAATATTTATCTCGGTCTGTATAAGAGTTAGTTAAACCTAAATTTTGATAATTGGGTATCGACGACAGATACAAAATATCGGGCACCGCATAACCCGCCTTGCCCAACAATGTGGCAAAGGTTTCTGTATTAGGGCGCAAACTCTTGCCCCGCACATCTACCGCGTGAGTAGGCGCATACAAACCTGTCAATACCGACATCAAACCAGGCGTCGTCCACGAAGAAGACGACATGGTTTGTTCAAACACCACACCCTCTTCCCCCAACCGATCCAAATGGGGGCTTGTCTTCCGTTCATTGCCCTGCCCACTCAACCGATCGGGTCGAAACGTATCCACCGTAAGCAACAACACATTGGGCCGATCCGCGCCCTCTGCCAAACAGGTAAAAAACAAAAAGTAAAAAGGCAGAAAACAAAACATAAAAAAACCCCTTTTACCTTTTACCTTTTTTCTTTTCACTTGTCCATTTTCCCCTTCCATTCTATTCATCTAATGTTCCAGGCAGCAACCCCAAAGGCAACATCGCAGGGCGTTCACACGTGCTTTCAATTTGCACGTGTACATTGTTATTGGAAGCATCTTCAAATGAGGCCATCAAATCCAAAACGTGATACGCCAAATCACCATTGACTCGGTGTTTGCGACCGTGTACCAAAGCGTAGGCCATATCGGCCACCCCCACACCTCGGCTTACGGTATCACTATGTGTGAGTGGTACCTCGCGCCATTCATCATCGCCAGCACGCCGTACTTTTACAGGCCCGCGAAATGTATTGGGATCAGGCACACTCAACGAGCCTTCCGATCCATAAATTTCAATGCGCGGCAAATTGTGCGCCCACATATCAAAACTCATAATCAATGTTGCCACAGCACCACTGGCAAAATCCATCACGCCCGTTAAATGTGTGGGTGTTTGAACCGGTATTTTTTCGCCATAACGAGGGGTTTTGTTTGTAATGGTGCGTTCGGGAAAAGTAATGCGTGTCGAACCCGTTACGCGTTTTACGGGTCCCAACAAATTGACCAATGCCGTCAAATAATAGGGGCCCATATCAAACATAGGGCCGCCCCCTATTTCATAATAAAAATCGGGCGCAGGATGCCACGACTCATGCCCATGCCCCGCCATAAAAGCCGTTGCTGCCACAGGTTCACCAATCCATCCATCATCAATGAGCTTACGGCATGTTTGAATACCACCGCCCAAAAATGTATCTGGCGCGCACCCCACCAAAACACCCTTGGCCAAAGCGGCTTCAAGCGTCTTTTTGCCATCTGCCCGATTCACGGCGAGGGGTTTTTCACAATGCACACTTTTACCCGCCGCAATACCTGCCAAATTCACTTCTGCATGGGCTTGGGGAATGGTCAAATTGATCACAATTTGAATCTCTGGATCGGCCAACAACTCATCGACCGAACAAGCTTGTACACCATATTCTTCAGCCCGTTCTTTGGCTCGGTTGATATCCAAATCGGCACAAGACTTTATCTCGATGATATCATAAGGTACACAGCCTTTAAAATAAGCCCCACTGATCGTACCACAACCCACAATACCAACCTTCACGGGTGATGCCATATCTCACTCCTTTAAAGTCGAAAAGTGCAGAGCATGATAATTTTAAACGCTCTGCGCCACGCACCTTGCCTATCCGTCACGCAATGCTTCAATCGGGTCAACCGAAGCCGCATCTCGTGAAGGGAACAGTGTAAATGCCAAACACAATCCCACAGAAACAACAGAAATCATAGCAAAATCTGTCGCATACATTCTCACGGGCAAAGCTTGTATAATATATAACTGGCCCGGCAAACGAATCAGTTCAAATGTCTGCTGAAGCCAACATAAAAAAAAGCCAATCGCATTGCCCAAAAACACCCCAACAAACCCAATGCCCAACCCCACATATGTAAAAATACGTCCAATGGCCTTCGGTGCCGTGCCCAATGCTTTGAGCACCCCAATTTCTTTTTTCTTTTCTGCCACCGTCATCATCAAAATGCTAATGACATTGAAACCGGCAACCGCAACAATCAAACTCAACACCAAAAACCCAAACCATTTTTCCATCCGGATCGAAGCATACAAATTGCGGTGTTCATCCATCCACGTCACCACATCCAAATCTGGCAACGTCAATCGCGACTGTAGTATATTGGCTTGAAAAGGATCATCCAAACGCAATTGAATACCCGATATTTGATTCTCCCAGCCCAAATCACGCTGTGCTGCCTCGCGTGAAATAAACGCCAACGCCGAGTCCAACTCATCCACCCCCGTATGATAAATCCCCGTCACCACATAGGTGCGCCATTGAGGCTGTTGCCCTACCAAGATCTCTTTTGCCAACAACCCCAACATCACCTCCGCACCCAACAACGCCCCCATCCGATCTGCCAGCCCACGCCCAATAACCATCCCATAAACTTTGGCACGCCCACTTGTAGGTTGTATATCCAGATCCAAAGTGTCGCCCGCCCATAACCGATCGACGACACTCGACACACGCAACAAATCGTCTGCATCAACACCCCGAATGACCACGCCAGCCTGTATCAACTCGCCTCCTGGCGGTTTTCGCAAAAGAAACCCTTCTGATGCAATAAACGGTGCAACGGATGCCACATCGGGTCGTTTTTCCAATTGTGTAATCAAGTCTTGATTAAGCGCCATCGGTTGTCCATAGGGCCTTTGAACAATCACATGTGGGTTCACCGACAAAAGGCCTTCCCACAACAAATCTGAAAACCCATTAAACACCGACAAAACAATCACCAACGCAGCCACACCTAAGGTCACACCCGAAACCGCAATCAACGTGGTAAACGACGTTTGCCCGCCCCCACGCAACGCTTTCAAATAACGGCGAGAAATAAACCGTTCATAAACCATTCCCATATCACCCAAACCTTTGTTGCATTGTCAACTATCTATTGTGTCACTCATATCGAATGGCATCCACAGGCACCAATCTTGCCGCGCGGCGAGACGGAAACCAAGCAAATACCGCACACAAAAACAGAGCCAAAACCGACGTCATCATAAAATCAAAGCCCGATATCGCCACGGGCAACGCATTAATAAAATAAACATCACCCGACAATGTAATGGGCGCATATACTTTTTGAACCCAACACACACCAAAACCCAGCACATTGCCCAACAAAACCCCACACCCTCCAATAATCATGCCTTCGCGTAAAAAAATGCGCCCAATGCACTTTGGCGTCGTCCCCAGGGTTTTTAAGACACCAATTTCACGGCGTCGCTCAGTCACAATCATGGTCATAATGCTCACTATATTAAACCCTGCAACCACCACAATCAAACTCAAAACAATAAAACTCGCCCATTTTTGCAACAAAATCCACGCATACAAATTACCCTGTGCATACATCCACGATGTTGGAAACAAATCGGGGTACGTCATCGACAAAACAGAACGCAATTCTTTACCCACCACATCGGCGAGGAAGGGGTCTGCCAATCGCAAATGCACACCCGTAATCCAATTCTTCCATTTCAGGTCGCGCTGTGCTGCAGCCAAAGAAACAAATACCAAGCTTGCATCAAATTCATAAAAACCCGTATCAAAAATACCCGTAACCACATACCGACGCAAAGGGGGCAACTGATCCATTGGCGCATCTTTGGGCGCCACCATCAACCGAATATCAGACCCAACGGTTGCACCCAATTTCTCTGCCAAATTGCGCCCAATCATCATCCCATAAAGCCTTCGGTTCAGCGATGAATCTTGTTGCGCCAAATCCACAGCCCCCATCACCACATAATCCGAAATACCACCCGGTTGAGAGATATGTTGCCCATCTACACCTCTTACCAACACGCCTGATGTTACCGTAACAGAAGACGCCGTTCGCCCAAGCACATACCCTTGCGATTCTATAAAAGGTGCCACACCAACCACATTGGGCTGTGAAACCAACAAAGACATCACGTCATCATAATTTACAATACGCTCACTATAGGGTTTGCGCACAGTAATATGCGGGTTCATACTCACTTGCCGATCCCAAATCATACCGGCATAACCATTCATCACAGACAGCGTAATTACCAAAGCAGCAACACCCAAACCAACACCAACAATCCCAATCAGCGTGGTGATTACCACGCGCCGACGCGAACGGATAGACTTGAGGTGGCGCAAAGCAACAAACATTTCAAAACCCATACGCTTTATCTCGTTCCCTGTTCGGTCTTCAAAAAATGTCGCTCGACACACACCGTTCCGACACCCGTCAAGAATAGTGTGACACCCAATAGCCCATAAGCTACTGAAACAAAGCCAAATTGCAAAAATAACGCGCAACCACTAAACAGCACCGTAAACAGAGCATAAACGCCGTTAATCGACCAAGGTGTCCATCCAAAACCTTGCAAGCGTTGATACAAATGAAAGCGATGTGCTCTTGTTATGTTTTCGCGACGCAATAAACGTCGCATCAACGTATATATAGAATCAAACAAAAAAGCGCCCAAAGGCAAAATCGCCATCCAAAATGGCACAACGGCTCTCGATTCACCCTCGATAGCACCCATTGCAAAACACAAAGACAAAAAATGCGCCCCTACATCTCCCATAAAAATACGTGCAGGAGGTTTGTTCCAAAACCAAAACCCCAATGTTATGCCACATACACTCAAAAAAAGAGTCGCCAAATCAGGTGCACCGGTCCAAAACAAAACAGCCAACACACCCGACACCAGCACAGCTTCTAAAGCAGCAAAACCATCCAAACCATCCATGAAGTTATACAAATTTTGGAGCACCACCAAAACAAACACAGTGATGCCAAAACTTAGATTTCCCAACTCAAAAATATAATGCCCCAATGTAACCGATTCTAAAACCACACCGCCCTGAACCATCCAGAACGCAGCCAAAACCTGAACACCTAATTTCCCCAACCGGCCCATTTCACAAAATTCGTCGCGAATCAACAAGCAAAGCGCAACAGACGCACCCAATAAAATCCATATATGCTCAGATAAGGGCATATCCAAAATAACGAGCAAACATGTCACCACCCAAAAACCAGTAATCAACCCCACACCGCCCAATGTCGGAGTGGGGTTTTCATGCGCACTTCGAGAATTGGGCACGTCAAAAACTTGCCACTTCAAGCCGACAAAGCGCACCAGTGCCGTTAAAACCCACCCCACCAAAACCGCAGAAAAAAATAAAATCACAATTCTGCCACTCCCGTCAATTGCATCGCACCCTTAATACCTGCTTCAAAACTTAACGGATCAAAGCCCAAAACGGTTTTTGCCTCAGAAATGTCAAATGCCCGACTTTCTTTCATGCGCCGTATTTGATCTTCTTGAATGGGAAATCGAGGGGAAATACGATTACCCAAAATCGCAAGGATCAAACCCATAAAAATGGGAATATGCACCTTGACCAACAATCGTCCCATACTCTGCGACAGGACATCAATCATATGATTATATGTTAAAGCCTTTGCCCCTGCCAACTCAAAACCTTTGCCAATGGCTGCTTCACAAAACACGGCACCAACAGCAGCCTTTGCAATATCCCCTACAAAAACAGGTTGAACAGATTGCTCACCAGAACCAAAAATGGGCATCAGGGGTCGTCTTTTAATAAATTCGCGCAACCGTGAAATATTGCGATCATCCCCCGGCCCATAAATCATAGTGGGGCGCAAGATTGTATAATCCAAACCAGAGCCTTCAACGGCTTCTTCACCTTGAATAACCGCTTCAATCACAGGGGTTTTAAGTTTTGAAAAGCGCCAAGTTGAACTGAAGAAAACAACACGGGATACCCCCTGCCGTTTGCAGGCATCAATCACAAATGGCGCATATTGAATATGCGCCACACTGATCACAGCATCAACACCGGCCAAAGTATGGGCCCAATCATCTACCCTCTCCAAATCTCCAGCCACCAAAGACACAGCATCTTGATCTAACCCACTCACATCAGATGTTTTGCGTACCAGACATCGAACCGCCTGCTTGCGCTTTAACAGCTCGGCAACAACCCATCGCCCAGTATACCCCGTAGCGCCCGTTACGAAAATCATGACAACAACTCGCGATAGAGCAGGTCCAACTCTGAAACCATGTGGGAGGTGGAAAAGTGAGCCTGTGCATATTGCTTCGCCATAGTCCCCATACGCGCACGTTTTTCGGGGTCTTGTAACAACACCCATACAGCGTCCGTCAAGCCATCCACATCACCCGCTTCTACCAGAACCCCCGTTTGACCATCTTGAACAATTTCAGGTATCCCACCCACCGATGTTGCCACCACAGGCAACCCCATACTCATCGCTTCCATCACGCTCATTCCCGAGCTTTCATAATCAGAACACAAGACATACACATCCAATTGAGACAAGAATGCACCAGGATCTTCACAAACCCCCACAAAACAAACAGGGTCACCCAATTGTTGTGCCTGTTGTTTCAGTTCCAAAGCCGTTATACCATCACCCGCCATCTTACATTGAATTTGATCATCGCGTTGTTTGAGCCGGTGTGCCATCTCCACAAACAGATCCAACCGTTTAATGGGGTAAAACATAGCCAGTGTCCCCACGCGGTTGCCGCTTTGAGTCCCATCATCATCTTTTTTAAAACTGCTCACATCAATGCCATTGACAACCGTACAAAACCGTTCTTCATTTCCCAAATGATACTGCAACAAACGCGCTTTTAACCGCGCGCTCACACACACAAACCGGTCTGTCATACGCCCTACCAACCGCTCAACCATCACAAATATCTTGCTCTTCAAGGGCGAAAAATAGCCCTCTAATACATCTCCATGAAATGTGTGTACAACACGTGTCCCAGAAAGAAACGCAGCAAGGCGCCCCAAAATACCCGCCTTTGACAAATGTGTATGAACAATATCAAACTGTCCGACACGCATCAAACGCCACAAACGCCAGAATGCATGTAGGTCTCGCACAGGGTGCAGCTCCCGTTGAAGCGTCGGAATAAAAATAAGTGCCACATCCAATGCGCGGGCTTCTTCGACCAAACTGCCTTCACCCTCTCCGGGGTACCCACTCGCCAAGGTGATCTCATAACCAGCATCTTTTAAACCACGAATAGCCGTCAACATGGTGCGCGGAGCACCACCAACAGCAAGACGTGTAATGACGTAAAGGATTTTGGCCATTTTAGAATGCAACCCAGTAGCAAATCAATTTCTTAAAAACGAAAAAAACGCAATGCAGCCCACGGCCCTACGCGTCTTCTTTTTTGGATAAACCGACGCTTAGTAAGCGCCCGAGGTAATAACCGAACAAAGTCCAAATGTGCCAATACAAATACCGGCAATCGTCTCGGAATCCGTACCAAGATGATCGCCCAATGCGCCAATTCATTGAGTATCAGCCCAGGCGACAACACCAACATCTCACGCAGAGACAGGTTTTGGAAAACAATCAAATATCGGTTTTTCCAAATATGTCTCTGCACAAAAGCCGGCTTTTGCAATGTGCTCACCTTCCCACCTTGAGACGCAGACCCCAAATGATGCGCCTTGGCTTCTGGCGAAAAAATACACCGCCATCCTCGCAATTGCGCCCGCCAGGCCAGATCGGCATCTTCCCAGTACAAGAAAAATGATTCATCAAAATATGTATCTTGC
The DNA here is from genome assembly GCA_047619225.1 of Candidatus Latescibacterota bacterium. GTDB lineage: Bacteria > Latescibacterota > UBA2968 > UBA2968 > UBA2968 > JABIFK01. The sequence continues at coordinate 10,601 of JBLHJX010000008.1, forward strand.
CAAACGATATCATCCAGCATCTCTCGACGACACAGCAATGCTGCACCGCTTCCGGAAAAAACAAATTCAGGCAGATCGGTAACACGACTGTTCACCATTTTGAGCCACGGTTGCAAAAACTGTCCGACATTCTCAACCTGGTCTGTATCGGCCTGATAGACTTTTGCAGCCACCGACCCAATATCAGGGGCTTGATGTAATGCCTGTAGCCCATACAACAAAAAATCCCGATCCAAAAACACATCGGTGTTTAAGATCAGGACATAAGGACTTTGCGTTTGTGCAATGGCCAAATTATATCCGCGGGCAAACCCTTCATTCTTTGACCGCAAGACCAAACGCACGCTTGGAAAACGAGATTGAATTAAGGCAATAGATTCGTCAGAAGATCCATTATCTAAAACCACTATTTCTTCGGGCACATGCGATTGGCCCAATACAGCATCTAAGCACCGCTCAATAAAAGCTGCACCATTCCAATTGACCACCACCACCGCCACGGGCTGGTTTTTTCTTTCAACAATGTCGCCCATCATAAATGTCGATGGTCTAATGCCCGCAACCGATCTCGAAGTTTGGCCGCTTGCTCATAGCGCTCCTCCGCAATTGCATTTTGAAGATCCGCTGTCAATTGTTGAAGCAAACTCCTGGGTTTATCTCGGTCAATTTCTTCAGCCCAAGTTGCGAGTGCCTGTAATTCTTCTTCACCATCAACATCTTCAGAGGATTCCAAACAGGCGCGAATTTTGGACAGACCTTCTTCAATGCGTTGCAAGGCACCTTGAAAATCTTCTCTTAGCAAACAAATCTCACCTTTGGCACGGGTATTGATCATCAACACATATGGGCGATATTGCTCAAAAGAAATAAGATCTTCCTCATCGTCGGCATAGGCTTGAACCAAATCCAAAATGGCCAGATTGTGTGTGGTATCACGAACCACACTATCATATTCGGCCAACCGCAACAAACAGATATAACGATGGTAAAACAACAAACCTTCTTGTGCCAAGTCACCACATGCATCAGCATCTAAACGAAAGGTTTCATCGCTTTCGCCTTGCGCACGGTGTGCCTCCAGTTGATCCAAATAATAATCCAGCATCGATGCGTGCCCCTTGGGCCGGTCACCATCGGGGCGTCCCAACATCTCCATCTGCAACACACCTAAGTCTAAACGCACCTGTAGTTTTTCGTGCCCATCTAACCCAATAATCTTACGGGCACAAATATCCGTTGGGTCAAAAGTCCAATCGGATAAAAAATATGCAAGGTCTGGCTTCATAAAACCCTCCCAGAGTATCGGCTATACACCAAAACACAAAGGGCATACCTGCTGGCATGAAGAATAAATAAGGTATTTGCAGTTGAAACACACCCCTGCCAAACACCGGAAGTTTGCTATTACGAATGGGTTGAAATATGGAGAAAAGAGGGTTAAATGTCAACCTGTTTGCATTCCGTCATAATACTTGACAGCACCCCAATCACCCCTTATTTTCTGTGACACGAACATCTTCTAAGATCACCCTTTTCCATATCAAAGACTTTATGCCTACAAACAACCTACCCGAGGCCCATTACCAAAGGCTTGATGCCTTGCCCGAAGCACAAGACATTGCCAGCAATGTACAAATTGGTGATACATCGCGTGTTACAGGCAATGTATGTATTGGTGCGGGCACCGTTATTGAAAACTGCATCATACGCGGCCCTGCTGTCATTGGCGAAAATTGCCAAATCAAAGATGCCTATATTGGCTCGTATACCACTTTGGGTAATAACGTTGAATTTATCGCTACAGAAATAGAACATGCAAGCGTTGAAGATGGTGTCATCATTCGCGCACTAAGCGGTCGCATTCAAGATTCAATCATTGGCAAAAACAGCCACATCATCCGCCACACCAATCCCGCCGCATTTTATCACTTCCAAGTTTCTGAAAACAGCCACATCGACATCATCTGAATCTGGGATAAGATCACAGATTCTAAAGTGATCCCCCATCTTCTTTACTTCTTCCCTCTTTCTTCTTTCTATTCTTATGGCCAAATCACAAATCGAAGGCACAGTCATCCGCCAACATCTGGCGCATTACATTGTAGCCACAGGAGACCGCATCCTGACCTGTGCCTTATCCAGTCGCCTACGTAAACACTTAGAATATCCCGAAGCCGCAGCCGGTTCACGCAGACAACGTGTACAAAGCGTACGTCGCGTGCGGGTGGTAGATCCTGTTGCGATTGGCGACCGGGTGGTCGTCGATGAAGGAGATGACAATCACGGTATGATTCGCGAGGTCTTACCCCGCAAAAATAAAATTTCTCGGCGCGCCTCAGGAGAATCAAAAAAAGAGCAACTCATTGCCGCCAATATAGACCAGGTCATGCCCGTTTTTGCCATTGCCAAACCCGACCCCGACTGGGCACTGCTCAACCGCATGTTGGCCATTATCGAATGGCAGGAGATCACCCCGATCATTTGCATTAACAAAATGGATCTTGTGTCTGAAATTGTTGCCAAAGAGTATATCGAGACGTATCAAAAAATAGGGTACCGCATCGTCTATACCAGCACCATTTCAGACCTTGGTAAAGAAGAATTCCGCAGCATCTTAAAAGATCACACCACACTTTTTATGGGGTCTTCAGGTGTTGGGAAAACGAGCCTGCTCAACTGGCTCCAACCCGGCCTTAAGTTGCGAACCGGCGAAATCAGTGAAGCAACAGGGACGGGGCGGCATACGACCACACACACAGAACTTGTCACACTCGATGAAGGCGGGTTTGTAGGTGATATTCCCGGGGTTCGCGAATTCAACCTCTTTGGAATAGACGCCCTCGACACACCCTATCTCTTCAAAGAATTTTTACCCTTCTTAGGCGAATGTCGTTTTCGCGATTGCACCCATATCCGTGAACCCAACTGCGCCATCAAAGCCGCCGTTGAACAAGGCAGCATCGCCCCCCTACGCTACAAAAGCTACCTATCCATCCGCGAAACACCCTAAAACCCCAAAGACAGCAAACATCCACGCATCCCTATATTGAGGCGCACAAACCCTGTCCACTTCCTTTCCCTTTCTTCCTTTTTACATCAAAGAAACAATCCCCTGCCTCGCCCGCCGTTCTTTCACCATCTCAATCCAGTCCAGCACCACAGGTTGCACCGCCATATGACCATGTCCAGGTTGTTGTGCATGGCAATCAACACACAAAATATGCAAGTTTTGAATCTCCGTATTTGTAGGATCACCGTCTTCAAAATGCAGATGCAATAAATGAGATGCATCCCCACAATCTACACCACACGCCTGACAAACAAACACACACACCTGTCGATACACATCTGCCAAAGCACGTGCATCCATTTCTGGTTCTAAAACAACGCCTACCTCACGGAGCTTCCGTGTCTCATAAACATCATATAAACCAAAATATGTAACCAATTTAAACCCAGCAGAATACACCCCCATCTCTTGCAAAATACCACGACAATCGGGACACAAACCCAAGGGTGCTTGTATTTTACGGGGGTGTGCGGCAGACAAATCGTGCACTTCAAACACGCCGTCAGATCGTTGTGTGGCCAACAATGCACGATCACCCGGTACAGTTTTCATACGTTGCAAAGCTTGGCAATTGAACAAATGATACACGTACCGCCGCCATTGCCCTTCAAACACCACCGCATCGTGTTGATCGCGCACATAAACACAGACCACACGCCCACGATAACGCAACGCCTCATTGGGCAACAATACCACGTCCGACTTTGTTACCGGCACCGATTCGCGCTGCAAGCGAGTGCCCACAGCCGCATCTTCTGGGTCGGGCAACTCCCGAATCATCTCCAATGCCTTAACATCTTCTACATCAATCGCAGGCACATTGGGGATCACCCGAATGCCCATTGCTTCGTGAAGCCGAAAAAACGCCACACATTTGCTATAATCAGGAAGATCCATAAAAAACCCGAAGTCAATAAAACGTCAAATATGATGCCACCACAAAACGGGGCAGTAAAGGTGATACTTTTACCTTTTACTTTTACCTTCCATCTCCTGAATTATCTCCACCACCTTCTTCTCTGCATTCGTGCGCGTTCGAAATTCCACACGCCGAGATCGCACCAAATCTTCATGTCCATCAGACGTCAAAATGGGTTGGCTTGCAGACAAACCATTGGCCGTGATATGACCTCGAACCCAAATCTTGTTCTTTCTTTCACCTAACAGATCCAAACAAAAATGCAAAACCGACCGTGTGCGATCTTGCGACAACTTCATATTTAAAAAATAAGCTTCATCTTGTGTCACATGATAAAGCCATTCAGAAGACGTGTGCCCTTCAATTCGAATCTCTTCGACATTTTCACGGTATGTATCCGATGCGATAATGCGAATGTAACGGGGGAAAAAGTCACTCAAAATATCCTGAAATCGCGACGAGACATCGGCACGCCCCACCTGAAACAACACATCGGGTTCGCCAAATCGAATCGCCAAAGTCTCCCGATCTAACGTGGCTTTCCAACGCGGCAAGTCATCTTTAAACTCATGCAACAAATCTTCATATAAAGCCGTTTGTAAATCACGGTAGGCCACTGCAATGCGCTGAATTCGCTTTTGGTTTTGTTGAACATCATACATATAACTCACAGCAAAAAATAAAAAAATGACCATCAATCCCGACATCAAATCCGAAATCGATACCCATTCACTGTCCCCGTCAAACCGAATTTTACGCCTACCGATCATACACCGTCTCCGCCAAGCGCACCACCTCGCGAAGCCGTTCTGTCAGCGGCTGATAATCGCGTACAAAACGCTCAGATAGGGCAGCCAAACTCCCCGCCAACGAATTAAGTGCCTTGGTCAACTCTTCTTCCAAAGACTTATCCAACCGTTCCGCTGCCGCCTGCATCGATTCGGCTTGAGATTCAACAGACCGTTGCAGTGTTTGTGTGGTTGTTTCAACAAACCCAGAAAGCGATGCATTGGCACGTTCCAAATGAGACGCACTATCAGACGCCGCACGTACCAATGAATCCACCATCTCACGCACCTGTTTATCCACCGTTGGAATCACATCCTTAGCAGACTCACCCAAATCGCGCACACTTTCCAAGCTGGCTTGCAAGTGTGCGTTTTGTCCCCGAAGTGCCTCCACATGTTGTTCTAAGTCGGCAGAATGCAATGTCAACTTTTCCAGTGAGCGCGTGGTATTTTCTAAGCGATCATCTACAAGTGCCAAAGATTCAGCAGAACGATTCAACACATCTGTTGACGAAGCCGATTGTGAAAGCAAAGCATCCAATCGTTCGCGCATCGTTTCCATATCATCCCGGTAATTGCCCTGCCATTCTACCAAACGCGTCACAGCTTCTCGTAAATCTTGAAATGCACTGCCAACAAGCTCACCCAAAAGGGTATTAAAGTCGCGAATCACATTTTCCAATGCAAGAACCAAAGCATCCATCCCATTTTCGGTCAACCGATCTGAAAATGTATCGAATGAAGACACCATGGCTTCCCGCGTTTGTTTCACCGCTCCCATCACAGCTTCCATTCGCGCATCTGCAGATGTATTCATTTTTTGGATCACTTCTGTCATTTGTTGGGTTTGTTTTTCGGTTTGCACACCCAACTTTTCAACGCCATTCAAAATGCCCTGCAACAACACCATGGGGTCATCCGATTCCACCGAACCATCTGCTTCCATATCGTCCAAACGCCCATATAACAACCGCAACCCAATCGAAACCGCAATGCCCCAAATGGAGGTCATAAACGCAGTTTTTAGCCCATCTAACAATAAGGGAATGCTCGCACTGATATCCTGAACGTCGAATCCCTGCAACCCTATGTAAACACCCACAAATGTGCCAAAAATACCCAATGACACTGCGGCATTGGGTGCCAATTGTACCAATTGAGAACTCCGGCGAAACCACAACCGATACCCAGCGCCCCCAATACCAATGAGCGCAATCAACCCAATAATGAAATATGTCAAAAAAGAATTGAACATCGTCTTTACTCTGCGTTAAGGCCCAATATCCGCTCTAAAAATAAACTTAAAAACTGATCTGACTGCACACCCATCACACAATTTACAGGACGACCCAATCGACCTTCAGCAGGTGCTTGCCGACGATCTGAAACCAATTGGCCCAACGTCAATTCGCCCACCGTTTCAACATCGAAGTTGAATTGCAAACACTCAAATAGAGACGGCGCAATCGCCACACCCACCGCCAAAGGATCGTGCAAGTAAACCACCGCATCACGCCCCAAACGTTCGCCATAGGCCAAAACATTTGCCACGGCATCCACAACAAATTTGGCCATGGTGGTATCCAATGGTTCAATTTCTTGCCGAATAACGGTCTCAGTCAACCCCACCTGATGTGTCGCATCTAAAGGCACCAACGTCAGCTTTGCACCCGACCGAATCACCTCTTGTGCGGCATGCGGGTCGGCAAAAAAGTTGAACTCTGCCGTAGCAGATGCATTGCCCGGTGCAATAACGGCACCCCCCATTGCAATCACCCGCTTGGCCTTGGCCAACACGCCCGGCAATATTCTTTCTGCCAAAGCCAAATTGGTCAACGGTCCCACCGCAATCACAGTCACTTCGCCTGGATGCTGAGTCAGTTGCTCGACCAAAAAGGCCGCAGCATTCTCTTTTGCATCGACCTCCGAAACGGGCAATACCACAGCACCCATACCTTGGGCACCATGCACATCGGTTGCATAAACCGGATCGCGCACCAAAGGTCGGTCAGCCCCTTGATACACCGGCACATCGGTTCTTTCAAAGAGGTGTAACAACCCCAACGCATTACGCGTACAAATATCTATCGACACATTCCCATTAACCGTACACACCCCAAGCACATCCAACTCTGGAGAAGCCAGTGCCAGCATCAAAGCCAGTGCATCATCCACACCTGGGTCGGTGTCAAAAATGATTGGAATTGGTGTCACGAATATCCTTTCAAAACCATCAATAAAACGAAAACTGTCATGCGATCACAGTATTTGGAACAGCAGTCCATTATCCATTGCCTCTACCCAACCCCATACAGCGCCCCAAATTTTGTCTTCAAATGTCGCACCAAAGGATCATGACTCAAGGATTTCCCCGTCACGACCTCTACCAGCTCACTTGCGCGATACTTTTGCCCCGGTTTGTGGATTTTTTCATTTAACCAGCTTTTCAAGGGCAAAAAATTACCTGCCGAAAATTGGTCATCCAAATTTCCCAAATCGTCGCGGGCCTGCTCAAACAACTGAGCCGCATACAAATTGCCCAAAGTGTAAGTCGGGAAATAACCGATGCCGCCAAAACTCCAATGGATATCTTGCAAACAGCCGTGGGCATCATCAGGCGGTGTTAAACCAAAATATTTCTCAAAAGTCTCATTCCAAGCGCCCGGCACATCGGCAGCCTTCAAACCGCCATTCATCAAAGCCTGCTCCATCTCAAACCGAAGCAAAATATGCAAGTTATACGTCACTTCATCGGCTTCCACCCGAATAAAGGAGGCCTCAACATTATTCACTGCAAAATAAAAGTCATCTGCAGATACCCCAGCAAGGGCATCGGGAAAAGCTTCTTGAGCCTTTGGGAAAAAGTGTGTCCAAAATGCACGGCTTCGCCCAACAAAATTCTCCCACATGCGCGATTGAGATTCATGAATGCCCAAAGACGTCGAATTGCCCATAGGGGTACCATAATAATCGGCATTTAAGCCCTGATCATAAATGCCATGCCCAGCTTCATGCATCGTACCAAAAAAGGCCTGCGGGAAAAAGTCTTCATCATACCGCGTTGTCAGCCGCGTATCTCCCGGTCCAAAACCACTGCAAAATGGGTGTGCCGTTTCATCTATGCGGCCACATTCAAAATTAAAACCAATCTGTGCCGCTACCATCTGACCAAATTCAGATTGTTTGTCTTTGGGATAATGTCGTTTGACAATGTCCAAATTCGGTTTCTTGCCCGAATCCACAATGGCCCCAACCAGCTCTACCAATTCATTTCGCAACGCCGAAAAAACCTGGGTCAAGTTATCTGTCGTCTCACCCGGCTCATATTCATCCAACAATGCGTCATAAGGCGTATTCCCAGTACTCAACGCAGCGGCTTCTTTTTTCTTTAAATCCAATATCGCTTCCAAATGCGGTTGGAAAAGTGCAAAATCCGATTTGGAACGTGCCTCAGCCCAGGCCTGTTGACCAATGGTGGTCATCCGAGCCAATTCCTGCACCAAATCCTTGGGCAACTTGGTCGACCGATCATATCCCCGGCGAATTTCGCGCACATTTACCGCTTCAATAGACAACCGGTCAGACACCAAATCGCTGCCTTCGACCTCTGAAAGCCAATCGCCAATTTGTGGGGCTGTAAATCGCTCATGTGTGAGGCCGGCCAACAAGGCCAATTGCTCGCTGCGGTTTTTCACGCCGCCCTTGGGCATATACGTTTGCTCATCCCAACCCAAAACACTGGCACAAGACCCCAAAATGGCAACCTGCTTCACCTCTGCAATTAACCTCTCATATGCTTGCTTCGCATCACCCATAACAGCCCTCTTTCTTTTGTTTTTCAATATATTACGCAGATTTAGAAAATCTAAGTGCACAAAGAAACCGAGTCAAGCACAAAACCCGTCTTTAATTGACAACCTGTTCATGTATTGTATACTTAAAACTTATTGACGCACCCCATTTCTTATCTGGAGCAGCCCCATTTTGGTACCCTCAAATCAAAATGACGCATTGGCAAATATAAACCGCCTCGTCAGCTCATTTGAAACGGCAAAACCACGCGTACAAGACCCCCGTTCACCCGAGCTGTTTTTTCTTGACCCAGAGCGCGAAACCTTTGCACGCAGTCTGGGTAATCTCTTTTGGCTGCCCATGCCGCGTGCTTATACAGCCTTTTGTTATGCCTACAGTGCCCTTTTTGGCATCCCCGCCTTCACCACAGAAGCAGTTACCCGACAAGAAGACCGATTCTCCTTTAAACGCCTGCCACTCACCATCCGCTCCACCAGTGGTTTCATTTTAGATGGTTTTGGGTACAATCGCCGCACAGATCGCACCCGCAAAGAAATCTATTGGCCAGGCCCCGTCATTCGCAGTGTGCATGGCAACAACCCCAAACACAACAAAATGCGCATTTCAAACCCAGCCATGGCCTATTTTGGATATCATCTCATCCGTGCAGCAGAGCAATTAACAGATCCATCAACACACGATCATTTTGACAAACAGTGCCAACAACACTATGATTACATAGGTGACTTCTTCCGCACAGGCGGTTACCCCTTCCCACACAAACGCGAACAAGCCAATGACTTTAGCACGCAAACCGATCACACATTGGCTGGCGACACGTATGCCGAATATTGGCACAACATCATTCATGCAGCAGAGGAACTTGGCACCGCGCTCGACTTAGAACACCTTGCAAACTTTTTACCCAAACGCACATCTGCATTTTTTAGACAAACAGTTTTGTAAATCACAATGCGTGATTAATTTCCCACGTTTAACAAGGAGGCACAAATGGCAACAGTCGAAATTGAATACTGCTCGTCTTGAGGCTATGAAAAACAAGCCGTCAGTATGACGGACAAGATTATCAACGAGTTCAAACAAGACGTTGAAGCCATGACCCTTCACCCATCCAGCGGTGGCCGCTTTGAAGTCACCATTGATGGCGAACTCGTTTTCTCCAAACTACAAGAAAAGCGTTTTCCCGAATATGACGAGATTCAACCTCATATTCAAAAACGCGTCTCTTAAAACAAAATGGACCAAGATAACAGTATCTCGGCTCATAGAATTTAAAATAAAAAAGGCTCCGTTTTACAACGGAGCCTTTTTTTATCATATTTATCTGTAACCTTTGGACAAGTCCTATCTATTACGAAGAGATAGGACTCTCCATATGTTTCCGTAATACCATATTCATCTCAGCACGATATTTCGGGCCATAGGTCTCTTTATACCAATGTACAATATCCTGGTCATCCGATGGAAATACCAACGTGGCATGAGACCAGAAGTCATCATCAAGAATTGGAGCGACGTCTGGATCTGTAGCGATTTGCTGTTTGATATCTTCATCCGTGGTCGCCTTCAGCCGTTCCAAATCAGTTTCATCTTTCAAGGAGCCAGTTGACCCATCCGGTAGCACCTGGATGACGCGGCCATCAGATTCCAGCCTAACTTGCATGATAGATTTGTCTTTCACGTCTGCTTGCCTTTCTTACCGATATAATCCGGCGTTTTTCTCCACGCAGAGTATATACGACGCATAGAACAATGTCATCAACTTTACCAATCGCTTTAATGCGAATCTCTCCATAATCCTGCCGAGTGCTTTCCTGCTCAAATACCGAACCAGAAAAGATACGTATAGCATAAACAAAGCTGATGTTGCGTTCTTGTATATTCCATTTGTTTTTATCTTCGTCCCATTCAAATTCCATTGATAAAGTTTACCGAATTTCAGGTTGTAGTGCCAGCAGTTTTAATCTTTGGATCATGCCCACCCGCACTTAGTTTGCACTCAATACAGGAACCATCTGAGGTTTCCGAGGGCGTTTGAAGAGAGCCGTGTCTAACACCTGGTCCATGTGCGACACAAAAACCAACCGCAAATCTTTGCGCACCGTATCGGGTATCTCACTCACATCATTGCGATTGTCTTCGGGCAAAATCACAGTCTTTACACCGGCCCGATGTGCCGCCAACACCTTATCGCGCACACCACCAATAGGCATCACCTTGCCACGTAAGGTCACCTCACCCGTCATCGCCACATCTTTGCGAATCGGTCGATTGGTGAACACCGATGACAGAACCGTCGCCATTGTAATCCCAGCCGACGGGCCATCTTTGGGCACCGCACCTGCTGGCACATGAATATGAACATCTTTCTTCTCGTTAAAGTTCTCATCCAAATCCAACGAATCCCAACGCGAACGCACATATGTCAAAGCTGCTTGCGCAGACTCTTTCATCACATCGCCCACTTGCCCTGTCAACTTAAGCCCACCCTTGCCCGGCAGCACCGAGGCTTCCACAAACAACACCTCACCCCCCACAGGTGTCCAAGCCAAACCCGCAGCCACACCCACTTCATGTTCTGCTTCTGTCACCTCGTGGCGATAACGACGAGGACCTAAATACTCGGCAACGTCCTTGTGTTGCACGCGCACCTTGCGACGTCTGCCTTGTGCAAATTTGCGCGCCACTTTGCGCGTGATGGTCCCAATCTCGCGTTCAAGATTGCGCAACCCCGCCTCGCGTGTATAGTGTTGTATCACCTCTAACAGAGCCGCCTTATCAAACGACAATCTCTTGGCAGTTAACCCGTGTTCTGACACTTGGCGCTTCACCAAATACTTACGTACAATCTCCAACTTCTCCGCCTCAGTATAACCCGAAACTTCTATAACTTCCATGCGATCCATTAATGCCGGTGGAATGGTATGCAACGAATTTGCCGTTGCAACAAACAACACCTCCGACAAATCAAATGGCACATCCAAATAATGATCGACAAAACTATTGTTTTGGGCCGGATCCAAAACCTCCAACAAAGCCGCCGATGGATCACCGCGAAAATCGGCACCCAACTTATCAATTTCGTCCAACATAAAAACAGGATTCTTAGTACCGGCTCGGCGCAACCCTTGAATAATACGCCCGGGCAATGAACCCACATATGTGCGGCGATGCCCACGAATTTCTGACTCATCACGCACCCCACCCAAAGACATACGTACAAATTCACGCCCCATTGAACGCGCAACCGAACGCCCCAACGACGTCTTGCCCGTTCCGGGTGGGCCTACCAAAAGTAAAATGGGCCCGCGCATATCTTTCTTCAAATTTTGCACAGACAAATATTCCAAAATGCGTTCTTTGGGTTTTTCCAACCCGTAGTGATCTGTATCTAAAATGCGCTCAGCTTTTTTGACATCCAACTGATCTGCCGTCTTTTTTTGCCACGGCAGTTCCACAAGCCAGTCCAAATACGTACGTGACACCGAATATTCTGGTGAAGCCTCTGTCATCCGAACCATGCGTTTGAGTTCACGATCGGCTTCTTTTTTGGCCTCATCAGACATGCCTGCTGCCTCTATCTTCTCGCGCAAATCATCAACGTCAGCCCCAGTATCTGCCCCATCACCCAGCTCATCTTGAATCGCTTTGAGTTGTTGGCGCAAAAAATATTCACGCTGAGCATCTTCCATTGACCCAGCCGCTTCAGAATGAATCTTTTGGCGCAGTTCCAAAATTTCAACTTCGTAATTTAGAAACTGATTGATCGTTTGCAACCGACGATACAAATTCAATTCACCCAACACTTTTTGTTGATCATCAAAACCAACATTCAACTGAGAGGCAATAAAATCGGCCTTATAATCCATATCGGGCAATGCATCTAAAGCCCCTATGATTTCTTTGGGCACATTGGGGGCCAATGCCACTGCCTTTTTAAACTGCCCAAACACATTGCGACCCAGTGCCTCAAGCTCAATATTTTTTTCAACCACCGTCTGAAGTTTCTTCACACGTGCGATGGCAAATGGACGCGACTGCAAAACATCTTGCAAACCAATACGCCCCATGCCCTGTACCAACACCTGTAAACGCCCATCTGCCGTTCGGGCCGCACGCGCAATATACATGGCCGTACCCACCGGATGCAATTGCTCACGTTGAATCTCCTTGCCTATTTTATCTCCAGATTCCAATTGGCCAAAGATGGCCACCACTTTATGCCCAGCTTCAATGGCAGCCTCCACAGCCTTTGCACCTCGCTCGTCTTCTAACAACAAAGGTGCCGCCATCAACGGGTAGATCACCACATCAGAACTCACCACCATCGGCAGTTCAGAAGGGATACTATATGTTTCAATTGCACTCACGTTACCCAAGGGTTTGTCTTGTTTGGCCATAAAAACACTCCTGTGTCAAAAATATATACGCCTAAAAGTTCAAGGACGGCCTCTTGTATCGCAACATACGTGCCTCAAATCAATAATGTTATAATTTCAATAAATACAAATACATATTTATGTTTTTTTATTTTTAACAAGACGACTGCCAAATCAAATCTGCCAATATGTCAGTCAACTCGGCATCGATGCGTCACATAGACACAAATTCACGCTGGATATACCGATAGTGTTTTCATATATTGGCACCCCAACTCTCAATGATCTGTTTTTCCCTGTTCATAATCATTAATCATTACTTGGGAATCCAGTCTTAAGAGTGGGCTCAGCTACCACCTGAGTGAACCCCATCATCTTCATTACAAAGTACCCTATGAATAAAACATACCAAACCCTCGTCATTGGCGCAGGCATCAACGGCTTGGCCACCTCTTATCACCTTTCCAAGCTCGGTGTTAAAAATATAGGCCTTATTGAGCGCTTTGACCACGGGCACAACCGGGGCAGTTCTCACGGCCAATCACGCATTACACGCAGTGCCTATATCAACGAACACTATGTTCGCCTCATGCAAATTGCCCATCAAGAAGCGTGGCCCCAACTCGAAAAAGATGCCAACACACAACTCATCTATCCCACCTCAGGTTGCTTCTTTGGTCCACCAGGTGGCAAATACACATCCTACGAAAAAGCCGTCACCTCGGTTGGTGTCGATGTCGAACCCCTCACCCCACAAGAAGCACGCAAACGATTCCCCGCCTTTCGTTTTGAAGGTGCTGCCGGTGCCCTCCACGACCGCACGGCAGGACTCGTTGCGGCATCCAAAACCATTCAATCACTCGCTCAAATCATTGAACAATCCCATATCGATATCCACACCCACACAGAAGTAATTGAAATAGACCCCGCCCAAACACCCATTAAAATCACCACCAACAAAGACACATTCTTTGCCGAACACCTCATCATCACCGCAGGCCCTTGGGTTGCAAACCTCATCCCACAAATCAAAACACGCGTCTCCGTTGCACGCCAAACCGTCGCCTACTTTAAACTCTCTGGCCCCCCCGAACAATATCAGGTGGGCACCTTTCCCGTGTGGGGCTACCTGCTCAACAAAGGCGATGTCGGCTACTACGGTCTGCCCGAATTTGGCCGTGAAGGCATCAAACTCGCCCATCACGTCATCACCCCCGAAGGTGATGATCCCGACGACATCCCCACCGAAACACCAGAAGATGCCATCGAAGGACTTCGCCAGTTCATCAAAGAACAATTCACCGCCCCCATAGAACGCTTTGTCGATTGGGAAACCTGTCTTTACACCAATACGTCAAATGAAGACTTCATCATCGATCACCATCCCGACAATCCTAACATTGTCATTGGCGCAGGTTTCTCAGGCCACGGCTTCAAGTTTGGCCCTCTCACCGGACGCATCTTGGCCGAACTCTCGCTCAACGGCAAATCATCTCTGCCCGAATTTGAAAACGCCAAACATTTATTCTCATTTCAAAAACCCTAAAGAGGTCCCCATGAAACTCGGATGTTGCGGCGGCGAAAACAGACTCGACGCCATTCAAAGTGCCGGATTTGATTACATCGAACCCAGCATCCCCACCCTGCGCACAGACCTATCTGACCCAGACTTTGAACCCATACGCGAACGCTTTTCAAGTGCCAGCATCCAAGCCGAAGTCTTCAACGTCTTTATACCAAGCGACCTCAAAATCACCGGCAATTCCGTAAACACACAAGCCTTAATGAAACACGTCGAAATCACCACCCGTCGCGCAGCTTCTCTCGGCGCTGAAATCATCGTTTTTGGCAGCGGCGGAGCCCGCAACATTCCCGAAGGTTTCTCCCGCACCCAAGCCTTTGAACAACTCGGCTTCTTCTGCGCCATGGCCGCCGACATCGCCTCCCAACACAACATCACCATCGTCATTGAACCCCTCACCGCTACCGTATGCAACATCATCACCTCCGTCGCCGAAGGCGCCGAACTCGTCGAACAAGTCTCCCATCCCAACTTAGCTCTACTGGCAGACCTCTACCACATGGAAGTAGACAACGAACCCTGGGCCAACATCATCGAAAACGCCCCCGTCCTCAAACACATCCACCTCCCCGTTCCCGAACTGGACATCCTCACAACAGAAAAACGCCCCTTCAACCACGAACTCTTCATCCAAACCCTAAAAAAAACTGGCTACGACGGCCGCATCTCAATAGAAGACAACGGCAAACGCTTCGACAACTTTGCCACCGAAGCACAACCCGCTGCAGAACGTATCCGTGAGTTGTGGGAAACATCGTAAAACCACCCAAAAAGGATCCCCATGAAAATCACCAACATCAAAACCCACGCCCTCTTCGGCGAAACCCCCATGACCGGCTGGACCAGCGAACCCGGCCCCGACGAAAACCTCCACACCCTCGTCGAAATCCAAACCGACGAAGGCATCAACGGCATCGGCAGCGTCTTCACCAGCAAAGCCTTGGTCGATGGCGCAATGGGCCTCTTGCGCCCCAACCTCATCGGAGAAAACGCCCTCGAACCCGAACGCGTCTGCGAAAAACTCCACCAAATGACCTTCTGGCAAGGCCGTGGCGGCAGCGTCACCCATGCCATCAGCGGCATTGACATCGCCCTCTGGGACATCCTTGGCAAAACCACAGGACAGCCCGTGGGTCGCCTCCTTGGCGGGTACTACCGCGACAAAATCAAACCCTACGGTTCCCTCCTCTTTGAAGCCCCCGACACATTTCCTGCCACCCTACAAGACGCACTCGACCGAGGCTTCAAAGCCCTCAAACTCGGTTGGGGCCCTTTTGGTCGTGTTGACAAACGCATGGACGAACGCCTCATCAAAATCGCCCGCGACACCTGTGGTCCCGACGTCGAAATCATGGTCGACGCAGGGGGCAGCGACGCCTTCTGGCCACACAATTACAAATGGGCCGTCGAAACAGCACGCATGTTAGGCAATTACGACATCACCTGGTTCGAGGAAGCTTTGCCGCCCGATGACATCGAAGGCCACATCCTTCTCCGCCAACACTCCCCAGTACCCATCGCCGGCGGCGAAGTACTCACAAGACGCCAAAGCTTCCAGCCTTGGATCGAACGCGGTGCCTACGACATCATCCAACCCGACGTCACCAAAGTGGGTGGCATCTCCGAAATCCGCCGCCTCATTTGGACAGCCTACGACCACAACGTCTTGCTCGTTACACATGGCTGGAACACCGCCGTTGGATTGGCCGCCGACCTCCATTTGGCAGCCGCACACCCCACCGCACGCTGGGTCGAATATATCACCCCATCCCCTTATATAGAAGACATCATCACCAACAAATTTGAACTCGATGAAAACGGCCTGCTCACCATTCCTACCACACCCGGCCTGGGCCTTGAACTCGATTGGGATGCCATCAAACACTACTCGAGAAAACAATAAAATCGCACAGTCCGAAGCCCGAGGCGCAGAGCGTTTAAAACAGCCTTGCCCCGTGCTTCGCGACTTTAGCCTTTCACACAAGGAAACCACATGAAAATCGGTATTATGGGCGTCCATTACGGCCACATTGGCGGCATGTTCCGCTCTGCTGTCAACGCAAACAACGGGGAAATAGTCGGCATGGTTGAAGCCAACGATGCCCTCTACACAAAATACACCGAAGAACACACGGTCCCAAGATATGCCTCTCTCCAAGAAATGATCGACAAAGCCAAACCCGATCTTGTTCTTGAAGGGCTTTCGCACGAAGAAAAAACCGACGCCATTGAAACATGTGCACAAGCCAACATACACATGCTCTTAGACAAACCGCTCTGTCGCACACAAGAAGAATGGCAACGCATTCAAACAGCTGTTGAAACAAGCGGTATCAAACTCTCCTCATTCTTCACATCGCGCAGCCACTCGGGTTTCATCGCCCTTCGCGAGGCCATTCTCAATGGTGATTTAGGGGAATTGGTAAGCCTCATTTCTACACACCCACACAAAATCGGCAACAATCCCCCACCGCTCTATTTAGATCCCAACAGATATGTCGGCACCTTTCACGATTTGGCAGGTCATGGCGTCGATCAAATCCGCTGGCTCACAGGTGCAGAATACACAGGCGTCCACGCACTCGGCACACTCAAAAAGCACATCGGATCAGGCCTCACATTTGACCACGTACAAGCCTCATACCAGCTCAGCAATGGTGCTCTCGCCACCGTCTCCGCCGACTGGCTCACCCCCAAAGATGCCAAATCTTTTGGTGACACCCGATTCATCATTATGGGCACCGAAGGCTCAGCCCATTTGCGTGCCTATGCCGATGACCATGTCCTCATCGTATCAAACAAATCAGGCACTTACGAACCCAAGCTTCCCCCTTCACAAGCCGACTTTGTACAAAACATGATCGACGCTTTATCTCGCGGCGAAGAACACTTCATCAGCACAAACGATACCCTATCCGTTGCCAAAGCCTGCATCACTGCCGAACAGTCTGCCCAACAAAATGGCACATTCATCACCATCACATAAAAAAAGACGCGTGTTTCTTAAAGAAACACGCGTCTTTCAATGAACCCTCTCCGTCTACAACATATCACAAGAACCTCTCACCTGAATGCCCACGGCCCTTTTTTCTCGTTATCCATTGCCTCTCCTACCATTCTTCATCTTCTTCAACATCTTCCAAAACCTCAAAATCTGCTTCACCAAATTCATCTTCCATAATCATATGCGTTTCTTCATCCCGTTTCAAACCTTCCAAGAGAGCCAGTTTCACCTCTACGGCCCCTTCAAGCTGGTCGCGTTCTTCTTTTGCCGAAGCGTCGCCCAAATTATAACGATGCATTAAATCGCCAAATTTCTCCATATCGGCAAGCAACTGTGTTTGAAAATTTACAATGGGATTGAGTGTCACAACAACCTCCTCGGTTCAGTCGGATCGAAACCAAAAACAGTGCCCGAAATGATAATGATGTAGATTCCACATCTGAAATCTCGCACGCTTAGATAAATAGCATGTCTCGTGCCACCAATGCGAACCGTAAAAACTTCAACTTTAACCATATATAAAATATAATCTTATGCCCAATTTCATCTTGGGGAAATTCTTGAGTAAAATACCACATTGTGTCATTTCGATAAACATAATTGTCAAATCCACCACAAAGTGTCACAATACAACCACAAAAATACACGTATTGAGCCAATAGATCTTCGCTCTATTAAGAATCACCCCACCATCGCCTTCATCACCGTCACCTTCTCCAACCGCTCAGGCACAGGCTCAAATCCCACACCCGGTGTCTCGTCTAAAACCACATTGCAATTTTCATCTTGTTCAATCCAACGGTCGGCAATGTCCTCGGTATAAAACTTAGCCGACGGAAACACATCCGCCGCATAATTAAACCCCGGTAAAGTGCCCAACGCCGCACAAATGCCAGCACCCACCCCACTTTCCAACATCCCACCAACCCACGCATCAATGCCCGCATCAACTGCCATATCGTGAATTTGCACCGCATGATACAAGCCACCCACACGCCCCGGTTTCACATTAATCACCCGACACGCACCCACCCGCAAAGCCAACTCAAAATCACGTGGGCGTTTTACCGACTCGTCCAAACACACCGGCGTTCTAATTTGCTTTTGCAATTCGGCATGATCAATCAAATCCAAATGATCCAAAGGCTGCTCAATCATCGCCAAGTTAAATCGATCAAACGCTTTCAGCGTATCAATATCCGCCTTCAAATCATAACCCGAATTACAATCCACATGAATCACCGGATTGGGAAAAGCCCCTCTTACCGCTTCTAACATATCTACATCCCACCCATGTTTCACCTTAAGTTTGATCCGCGGATAATCGGCATCCACCGCCGTCTGAATCAATGCCAACAACTCATCAATCGTATCTTGCACCCCAAAATCTGCGCCACAGTGCACCACAGGTTCGGTAGCCCCCAATGCACGCCACAATGGAATCCCTTTCAACTTACTATCCAAAGCCCACCACGCCGTCTCCACTGCCGCTTTGGCAAACGGAT
This sequence comes from Candidatus Latescibacterota bacterium, assembly GCA_047619225.1. GTDB lineage: Bacteria > Latescibacterota > UBA2968 > UBA2968 > UBA2968 > JABIFK01. The sequence continues at coordinate 29,661 of JBLHJX010000008.1, forward strand.
TGCCCTTAAACACCGCCAATTGCCCCATCACCTCAGCCGCCGAATCCAATGTCTCCCCTACCAACCGAGGCAAAAAGAATTCCCGCGCCGTTTCATACACAGACCGTGCCGACTCAGGTGAATAAGTCGGTGCATAAAAGGGCGTGGCCTCACCCCAGGCAGATTCCCCACCGCCCTCCAAACGCACCATCACCGAATGAATGGTCGCATCTTCACCATATGCCGTGCGCCACGGGCTAATCAAAGGCAATTCCACATACCGAATTTCTGCCGCATCAATTTTCACATCTCACCTCTCAAGTTTTATGTCCCTATAAAGCACAAGTGCTTGCAATATACACCTTCAATTTTTAAGCTGTCAACTCCTATTCGCCCATGAGATAATAGAACAATTCAAAAAATGGCCCCCATGTTACATAAATCATTTATTTACAATTTATTACACACACAAAACACATGGAACAAGGCACTCCCATAACACCATAGGCTGCCTGTCGTTCACCCTTTTCAATCGATACCTAACAACTGAAAATGGACATTTTTTTCACCTTTCACGTCCTTATTGACTTCCCCCTACCAACACGGTATATTTTACCCTCTACATCACTGACTTTTTTACACTTGCATTCTCTTGGTAAAGCCCAAACATATGAATCTTGAACACATCCGAAATTTCTCCATCATTGCCCACATCGACCACGGAAAATCGACCTTAGCCGACCGCATGCTCGAGCAAACCCATACCCTTACCAATCGGCAAATGCAAAACCAAGTGCTCGACAGCATGGATCTTGAGCGCGAGCGGGGCATTACCATCAAATCCCACGCCATTCGCATGGATTACAAAGCGCCCGATGGCACCCTTTACGAACTCAATCTAATTGATACCCCAGGCCACGTCGATTTCTCATACGAAGTCTCGCGCAGCCTTACCGCCTGCGAGGGTGCCCTTTTACTCGTCGATGCGGCCCAAGGTGTTGAAGCCCAAACGGTAAGCAACGTTCTGCTGGCCATGGATCACGACTTGACCATCATCCCCGTCATCAACAAAATAGATTTACCAGGGGCCGAAGTCGATCGTGTTGTGATGCAAATACACGACTTATTAGGTGTTGAAGAAGAAGAGATTGTCAAAATCAGTGCCAAAATGGGCATCGGTATCGATGGTTTGTTCAAAGCCATCATCGATCAAATCCCGGCCCCAAAAGGCGATGTCAACGCACCGCTAAAAGCCCTCATCTTTGACTCCATTTTTGATCAGTATCGAGGTGCGGTTGCCTATGTGCGCGTGTTTGAAGGCACACTCAAAACCAACTTGCCCATCACGTTTATGTCAGCCAAATTAAAATCTGACGCCGAAGAAATTGGCACCCTCAAACTCGGGCGCGTCAAACAGAAAGAACTGCATGCAGGCCAGGTGGGCTACCTCATTGCGGGCATCAAAGACCTCGAAGATGCCCGTGTGGGTGATACCGTGACCGGCACCGACAGACCAGCCGATGCCCCCCTGTCTGGTTATAAAGAAGTAAAACCAATGGTTTTTGCAGGGATTTATCCAATCAGCGCCGAAAATTTTGAGGACCTGCGAACCGCCCTCGAAAAGTTGCGATTGAATGACTCCTCGTTGCGTTATGAACCCGAATCTTCCACCGCATTAGGTTTTGGATTTCGCTGTGGGTTCTTAGGGTTGCTCCACATGGAAATTGTTCAAGAACGCCTCGCACGCGAATTTGACATGGAAATTATCGCCACCGTGCCAAATGCAGAATACGAGGTCACGCTCACAAGTGGCGAAATCATTTATGTTCAAAACCCAGCCGAAATGCCCTCGCCAAGCAACATTAAACAAATTGCCGAACCGATGCTCGCAGCACAAATACTGGTGCCCTCAGACTATGTGGGCAATATCATGCGCATCGCGCAAGAACGGCGCGGCCGTTATCGCACCACCGAATATATCGACCCCACACGTGCCCTGTTGCGTTATGACCTACCCCTTTCCGAAATTGTGCTCGACTTTTATGACCGCATCAAGTCGGTGAGCCGGGGGTATGCCTCTTTCGATTACGAATACAAAAACCATGAAATAAGCGACCTGGTCAAACTCGACCTGCTCATCAATGGCGAACCTGTTGATGCGCTATCGGCCATTGTACACCGTGCCAAATCTTATGAATGGGGTCGCGCACTGTGTGAAAAACTCAAAGAACTCATTCCTCGGCAAATGTTTGAAGTGATCATTCAAGCGGCCATCGGCGCCAAAATCATTTCTCGTGAAACCGTACGTCCGTTTCGCAAAAACGTAACAGCCAAGTGTTATGGGGGCGACATCAGCCGCAAACGCAAATTGCTCGAACGCCAAAAAGAAGGTAAAAAACGCATGAAGCAAGTTGGCAGTGTCGAAATCCCACAAGAAGCCTTCCTTGCTGTTTTAAGCATGGATACTTAAAAAATCATCCACAGCTCCAGACCGTCAGAATACAGGAGACAGGAGACAGAGAAATCGCTTTGCCGATTACAAAGACTAATTTTGGGTGGTGAGCGGTTCTGTATTCTAACCCCTGCCCTCGATCCCTGACTCCTGACTTTATTATGTCCAAAACCTTACCCACAAAAAAAACAAAAAGCACCACCCGCCGCCCGGCCAAAAAGCCACCCATACAAACCCCTACCAAAGAATCATCGGTGACCGCCGAGTATATCAAAGCCATCGTATTCGCCATTATTTTGGCACTCTTTATTCGCACCTTTGTTGTGCAAGCCTTTCGCATACCCTCAGGATCTATGGAAGACACCTTACTCATTGGCGATTTTCTACTGGCCAATAAGTTTATCTATGGTGCCCCCATCCCTTTTACAAATGTGCGCCTACCTGCCTTTCGCGAACCTCAACCCAATGACATCGCCATCTTTCAGTATCCAGAAGACCCCAGCCGAGACTTTATTAAACGCATTGTCGCAGGCCCTGGTCAAACCGTTGAAATTCGTGACAAAATACTCTTTATCGACAACAAGCGCACCATCGACCCAGCCAAATCGAAATACATCGACCCACGCATCATCACAAGCAATGAGCCCGGTAGCATCCGTGACAACTACGGCCCTGCCATTGTACCCAAAGGACATTATTTTGTCATGGGTGACAACAGAGACAACAGCGAAGACAGCCGATATTGGAGCTTTCTCAACCGCGAATTGATACACGGCAAAGCTTTAATCATGTATTGGTCATGGGCCCCCGATGACAACGCACCCGTATACAGCGGCTTCGCATCTATACCCAGCATACTCTTTTATAACGTGGTCCATTTCCCAGCCCGAACCCGCTGGACACGCATTGGCATGCTGATTGAATGATGCAAAATGTCATTAGGCCTTTACATCCACATTCCATTTTGCCGGTCACGATGCCCTTATTGCGACTTTGCTTTTGTTGTGCGCCAAACCCATTTGGCACAGCGATACACAAATGCCATTGTGCGCGAATTACAAACACAATTGGCCACCTTAAACAGCAAACCTGTTTTCGATACACTTTATTTTGGGGGAGGTACCCCGTCTCACATCCCCCCACAATGCATTGAACAAATAATCAATGCCATACAGGTGCAAGCAACCCTCTCTGCCGATGCCGAAATTACGGTTGAAGCAAACCCGGGTGATCAAACATGTTTTGCAACACTCAAACACGCAGGCATCAATCGGCTGAGCTTGGGCATCCAGGCACTCACAGACCGTGCCCTCAAAGCGTTAGGTCGATTTCACAACACAAAAGATGCTCTAGATGCTTTTGATACGGCGCGAAATGTTGATTTCAAGAACATAGGGATCGACCTCATATTCGGTGCACCAGAACAAACACATCAAGAATGGCACACCATTTTACAACAAGCCATTAACCTCAACCCTGAGCACATCTCTGTATATGGCCTCACCATAGAACCAGGCACCAACTTTGATCGACGTGCCCAAAAACAGCAACTGCCTTTGCCAACAGAATCATTGCAATCAGACATGTATCTCGATGCCATTGACCAACTCACCCAAGCCCAATATGAACATTATGAAATTTCAAATTTTGCACGGGCCGGTTTTACATCACATCACAACCAAAGCTATTGGGAAGGCAAACCCTATCTGGGTTTAGGGCTTTCAGCGCACTCTTTTATCAATAACCAACGCATTTGGAATGTCACCGATCTTCACACCTACATGCAATCGGTAGAAAGCACAGGGCTGGCCATCGCATCATCTGAAACCATTGATGCAAACAAACAACTGCTCGAAACCATTATGCTGGGCCTACGTCGCAAAAAAGGGGTAGACCTTCAATTGCTCGAACAACACACACCCATACCTCTTCAGAATCTTCTCGCACACAACTTGCTCGAAAATCACCAAAACCGCATTCGCCTAACACGCAAAGGTTTGTTGATCGCCGATGCGGTTTGTACCGAACTTGTGAAAGCACTCTAATGGAATTTCAAATTCGCACACCCGGCTCAACGGCCAACCTCGGTCCAGGTTTTGATTCCCTTGGCCTGGCGCTCTCTATTTACAACCATTTGACCATTCAAACCCAAACAGCACCGGGCCTTGAGGTCACCATTCAAGGCGAAGGCAAAGACATTCTCACGACCGATGAGACCAACCTCTTTTACCAAGCCGCCCAATTCACGGCCAAAAAAACGGGCAAAATACTGCCAGGTCTCAGCGTAGATATGCAAAATGACATTCCACTTGCGCGCGGCCTTGGCAGCAGTTCCACAGCTATTGTGGCCGGCGTCATGGCAGCCAACCACATTTTAGATGAACCCTTCACCCAACAAGAACAACTCAACATTGCCACAGAAATAGAAGGCCACCCAGACAATGTATCACCTTGCCTTTTGGGTGGCCTCACCATGTCTGCTGTCGAAGGTAAACACGTCGCCTGCGTTCGCGCCTTACCACCGCAAACCCTACAAGCGGTTGTCGCCATTCCACAATTTGAACTCAAAACCTCAGAAGCACGCCAAGCACTTCCCAAAGATATTTCTCTGCCAGATGCCGTCTTCAATATCAGTCGCGCCTGTTTGGTCACGGCAGCCCTCATGGCAGGTGATTTGGAACAGCTCAAAATTGGCATGCAAGATCGACTTCACCAACCCTATCGGGCGCATCTTATTCCCAACTTTTATGAAGTGCTCGATGCCGCGATAAAAGCAGGTGCTTTGGGTGCCGCGCTTTCGGGCGCTGGACCAACAATCATGGCTTTTGCAACTCAAAATGCAGATGCCATTGGCCAAGCCATGATCGATACGTGGCAGCACAAAAACATTGACGCAACCTACCATGTATTAAGCATCGACACCGATGGAGCCGTCATTTTATGATGACACAAATGACACAGCCCAATGGCCTTTTTCGCCGCATCTATATCTTCCTCATCACGGCGCTTATTTTTGCCATGGTGTTTGAACCGATTGCCCTGCATGCACAAAGCAAGCGCAACAATAAAACCCGTAACAAAGAAGAGTCAACCGACAAACGCAAGGGATCAGGCCAACCATTTTCACAACAAACACTTGAAGACCGTGCCGCCCAACTCGAAGAAATGGGTGTTTCGTCTGTTAAAATTACCAGTATTGGCAGAGCGGCTTATGAATCGGTCATTCAATCGGGCCGTTATATTATTGGGCCAGGAGATGTGTTTAACGTTGTTTTAGGCTCGGGTGAATCGCTTGAAGCCACCGAAATTGTTGTGGGTGTGAGTGGCGACTTGGTGATTCCAAATATCGGTGCCATACCCGTTGCCACACGCACCTTGGCAGAAACACAACAAACCATCCAAGATGCCATTGCAAACAAAATCCAACACCTCGCCCTTACCATTTCACTTTCACGCCTGCGCTCATTTCCCATCAATGTACACGGTGAAGTACAGTTTCCGGGTGCTTATGGTGTCAACGGCATTGAGCAAGCTTCAGAACTCATTGTGCGCTCAGGCGGATTGCTCGAAGAAACCAACAAACGGGCCTCATTGCGAAACATTCAAATTAGACGACTCCGCAATGGGCAGTGGGAACCTACGGGCCAACGCGCCGACCTGTTGTTGTGGAACCTCACGGGCAAAGAACAATACAACCCATACATACTCGACGGCGATCAGATCTTTGTACCAACCCTGCAAGATTCCATAAATATTTCAGGGGCCGTTTATCGGCCAGGCAATTATGAATATGCCCCTGGTGATCGCATCGCAGAATTGCTCACGCTCGGCGGCGGGCTCAAGAACCCACCCCAATCACCACAAGCCCAGCTCTTGCGTTTATCGCCACAGGGCAAATGGATACCCATTCAAATTGATTTGGTGAAAATCCAAAACGGGGATACCACATCCAACATAGCCCTGCAAGCCAATGACAAACTCTATGTTTTGGGAGAAGAACGCTGGGTCTATGTCGAGGGCGAGGTGCAATTTCCCGGTACATACCCCATTGAAAATGGCCTCACACTGAGGCAGTTATTGAAAAGGACACAACTCAAATCTGAAGCATCACTCGCACAAGCCTCATTGATTCGCAAAGTCGATTATAAAAAGAAAGTCGAAGACGAAGAAGATGTCGTGCTCACAAGACTGTTGGCCATTCCGAGAAACCAGCTCACAGATGAAGAAGAGGCACTCATCGCTTTAAAAACACAACAAGTATCGGGTCGTTTGCCCATTAACTTTAATGAAATTATGACCAATGAAAACAGCCCCGACATCAATCTGCGTGATGGTGACAACATTCGCATTCCACGTTTTATTTCTTCGGTGCGCGTATACGGTGCCGTACAAGCCCCTGCAAACATTCCGTACAACACAACCGCAAATATTCAAACCTATATTGATGCAGCTGGCGGTTTTACAGACCGTGCACGCATAACAGACATCGTACTCATCAAAGGCAACACCGAAACGGCAATTAAAATCAATGATTTTACCAGCTCTGTAGACCCGGGTGATGCAATTTTTATTCCTACAAAAGTTGAAATCCCCGGGCAAGGTTATCGCATTTTCCGTGAAGTCTTGGCGGTTACGGGAAGCGTCGCCTCACTCATTCTCACCATTGTGGCCATCAGAAGATAATGGAAAACGAACGCAATATCTTAGACCTCATTCGCATTCTCATTCGCTGGCGGCGCATGATTTTAACCAGCTTTTTTGTGGTGGTGATCATCACCGCCATCATTTCGCTTTTATTGCCCAAAGCATATCGCGCAACCGCCATTGTGTACCCCCCCCAAGATGCTCAAAGTGGCATGGGTCTCTCGGCACTGTTGGGTGACTTGCAAGGCAGTCTCTTGGGCGGTTTGGGAGGCGGAAGCGCATCTGCTACCGAATTTGTGCCCATTATCGAAAGCGAACGTGTACGGTTATCCATAGCCAATCGCTTTAACCTTGCCGAGTTATACAAACCCGCACACCAAAGTGACTTGCTCAGCCAAATACTTTCCAAACTCACGGTCGAACTTTCTCGCGAGCAATTTTTATCCATTTCATATGAAGCCGAAACCCCACAAAAATCGGCCGACATCACCAACGCCTTTGTCGAAGAATTGGAAAAAGCGCTGCAAGAACGCAATCGCGACCAAATTCACACCTATCGCGCCTTTCTCGAGGGCCGCCTCAAACAAGCCGAAGACGAGATGATGGGGGCTGAACTACGATACAACCACTTTCAAAAAGAAAACATGGTCATCGACATAGAAGCTCAAGCCAAAGCACAAATCGAAAGTGCATCCAATTCCATCGGCCTGTTTGTAGATCTTCTCATCGAACGCGACATCAAAGCCCAGCTCTTTTCAGCAGATCATCCCGAACTTCAAAAACTCAATTTGGAAATTCAAGCGACCGAAAAAGCCTTAGACAACTTACTCATGGGAAAAATGGACGCATCGACATCAAACACCGATTATCCCTTACCCAAAATATACAAACCCTTCAACGAAATTCCTCAGTTGGGCCTCACCGCCCTACAACTCCTGCGCGACGTCGAAATACAAAATGTCATTTTTCAATTTATCAAACAAGAATATGAAAAAACGCGTTTTGAAGAAGAAAAAGAAGCCACCACAGTCGTGATCCTCGACCCTGCTCGCCCTCCAGATTCGCGCAGCAAACCCGCACGTTCTATGATGGTTGTAATCGCTGGCGCATTGAGCCTTGTTTTAAGCAGCCTTCTTGCGTTTATTTTTGAAGGCTTAAAAAACCTCACCCCAGAAAACCGCGCCAAGCTTAACGCCATCAAAGAAGACTTGCAAAACAAAAAAGAAGCATAATCATTATATGAAACACTTTTTCGCTTCCCACAATCCTTAAGTCTTGTTAGCTTTCACCCTCATCTTAATTAAAAATATGGCACAAAGCATAATAGAACAAAGCACATAGCGTTTATGACCTCTTGTCTCGCGCTTTGCCCCACGCGCTTTGCGATTTTATCCTAAAGAGGAGTTTTTTCATGTCAGAAACATCTGCTGCCCAACCCTTGCTTGAATCACTCAAAGCAACACAAAAGATCCCCACAGAACCTGCCATTCTCACCACCACCGTAGGGTCTTACCCCTTACCCGAATGGCTCGTTGCTGCACCCAGTGAAACCGCTGTCGTTGATGCAACCCGTGTCATTTTTGATACCCAGCGCCAATCAGGCATCGATCTACCAACCGATGGCGAAATGTACCGCTTTGACATCAGCCACCCAGAGACCAATGGAATGATCGAATATTTCGTGGGACCCATGGGGGGCACGCGCTCAAACTTTGGTCGCAGCGAAGTAGAAACTTTTCGCAAAAAACAAACCATGGGCTTTCGTGCCAAACCCGCCGCGGTTGTCGATTCTGAACTCACAGAAGGATCTCTTGATCTTCTCTCCGATTGTGTTCGGGCCGCCTCTGTTGCAGGGGGGCCCTTTAAGTTCACCCTCACCAGCCCCTATATGCTTGCACGCACCCTACTGGACAACCACTATGGCGACTTTGAAGGGTTGCTCATGGGCGTTGCCAACGTACTGGCAGATCAAGTACGTGACCTGCCATGCGCTTGTGTGCAAGTAGATGAAGCCAATATCCCTGGCAACCCCGAAGACGCACCCATGGCCGCCAAAGCCATCAACGTGGTGCTCGATGCCATTGACCCTAGCGTAGAAAAAGCCGTCCACTTCTGCTTTGGCAACTATGGGGGGCAAACCATTCAAGATGGTACGTGGCGCGCGCTGGTCAATTTCTTAAATGAACTGCATACCGATCACCTCGTGCTTGAGCTTGCCCACCGCCCAGATGATGACCTCATCGCGCTCAAAGAAATTGACCCGCGCATCAAACTCGGCATTGGTGTCGTGGATATCAAAGTAAACCACGTTGAAACCGCCGATGAAATTGCATCCCGCATTGAAAAAGCCGAAAAAGTAGTGGGCACGGGCCGCATCTCATACATTCACCCCGACTGCGGCTTCTGGATGCTCAAACGCTCTATAGCAGATCGTAAAATTGCGGCACTAACCCAGGGTCGCGATCTGTATTTGGGCAAATAAAACAAACGCAACTTGCAAAAGCACAAAGCGTTCAAGAACCACTGAATACTTTATTAGATTTCCATTATCCATTATCCATTATCCATTGCCTTTATATGCGCTATCTCTACATATCTATATTTGTCATATTCGCTGGCATCCTCCTGCCCCTGATTGCCCAAGCACAAGCTCCCGGCACCATCATCACCATTGCAGGAGGCGGCACCGAAGAAGGCGAAAACATTCCCGCCACCGAAGTTGGGCTTAATCTCCCATTGGGGATCTCTCTCGATACCCAGGGAAATATTTATATTGCCGACTCAGAAAATGATCGTATTCGTCGTGTTGATATAGTAACAGGCAATATCACAACAGTAGCGGGTACTGGGGAAGCGGGATTCTCAGGAGACGGCGGCACCGCCACACAAGCCCAACTCAACCGACCCACAGCCGTGGCCGTAGATAATGACGGCACCATCTATATTGGCGATACTGAAAATCGCCGCATTCGCCGAGTTGATCCCACAGGTATTATCACCACCATTGCAGGCACCGGAGAACGTGGTTTTTCAGGAGATGGTGTCCCGGCCATTGAAGCCACCTTTGATGAAATTACAGCCCTACTGGTCGGTGGCGGACGTTTATTTATCTCCGACGGCATCGGTGCCAACGGGCAAGGCAACAACCGTGTGCGGCAACTCCTCTTAAACACAGGTGAAATTTTTAACTTGGCCGGCAGTGGCAATGCACAAGCCTCGGGCATTCAAGATGGAGGATCATCTCTTTTAGCAGGTCTCACACCCGAGCAACTTGCATTTGGCCCTGCGCCAGATTTTAATATTCATATTGCCGACTTTAACAATGGTCGAATTCGTCGTGTTTTTCCCACATCAGATTCAACCACCGCAATTTCGACGGCAGCGGGTCGCACACCAACACCTGGCGAACAGCTCTCTTCCAACATTGGCGTCCCCGACGCCCTCTTCAAAGGAGATGGTGGACCAGCCAATCAGGCCTTATTCTTTGGCCCTGCGGGTGTCGTGCTGGATGTGGATGGCAATATTTATATTGCAGATACGGGTAACCATCGCATTCGTGTCGTCGAAGCCGAATCGGGCAATGTGTTTACAATTGCGGGCACAGGTGGGTTGGGTACTGGTGGAGAAAATGAATTGGGGCTGCTTTCAGACCTCGCTTCACCCTCGCGTGTACTCATAGATGCCAATGGCGATATCCTTTTTGTAGACACAGGCAACAACCGCATCCGCAAACTGTTCAACGCACGCTATCGCACCCCTCTTTTTTCTGCAATCACATCAAACATAGATTTTCAGAAAGTAAGTTTTGGTGACCCTGACGTGCGCACCTTAACAGTAGAAAATCGCGGAAACCTACCCGTCAATATCCTAACAAGCACATCAGACAATCCAGCATTTCGAGTTCTTACGCCTTTGCCATTTGCAGTCGGTGTTTCAGGCAGCGCACAGATCGAGGTTGTGTTCGATCCTCTAGGGGAAGGCGTAGCAGACGGGCTCATTACCATCACCACCGATGACCCGCGCACACCCATAGCAACATTCAATATAACAGGCATCGGAGAAGCACCTGCAGTCAGTATTTTCCCCAATGACATCATCATATTTGATCGCACATTCATTGGTCAAACAGCAACGGCCTCTGTTCGCATTGCCAACATTGGCGCTGGCACACTTGTTGTGCGACAGGCAACGACCACTGATACTCAATTTGTCGCACAATTCACCAATGCCCTTCGCATCGGCTCAAGCCAAAGCCAAAACCTAAACATTATATTCCGTCCCTCTGCCCAAGACACACAAAATGCAGTTCTCACACTCTTCACCAATGCCTTGAGAGATACCATTACGCTCAACTTACAAGGCATTGGCCAACAAGCCAAACCGGGTGGTTTTCCCAATATTGCAGCAGACCTTGCCTTGGGCGATACAGGCGCAGGTTTTGGTGCCTCTTGGGCAGATGTAGACAATGACAACGATCCCGATCTTTATCTTGTTCGCAGCTTCCAACCCAACCGTTTCTATCGCAACGACGGCACTACCTTCACCGAAATCGCCACCTCACTTGGCATTGATGACAGCAGCGATGGCAGTTCGGGCATTTGGGGCGACATAGACCGCGACGGCGACCTCGACCTTTATATCACCAATTTTGGACAAGCCAATCGCCTATACCGCAACGATGGCACTACCTTCACCGAAATTGCCACCTCACTCGGCATTGATGATGGCGGCGATGGCCATGGTGCCTCTTGGGCAGATGTAGACAGAGATGGCGACATAGATCTTTATGTCGCCAACTTTGGCACCAACCATTTCTATCGCAACGATGGCAACACATTTACCGAATTTACAGACAGTTTGGGCTTATCCGACACAGAAAGCAGCATCCAACCCGCCTGGGCCGATTATGACAATGACGGCGACCCCGACCTCTTTTTGGCCAACAGCGGACCCGATAAATTGTTTCGCAATGACAGTGGCACATTCACCTTGGTCAGCAACCTTTTAAGCCCGCCAGATGCAGGCCCCAGTTTTGGCGTTGCTTGGGCCGATTATGAAAACGACGGTGACTTAGACCTTTTTGTCACTTACTTCAACGCCGCCAACCGCTTTTACATCAATAACAACAACGTATTTCAAGACAATGTACGCAGTATGGGCCTCCTTGATGAGGGGCGGGCTCGCGGTGTTGTGTGGGGTGACTTTAACAACGATGGGTTCCTCGACCTCTACGTCACCAACAGCGGGCAACCCAACCGCTTCTACCGCAATATAGACCAGAGTGGCTTTCGCATATTTACAGAAGAAGCCGATACATTGGGCCTTGCATTTGAAGCCGATAGCCGAGGTGTCGCTGTCGCCGACTACGATGGTGATGGGGGTCTCGATCTTTATATTGCCGTTCAAAATGGAGCCGATCCACTCTTCAAAAATCAAGAAGCCAATGGCAATTGGATTGCGATTCACCCCATAACAACAGAGACCGGCATTGATGCCATCGGGTTGCGAATAGAACTCAGCTATAACAATGGCCAAGCCATACGAGAAATCAACGGTGGATCGTCTTACCTCTCTCAAAATGCACGCAATATCCTCATTGGTATCAACGATGCAGAACAACTCGATCTGCTCACCTTGCGCTGGCCATCTGGCATTGTACAACAATTCATTGGAACAGAAGACAACCTCCGCGCCAACCAAACCCTATCCATCACAGAAGAAAAACCACTCCCCCCTACAAAAATCTTACTCGAGACCAGTGCCACCAACTTGCTGGCCAATGGCGTCTCTGAAGCCGTTCTTACAGCCACCGTATTAAATAGCGAAAACAAACGCGTCTTAGTGAGCGACCGTGCCATCCTATTTCGCATTGAAACAGGCGATGGTATTTTGTTGGGCAGCGATTCGATTACGGTAAAAGACGGTATTGCCCTCGCACGCTATCGTGCAGGCCAACTACCCGGTCGAGTCACCCTTATTGCACAATCTCCAGGGCTGGCAAATGGACGTGTTGAAATTGAACTTCTCAAACTCTTTGGTGATGATGCCCTCACCGTCCGCACCATCGCAGGTTCTGGTTTTTCTGCTGGTTTTTCAGGAGATGGGGGCCCCGCAACCGAGGCATTATTACAATTTCCGCGTGATGTCCTAGCAGATGCACAAGGCAACGTCTATATAGCAGACTCAGGCAACAACCGCATTCGCACCATCAACGCTGAAACAGGTAATATTCTAACACGTGTAGGAAATCCCTTAAGTATAACAAGTGGGGATGGCGGCCCAGCAACCGAAGCGCGAATAATCGACCCGCAAGGCATCACATTTGCACCCACAGGCAATCTCATCATTGGTGAGGCAGGGGGGCAGGTAATTCGACGTGTCCAAAACGACACGATTACGACAATCGTCGGTACGGGATCTGCTCAATTTGGCGGTGACAATGGCCCAGCAACAAATGCCAATTTGAGCCGTCCACTGGGCGTAGCAACCGACCCACAAGGCAATCTCTATATTGCTGACAGTTTTAATCGACGCATTCGCAAAGTGGATACCAATGGCAACATGACCACGTTCGCAGGCTTTGGCAGTCCTGACAGTGATGGTTTTTCAGGTGATGGCGGTCCCGCCAACACCGCACGACTCAGTCGCGTTTCGGCAGTGGCCACAGACAGCTTAGGCCGTGTCTTTCTTGCCGATACGCAAAATCACCGCGTTCGCTTGATTGATACAAACGGAATCATCACCACGATTGCAGGTACGGGCAATCAAGGCTTTAGCGGCGATGGCGGGCCTGGTAACCAAGCCGATCTCGATAGCCCTCAAGGTTTGGCCATTGACAGTCAGGGGAATCTCTTTATCTCCGATACAGGAAATCACCGAGTTCGGTTGCTCAACCTCACGACCCTACTGATTCAAACCGTTGCAGGAACAGGCAACGGACAACTCGATCTTGAAGACGGTGGCGCCCTTGCTGTAAGCCTCAATAACCCACAAGGTTTGGCCATTAGCCCCACGGGCACCGTGCTCATCGCAGATCGGTCCAATCATAGAGTCAGAGAGTTGTCGATACAATTCGATCTGCCCAATTTATTTACCCCACCCGAAAAAAGTGCCGATTTCAATGCCGACGGTCAGCTTGATTTTTCCGATTTCTTGCTCTTCATCAACGCATTTGGAAACACAGATGCCCAGTTTGATCTCAACAGCGACGGCCTCGTAAATCTCAATGACTTTATCCTCTTTGCATCTGCCCTTGAGACCAACCAAGCCGTTGTACGGCCATAAAAAAACAGCAGGCGTGCAAAAAAACTGACCCTGCTCTCCTACCGCCAATGATCCTCACTCCAACATCTGACAACATCCTCCAAGCAGCCAAATGTATCAAACAAGGCGGCCTCATCGCCTACCCCACCGAAACCGTTTATGGCCTCGGTGTTGATCCGTTCAATCAGCAAGCCCTTTTGCGCCTCTTTGCCACCAAAGGTCGAACAGCTGAAAAAGCGATCATCGTACTCATTCGCGGCACAATAGACCTCCCCAGACTTACCTCAGACCTGCCTGCCATCGCAGAATCGCTCATCAACGCATTCTGGCCAGGCCCGCTCACTCTGATCTTCAAAGCGAGTGCCCAACTGCCCAAGGAACTCCTTGGTGGCAGAGACACCCTTGCACTGCGTCACTCCAATGCCCCCATTGCACAATCTCTCGTTGATGCACTGGGTGGCCCCCTCACCAGCACCAGTGCCAACATCTCGGGGCAACCTCCCGCACAATCAGCACAAGAAGTGCAAAACCAGCTGGAATCACATTTGGATCTCATTATCAACGGCGGGCCATCGCCCCAGTCACAACCCTCTACCCTACTCGACATCTCCACAAATAAACCCATTATACTCCGCGAAGGCGTTATCACCCAGCAGGAACTCCGACCTTATATATAAAAAAACGCTTGGTTCAAAAATGAACCAAGCGCAAACCGCTCTCCTCATGTCCCCAGCACTATCCCACATCTAACTGTTCTTTTATCAACTCTTCCTGAGCATATTGAAACAAGATCCCGTTCCCCTGTACCAAATCGACAATCTGAACATCCAACTCGCCATCTTTTACCATAAACCCCATAATCTTTAAAGCCTGTGACAACGGTATAGGTTTGCGATAGGGACGGTCTGATGCCGTTAAAGCTTCAAAAATATCTGCCACGGCCAAAATGCGGGCTTGTAAGGGCAATTGATCTGCCTTCAATTTGAGAGGATATCCTTCGCCATTAAGCTTCTCATGGTGCCCGCCAGCATATTCTGGCACCCGTTGTAAATTCTTAGAAAACGGCAATTGAGATAACATCTTAATGCTCACCGCCGCATGGTTGTTAATCACTTGACGCTCTTCGTAGGTGAGTGTGCCCTTGCGTATCGACAAATTATAAACCTCATTCTCAGTCAACCGCGCTTGGTTTTTACCATCCATCACAAAAGTGCGCGTTGCAATCTCCTCTAAGCGTTGAATGTCTCCATCATCCATAAATTCACCACCCGTATTGCATTGCACAATAAAATCGCATTCCGCATCAATTTTTTTTAATTCTTCATCCAATTCCTGATCAATTTCCATTATTTCTGCATCTTGATCCGATACGCGTGACAGCTGTAATTTTTCCTTTAACGCAGCAATCTCAGCATCGCGTTTGAATACTTCGTACCGCGTTTTGACAGTTTCTTCACGATCATAAATCGTTTGCAATTTGGTTGCTTTATCCACCACATATTCAGGCGTCGTCATTTTTCCAACATCGTGCATCCAAGCCGCAATGCGCAGCTCCTCCAATTCATCAGGTACAAAATGAATATATTTCCAAATACCTTGATCTGCTTCATGAATGCCTTCAGCAATCATCATCGTCAACTTGGCCACCCGGCGCACATGCCCTGCGGTATAAGGCGATTTTTCATCAATTGCAGCAGCAGTGGTTTGAATAAAGGCATCGAACAAATGAGACAAATCTTGAATCAATCGCGCGTTGGTAATAGCAACCGCTGCCTGTGATGCCAATGCTGCGATAAACGCTTCATAGTCTGAAGAAAAGGGAATGACTGAGTCCGTATCTTTGGCATTGAGCAACTGTAGCACACCGATAATCGTCCCTTCATGATTGCGCAACGCCACCACCAACATCGACATCGACCGATATCCTGTCGCTTCATCATATCGCCGAGGCCCTGAAAAGTCGAACCCTTCGGCCTCATACACATCGGGAATATTCACCGTCTCGCCCGTGTTGCCCACATAGGCCGATACATTTTGCAAATTCATTTGCCCATCAACAATCAATGGTA
>JBLHJX010000009.1:0-45335 GCA_047619225.1 Candidatus Latescibacterota bacterium
CCCCGTTTGCAGCCCGTATCGGGCCATGTTTATGTCTGGCATGTATCCCAGCCGAAACGGTGTGACAATGAACTGCCACTCTGGGCGCGACCATGGCCTCAAACACGGCATCACATGTTTTACCGATGTATTATCAGACGCAGGGTATGAAACAGCTTACGTAGGCAAAACGCACTGGGAAAAAACGGAGCCCTTGTTCGACGACGAAGGCAATTATGTAGGCACAGAAACCCCGCCCGGTGGCCACTACATGAATGCGTTTGACACGTATATTCCACCCGGCAAAGGCCGCCATGGCAATGCATATTGGTTTCAGAACATTAAAGACAGCCATCACAACTCAAATTCCTATGCCACAGACCCAGGCCTCGTTGACGGCAAAGAAGATGGCCAAGTACATCGCCCCGAAAAATTCACCCCTATCCTCGAAGCCGATGCCATTGTCGATTATTTGGAAAACAAAAAAGGGCAGCGCACACAAGGCCAACCCTTCAGCCTCATTTGGTCACTCAACCCGCCCCATTCACCCTATATGTCAGTGAAAGACTGTGACGCAGACGTTTACGAGGCGCACTACAAAGACACACCCATCGACACACTCCTCAACAGACCCAATGTCAAAGCGCCAGAAGAGGGCAAAGACAAAGCAAGAACCGCTGCACCCTTTTACTTTTCGCTGGTCACCAGCGTCGACCAACAAGTCGGTCGTGTGTTAGAAGCATTAGAAGCCTCAGGAGAAGCAGACAACACCATTGTTGTTTTCACCTCCGACCACGGCGACATGATGGGCAGCCAAGGACTCACAGGGAAAAATGTCATTTACGATGAGTCCTTCCGTGTGCCCTTTATGATCCGATATCCCAAAGCACTCAAACACCGCTTAGAAGATTTGATGATCTCTCCCGTAGACATTATGCCAACCATGCTGGGTCTCATGGGCCTTGGAGAAAACATCCCCAATACAGTGATGGGATCAGATTATTCCGAAGGCATTTTGACCGAGCAATATGCCCAACAAACAAAACCAGAATCGGCCCTCTATCTCACACCCAATGCAAAGGGGTTGCGAACCAAACGATATGTCTATCGGGTCGATGAAGACGGAACAACCGAACTGTATGACAACAGCGCCGATCCCTATCAAATGACGAACCTGCTCCTGGATTCAATTGACAAATCAGACCTCGACTTTATCCAAAAAGAATTGGGACAATGGCTTAAAAAAGCCGATGATGCATGGTATAATAAACAAACGCACAAGGACCTGATTGTTTATTCCTAAGGCATACACGGTACTTCGCGGACCGTAAGTTCAGCGAAACCAAACCCTATTTATAATGGCTCGACAGTTGCCTGCATTTTTGTTTTTCTGTAGGGGCGCGGTTCCCGCGCCCTCGACTTTCAAGGCAAATAACACATCCAGCGTGAGCCACCAAGGAGAACCCTAATGCAAAACAAAACCAGCCCAACAAGCAACATATCGTGGCCCCCCGCGTTAGGCCCCGACACACCCAAGATTTGTATGGGCAGCAGCGCCCAAACCGAGGCAGCTGCCATGCGCCAATTAAAACAGGTGGGTGTTGATTACGTCCAAATGAGCGGTGGCCGTACCCCTTGGGATGAGTCGGAACTCCGCGCCCGTATGGCACATTTCGAAGCCGGCGGCCTTACAATTTGTAACATGATGATTTCCGGATTCCCAGATGTCATTTACGGGCAACCCGGTCGCGATGAACAAATCGACAAGGTGATCCAATCAATCCGCGTGGCAGGTAAAGTCGGTCTGCCAGTAATCGAATACAACTTCTACGCCAACCGTCTCATGGAAGGTTATAAAGAAGAAATTGGCCGAGCCGGTGCCGGTTATACGGCCTATGACTACGCGCTTTCCAAGGACTTACCGCCCAAGGAAGGTGTTGGGCAACACACCCGAGCCGAGCAGTTGGAACGCGCCAAGTACTTCCTCGAAGCGATCGTGCCCGAGGCAGAAAAAGCCAACGTGCGCTTGGCACTGCACCCAAACGATCCGCCCGTGCCCATCAGCCGGGGTTCAGAACAGATCATGGATACGTTTGAACACTGGAAAGAATATCTCGATCTCGTGAAGAGTCCGTATAATGGCATGACATACGATTGCGGTGTTACATGTGAAACAGGTGAAGACCCTGTGGCGGTGTGTCGTTATTTGGGTGAACGAGACTGTATCAATCATGTGCACTTTCGCAACGTGATCGTCAGAAAACCGTACGTCGACTACACCGAAGTGTTCGTCGATGAAGGTCAGGTCAACATGTTTGCCGTGATGCAGGAACTCGTCCGGCAAAAGTATGCGCGTGGCTTCAATCCCGAACATCCACGTGCTCTCGACATCGACCGCGAACTCGGAAGCGGAAACCAATACCCCGGCGGTGGCGGGCACGTAAGCAACATATACAACATCGCCTATACCAAAGCGATGTTGCAAGCCGTGTTGTCTGCGTAAGACAGTCCGACAGTTTTTTAACAACCGACCACGACCCCCCAAAAAAAGATAGAGAAAACCGCCTATGAGCGATTTGTCAACCGACCTCATCAAAGACATTCCCTTGTTTCAGGAGCTGGATACAAAGTCACTTGCATCCATCTTAGAAAATGCCCAACAACGGTCGGTCTCTCGTCATGCTTTTTATTTTCATGAAGGCGATGCAACAACATCTCTCTATGTGCTCATTCAAGGGCGTGTCAAACTCATGCAAACCACACCCGAGGGCCATCAAGTGGTTCTCAGAATCGCTGTGCCCGGTAAAATGTTTGGCGGAGCATTTGGCGCCCTCACGTATCCCATATCGGCACAAGCCATAACCGACAGCAAAAGCCTAAGCTGGGATAGGAAAACAATGGCTCAGCTGATCAAACGATACCCATCTGTTGCTTTAAACACGCTCAAACACATGGCAATCCAGGTGCAAGAAGTGCAAGACCGGTATCGTGAACTGGTCACCGAACGGGTGGAACAGCGCGTGGCCCGAGCACTTGTTCGACTGGTTCGCCAATCGGGCCGTAAAACCGAAGCAGGCATTCTCATCGACATCCCCCTTTCTCGCCAAGACCTCGCAGAAATGACAGGCACCACCCTGTTCACCGTCAGCCGCATCCTCAGCAGCTGGGAGCACCAAGACCTTGTCAAAACCGGTCGCGAAAAAGTGATCATTACCGCACCCCATGCCCTCGTATCTCTCGCAGAAGACCTCCCCCATATGCCCGTAGAAGACCCCCTCACAAAACTGCCCCCCCAAGCCTAACCGTTTGCTGGTTCAATCCATTGGTGTGTTTTTTTAAAAAAAGAGCGGTTCTTTGCGCTGGCGCAAAGAACCGCTTCTGTATTCAACATACCTTTAGGGCATCAAAGAAAGATCACACCCATCAATAACCCGGAGGGAATACATCATGAGCACATTTCAAATTCAAGATACAGTAGGCGGCATCGTGGCACACAAACCCGCATTGTCGCGTGTTTTTGAACAAGAAAGCATCGATTACTGCTGTGGTGGTAAAAAAACCTTAGATGAGGTCTGTCAAAAAAAGGGCATCGATGCGCAAGCCCTTCTGGCCACACTCGAAGCATCTCTACAGGCCTCACCAGAAGAACCAACCGTTAATCCAGCCTCAATGACGCTCACTGACCTGGCCAACCATATTGAAGAAACACATCATGCCTACCTCAGAACAGAATTTCCTCGATTGGATATCATGACAGAAAAGGTCGCCGCGGTGCATGGTGAGAAAAACGAAAGCTTGTACGCCGTTAGACAAACCTTTCTCGCACTGGTAGAAGAACTCACAAGCCACATGATGAAAGAAGAACAAATCTTGTTTCCCATGGTACGCCAACTTGAGTCCGACGAACCTGCATCAGGGTTTCACTGTGGTTCCATTGCCAACCCCATTCGCCAAATGGAAGTAGAGCATGATATTGCCGGATCTGCTCTTGAAACGTTAAACGAACTCACTGAGGGTTATACCCCTCCAGAATGGGCCTGCAACACCTATCGCGCCATGTTAGACGGTCTGGCACATCTTGAAAGCGATATGCACCAACATATTCACAAAGAAAACAATGTGCTCTTTCCACGTGCGATTGAGATGGAGAATGAAATTTAAAGAACTACCTTGCGTTAAAAAACATATAGAAAGGTGTTATGGAATACAAAAAGCTATGGCTCGGATTCCTCGTTGTTATGATAGGTTCATTTTCTGTGTTGGGTTATTTCGGAGCGGAAATCTACCGTCAAGCCCCCCCCATCCCCACACAGGTTATAACAACAGAAGGAGAAGTACTGTTCACAGGTCAAGACATCAGCGATGGTCAAAATGTTTGGCAGTCTATTGGCGGTCAAGAATTGGGCACCGTTTGGGGACATGGCGCATATGTGGCACCCGACTGGTCTGCCGACTGGCTCCACCGTGAGGCCGTTCACATGATCTCTGAATGGGCACAACAGGACTACGGACGCGCATTTGACGCACTCAATATTGAACAACAAGCCGGGCTCAAAGCACGGTTGCAAAAAAACCTGCGCGAAAACACTTACGACAAGGCAAGTGGCACACTCACAGTTTCACCTACACGTGCCAGAGCCATTCGGGCAAACAGCCAATATTATACGGGTCTGTTTACCGATGATCCTGCCCGCGCCTCCGAGCGAGAATCCTATGCCATTCAAACAAATGCGATCAAAGACCCAGAACGCATGCGCAAAATGACAACGTTCTATTTTTGGATCTCTTGGGTATGTATCACCAACCGCCCCGGCAGCGACATCACCTACACCAACAACTGGCCACCCGATGAACTCGTCGACAACAAACCCACAGGATCACTCATCTTGTGGACGGGTTTCAGTGTGATCATGCTGATTGCGGGCATTGGGCTACTGGCCTACTACTACGCGGCATATCGCACGGAAGAAGAAATCGACTACGAAAACCTCCCCGATAAAGACCCCCTCTTAGGGCTTCAAGCCACGCCATCGATGAAAGCCACCCTAAAATATTTTTGGGTGGTATGCACGCTCATTGTCGTGCAGGTTCTCCTCGGTGCCATCACCGCACACTATGGTGTTGAAGGATCGGGCTTTTACGGATTTAACTTAGCCGAAATCCTGCCCTATTCGGTCACCCGAACATGGCACATTCAACTTGCCATCTTCTGGATTGCCACCTCTTGGCTGGCCACGGGTTTATTTGTCGCTCCCGCAGTATCAGGGTATGAACCCAAATTCCAACGCTTGGGTGTCAACGTGCTCTTTGTTGCACTCCTGATCATTGTGGTCGGCTCACTGGCCGGGCAATGGTTTGGTGTGATGCAAAAACTCAATCTGGTAGAAAATTTCTGGTTTGGCCACCAAGGGTATGAATATGTAGACCTCGGTCGTTTCTGGCAGATCTTCTTATTTGCTGGCCTCCTCATCTGGCTCTTTTTAATGACCCGAGCCATCTGGCCCGCTTTCAAACAACCCGGTGACAGCCGTCACCTGTTGGGTATGTTTCTGATTTCATCAGCCGCCATTGCCCTCTTTTATGGCGCGGGCCTCATGTGGGGCCGACAAACCAACCTGGCCATTGCCGAATATTGGCGCTGGTGGGTCGTGCACCTCTGGGTCGAAGGCTTCTTCGAAGTCTTTGCCACCGTCGTCATCGCCTTTCTCTTTGTGCGCATGGGCTTGCTCAAAACCCGGCTGGCAACCGCCACCGTCCTTTTTTCAACCAATATCTTCCTCTTGGGTGGCATCATTGGCACCTTCCACCACCTCTATTTCACAGGCACACCCACCGCCATTCTGGCACTCGGTGCGACATTCAGCGCATTAGAGGTTGTCCCTCTGGTACTGATCGGGTTTGAAGCCTATCACCACCTCTCAATCAGCCGATCTACGATGTGGATCAAAAGCTACAAATGGCCGATCAACTGCTTCATCGCCGTGGCCTTCTGGAACTTGGTCGGCGCAGGCATCTTCGGTTTTCTCATCAACCCGCCCATTGCACTGTATTACATGCAAGGGCTCAACACAACACCCGTTCATGGCCACACCGCACTCTTTGGTGTTTACGGCATGCTCGGCATTGGCCTCATGCTCTTTGTTCTAAAAGGTCTGGCCTCAAATAAGGTGTGGAAAGACGACGTCATCAAGTTTGCATTCTGGTCCATTAACATCGGTTTGGCCCTGATGGTATTGATCAGCGTGCTGCCCGTGGGCCTCGCCCAAACCTGGGCCAGCGTCGAACACGGCCTGTGGTATGCCCGCTCCATCGAATTTACACAAACCCCCGGCTTAGATACCCTGCGCTGGCTCCGTGTCATTGGCGATACGGTCTTTGCCATTGGCGTGCTTGCACTCGCCTGGTTTGTTGCCGGATTGAAAACGGGCTGGTCAGTCAAAGACGAAATCGACATCTCATAGACAATAAGAGCCACACACAAAACGCGAAGCACAAAAAAAGGCTGGCGATCTCGTTTAAGAGATCACCAGCCTTTTTGTTATTACCAGATAAGTCGACGAACTATCCTCCAGTCGTCGCAGATATTTTTTGTGGTGTATGAGAAATACCAAGCAACCCATCTACTGATAAATCTTCATCTGCCAAAGGCCAATGAATGCCATAACCCGAGGAAGAAATCTCATATGTATTTCTCGCTTCAATAGAAGCATTTGCCAGTGCAGGTGAAATATTTCGCAGCTTGAATCTTTCCAATTCACCGTCAATCGTCAAAATCATTTCATCATTTTCAAAGTGCAGCCCACTCACTTGATGATATTTTTTCATTTCTGCCCTTTTCGCGAAATATATCTTGGCATTTACCACACCTCTTTCCCTGATGGCATTCCCGTCCCGCCGCATATATGGCCTCAGCGTGCCACATCCTCCACCTTTGCGTGAATGTCCTCTATTACTCCGTTCTCCAATAAATGATTAGCGAACTTGAAAAGCCAATTCCTTTTGTATACGGCAACACCTATTATCGTGCAGAAAATACAAAAACCCCGACCAATTAAGGTCGGGGCTTCAGATAGGGAAAGATACCGCGTTTTGACGCGATCACAGTTCGTCCAACAAGTGGCGCCAGCTCGCCTGTTCACCTGCCGGGTCTACTATGGCTGCCCGATCTTGGCACCTGGATTTCAAGTCCGCATAAAAATTCGCATCGGTTTCAGCCCGCCACAATTGTTCCGCCAGGGCTCGGGTATCTCCCACAGGAAAGTAGCCCGGATAGTCCTCACCCAAGAGGCCAATTGAGCCGGAGATTCGAGAGGATAAGACAGGCACAGAGCAGGCCAGGGCTTCGGATACAACATTTGCCCCACCCTCCATTCGAGAGGTCAGGACCAGAAGCCGGCTGCGTGCCAGAATGCGGATGGCCTTCCATCGGGGGTGTTCTCCCAGCCAACGGTATCGGAGATTGACCGCTGTTTCCCCGCGCGCCCGAGCTTCCATATCGGCGTCGAGAGCTGCGCCCAGGTGCACCACTTCGATGCGCGATTCCGGGGGCAGGTGCCGGACGGCTTCGGCAGTTCGAAAGGAGTCTTTTACGTCCCGCAGGTGGCCCAGTACACAAACTTCATATACCCGCTTTCTGGGGGTAACGGGACCGGGCGGGCATGTGAAGGATTGGTAGATGACTCTGGTTTTTTTATGCAGGTGTTTCGGGAGTTGCTTCAACCCGTCGGGCTGAAGCAGAATCAGGTGTGAGGCCATTTCGAGAGATTGCTGCGCTTGCGGATCGGTGTGGATATCGCCGTAGAGATCGGTGCCCGTGAGAGCCAGGACCAGGGGGCGGTCGGGGTGCTGTCGGTGAAACTGCTCGATGGCCGGGAAGCTCCTACGAGCGTGCAGGGCAAGCAGGAGATCACTGCGGCTGCTGCTGGAATGTTCGACCCGGATGTCGACCCGGTGTCCCAGGGTTCGCAGGATGCGCGCCCAGCGATGGGCGGTTACCCGGTTGCCTTTGCGAGAACCCGCGGGGGCTGGTGTGATGAGGGTGATTTTCATGGGCATTTTGCGTGGGAAAACATCCGTCCTGGGTTGGGAGCCAACACCCGCTGGCGATGGGCCCCGTGTTGTTGATGGGATATCATATCTTCAAAGCACAGGTTCGAAAACCGGCAAATACGTCGCGCCGTTCAGGGGTGAAGAAGTTTCGCGAGGTATTCCATACCAGGCGAGAACGCGTGGCCCAAGCACCGCCTCGCAGGACTTTGCGAGTTTCAAACCAGGGTTCGGAATATTCTTTATAAAGGTCGGGCTCAAAGCCCGGAAATGGACGAAATACGCTGCTGGTCCATTCCCACACATTGCCCAGCATCTGGCGACACCCAAAAGCGCTATCGCCTTCCGGATAAGCCCCCACTTCAGCACAGCCCAATCCCCGCCAGTCAAAATGAAGGCGTTCAGAGGTCGGATCGTTTCCCCAGGGATAGCGCCGTTTTTCTACGCCCAGATTCTCACCACCAGCAGTTGCCGCAGCTTCCCACTCCGCCTCGTTGGGCAGTCGCCTGCCCGCCCAGCGACAATAGGCTTCGGCTTCGTACCCGTTGATGTGGATAACGGGAAGGTGAGACTCCAAGACGTTCCAGCAATCAAAATGCCGGCGGAGCCAGGTTCCATTGTTCTGGGAACGCCAGTATATGGGGTGTTCCGCTTTTTCGACCTCACGCCATTGCCAGCCCTCTTGAGACCAGAATTCCTGCCGACCATATCCCCCGTCATCTACAAAGGCGGCGTATTCGTTCTGAGTGACCGGTGCCCGAGCAATGGCAAAAGGGGCCAGGTTCACCGGATGGGCCCATTTTTCATTGTCGAATACAAAGGGGTCATTCTGAGCTGCACCCAGCTGGAAGGTTCCACCCGGGATTTCTACATCTCCGAGCACGGGTCCACCTTTGTGGGCCGCTTCGGGAGGTGTGGAAAATGAGGGAGGCGTATAACCGTGGGTCTGCCGGGTATACGTGAAGGCTTCTGTGTGCATGTCTTCGTGGTAGACGGTGTATATGCCGTGGTATATCTCTTCCTCGGAAGGATCGTTTTCCAGTCGTTCCAGGACGCGGTCTCGAACTTCGCACATGTAGGTCAGTGTTTCTTCCCGGTTGGGCAGGGGCAGATCCCAGCGGGTGTCGTGGGCGATGGCGATGGAATCATAGAGGGCGTCGGCATCTTCGCGTATCATAGCCTGTTTCGCCGCATGGCGGAGCACCCAATTTTCCTGGAACCAGGCTATGTGGCCAATCTCCCAGAGATAGGGGTTAACGATGTTCAGGTAGGGACCCATCATCTGTTCGTCGGACAAGTCGGCCACCAGGTCGAGGGTGCGCTGGCGAGCATCCCTTACCCAGACCGCAAGTTCACTGGCTGTTACCATTTTGTATCTCCTGTGCAGTTCTTCTGTTTTTTTATGGATGAATCATAATGGCTGATGTATTCCTTTCAGCCTCTTCCGATGTTATGCAGTTCTGCATATCTCTCTTTGAGATCAGAATAACACCGTATAGGGTCACAGTCAAGAATGGTTTGTTACCGGTCTGTAACAGTTTTGCATTCAGCAGAAGAAAAAGAGGGCAAACCATCACTTTCTATTGATGTCTTGCCCTCTTTTTCGTTTTCGGTGTATAATCAGGCTGTCTGTTTCACCCGTTTATTCTGGGGAGAAAGTTTAACCTCGATAACGTTCAAAACCCACTTTCCCCTTGATTTTATTCGCAATTTTATCAATTATTTCACAAATATAAGTTTCAGTAGGAGAAGTTGTATGCCTGAGATTAGCATCGTTTTCTTTCGGGATGATAACAACACAGTACCCGTCTTGGATTGGATCGTGAGTTTGGAATCCAAAGCCCAAACCAATCTGGCTCACGGCATAGTAAAAGAAAGTCAAGTTCCTTCTCAAGAAATTGAACGCGCTATAGAGCGAAAAATAAAATTTCAACAGAACCCTGATCGTTATACCAATCAAGGTGAGGTTTAAAATGGCAACTCGAAAAAAACAAAAGAAGAAATTGACAACCGATGCTGTTGAGATTCTTTACAGCCGCATTGTCGGAGAAAGCACTGACATGAAGGCTTTGTTGGCTGAAGCCGAAAGCGAAATGGATATTGCAGAACAGATTTATAATCTCAGGATGGAAGCAGGTTTGAGCCAAAAAGAACTCGCCGATAAGATCAACACATCGGCTTCTGTCATTTGCCGATTGGAAGATGCCGATTATGAAGGCCACTCCCTATCTATGCTTCGTAGAATTGCTGCAGCCGTTGATAAACGTGTTAAGGTTTCTTTCGTGGATCTGGAAGAAACAGTATCTGCGACGTGAAGCCCTTTCACAACACGGGTTTCAAATAATGGCGAAAGATTAAGAAAAGCTGCTTCATCACACATATAAAAAGCCCCTATATAACATATACAGGGGCTTTTTATGTTGCCCACTCATCTTCCGTGCATCAAACTCAATGTATGACTATATTGGCTAAGCCATGCCCTATTAATAGAAGATACAATCCAAAAACGCTTTAGAGATTAAAATAACCGTGAACAAAAACACCATCACATTCGACCCCAATATACCAATGGGTCGACGAATCCATATTGTTGGCAACAGCAGTGCTGGAAAAAGCACGTTAGGCGCGCAATTGGCAGCGGCGCTTGATATGCCATTTGTAGAATTGGATGCACTCCAGTGGGAACCCAACTGGGTTGCGCTAAGCGATACGAACCCTGAAGAACTGACCCGGCGACTCACACACGCAACTGAGGGAGATGAATGGGTGGTTGCGGGTTCTTACATGAAATTTTCACAAGCCGTTTTCTGGCCCCGCTTAGAAACCGTCATCTGGCTCGACCTCCCAGTGTATCAACTCGTATGGCGGATGCTCACACGCTCGTGGAAACGTTCGCATTCAAAAGAATTGCTTTGGGGTACGAATTATGAGCGGTTTTGGCCCCAACTCAAATTTTGGAACAAGGAAGACTCACTACTCGGATGGATCGTCACGCAACATCGGAGCAAGCGGCGCAACATGCATGCACACATCGCTGACCCGCGTTGGCAACACATACAGTTCATACACCTTCAATCATCAGATGAAATCAAAGCATTTGCACACGCCAAAGGATGCCCTCCTATAGCAGATATATCATTCCCATGGGAAAATGTCGATTAAAGCGACTCCAAATTGGATGGTATAACTTGTCGATACACAACCCAGTGGATTCACCAAAGATAAACAGTGTACAACACATACCATTCTTTCCAATACGACTCTTGCCTAATCTGAATAAGGTGGATATATTAGACAAACGGAAAATGTAAAAAACTTTAGCAGGAGCAAAATTATGTCAGAAGAATTTAAACTGCATTTACAAATCACAAAAGTCGAAAATGGTGAATTCTTAGCGACTTCAGATATATTGCCGGGCCTTATTGCTCAAGGCAGAACAATCTCTGAAACAGCTGAGATCGCACAAGATGTCGCCCGCAAACTTATCGAATCTTACCGTGACCATAACGATCCTCATCACTCTGGAGATATGCCAGAAGGAACACTGTCTGCTATATTAAAACAGGCCGACGTAACTACAGAAGAATTTCTCGGAGCATAGATAAATTCCACTTACGTTTAGTGTTTTGCTATACCTTAATCATCCAACATAATTAGAGCGACTGAATCATGTATTTCTCTCTGACAATAAATATTGCTTTAACAGTGCGAATCCCTATTAGATAAATTATCTGGTAGGGATTTTTTCTTTCCAGACCTAAAAAATCAAACTTCTAAACTGCCATCCCCTCGGTGTGTATCTGGCAACACAGACCGATATGCCATTCATGGTGGGCGGCGTGGCCCCTCTTTGGAACGGATCATCAAAGACCCTGAAAAAATGGTCAACATGCTCACCAGTGTCGAACAAGGCAACGGCTGGGCGCGCGGTGCGGTAACGGCAACTGGATCGTATGATTGGCTCAAAAACATGCCCTTTGAACAACGCACAACATTACCAGATGGCACACGCCTACTTGGTGTGCATGCGTCTCTTGTAAGTGATGAACTTGTTGTTATGAAAGACACAACCGAAAAAACAGCCACCGAAATATTCCCAGATATCCAAGCCGACCTGGTATTTGCAGGCCACGCACACGAAGAATCAGACGTCACTCTTGGCAGTGTCCGTTACATCACCCTCGGCGACGTAGCCAACCCGCTCACTTTCGATATGCGCGCCAAATACGCGATCCTTGAAGCAGATGCATCTGGCTATCAGGTCATCCTCCGACATGTTGCCTTCGATTATCAACAAGTCGTTGAAGCAATCAAAGCGGCCCAACCCCCAAGTGAACCTTGGTTGCTGAAATTCTATCAGAGATCATAGCCGACAAAAAAATGGGTATTACGACCAAGTCGCAACACCCATTGATGCAGTCCATCTGAAAAATAAACAGAGCAAAAACCCATTCTTTTACGGGTCAACACTTCACCACAAATACACCTTTATTCCACCGTCCGATAACGCTCCCACTTATCCCCTGCTGCCGCTGCCTGACGCTCCAACTCCGTGCGCCACCCCACCACCTCTCCTGCTTTGATGCGTTTAATATCAAATGGCGCATATCGATCTTCGAGTGTATCGCCTAACTTCTGCGTTTCGGCCCAACGATCCCATGCCGTCTTCATCCATTCATGTGGCAATGCTTCTCTTACCGCAGGATCGAGTTGCCACGCGCTTCGAGCATCCACCACCGACGGCTCATCGGTAGACGGGCCAGACCACTTCGACCACCCAATAGACAGTGTGTTGCGTTCTCGCCCAGGAACCGTATGCCCATTGTGAATATTCGCCCCCTGCCGGATAAGTGCCTCCCCAGCCTTCAGCCGAACAGCCGTTTGGTTTGGCAAAGGGTCTTCGCCATTCCAACTCGGTGTGTGTGGCACCCCCTCCTCCTTCATCTTTTTTGGAAGCAACACATCATGTTCATAAGGTGTACGCCACCGATTGTGGCTGCCCGGTATCAACTCATGGCACTCGTCATCAACCAAAGCCAAAAACATGCTCACCCCATTTCGTTCACGAATCGCTTTTGCATTCTTTTCACGTATTTCTTCCCAACGTTCCTTCTCTAGTTCCTCTGTATAAGCCTCAGGCCCTTCACCTCGTACCTCTCGCTGCGAAAAATAAGGCTTCCCAGTGCCCCACCACGTCACATCACGGTGCCAACTCAAACTGTGTTCATTCTGCCGAGGGTTACACCACAAAAGCATCCCACTCATCGTCAAGTCTTCAGGTTGGAGCCCATCGCACCATGAGGCCACAAAGTTTAGAAAATCGGGCGACCCGTGAAAATCGGCAAAACTGGGTTCCTTAAACGCAGGGTGGATCAAACCCCGAATTGCCCAAGGCTCATCAACTTTTGCGCGATGAACATAGCCCTTCGAACTGTCAATCTTACGATATCCCAACTCGGGCGCACATGCCTCGGTCACACGCCTACCGGCCTCGCGAAGAATGGGAATCCAAGGATTGTCGACAAAATCAGTAATAATAACGAAACCGTGCTCCTCCAAATGAGCCAACCGCTCTGGCGTGGCCCCAGGAGCCGCAAGCTCGGGCTTCGAATCGGCAAAGGCTGGGGCACGATACGTGTCAATTGTGTCCATCTCTTATTCTCCTTCAGGAGGGTCATATATGGAAAATTTGATGTTGTGCTGTCGCAAGCTTGAATACGGATGATAACTATGAAAAAAATAAAAACAAAGAATATTTATAAAGAATATTTATGATGTGGCTATATTGAGCGAAACTTAGGAATTCATCTGCCTGTCTATAAATAACGTGGTGAGCCCCAATTACCAAAACGCGACAAATGATCCAGATAAAATAGGAGACAAGCAATGGGTATTAAAATTGCCGAGGTCTTAGAAAACACGGCAGGCTGCAACACACTTCTTGTCACCGCTGAAGAACTCAACCAAGCAAAGTATATCTCCTTTAAGAAACTTCATCACTTAGAATCCATATTACTTGGCGCAAATGGGTTCCCCCACATCAGATATTGTCAGAATTGTCACCAAATGTCTTTCTCCCATTGCACCATCGAGCACTCATTGTCGACGGTTTGTTAAAAAAATAAATGCAATAAAATCAAGAAGGAAGCATACCACCATGAAGTCGACATTAAACATCGAAAAACTTGGCGGAAGATTTGGCGTCGAAATCAAAGACATCGATGTGCCCAAGATCTCCGATGAAGACGTGAAGCACCTGCTCTTAAACCTTTATGAACACCGCGTGATGGTATTCAGAACAAAGGGTCTCACACAGGAAGAATTCTTGGCATTCTCAAAACGTGTGGGAGACCCAATTCGATTAAATTTAACCGCAACGCAACATCCCGAAATTACGCAAATGAGCAATATCGAGAACGACTCCCAAAAAGAAAAAAAGGGGGCTGCACATTGGCACACCGACCAATCCTTTAAAAAAGAGGTCTCTTCAGTCACCATGCTGTATTCCGTTCAGGCGCCCCAAAAAGGAGGCGAAACCCTGTTCTGCAACATGGTAGCCGCCTACGAAGCACTTCCTCAAAAAATCCAGGACCAAATTGAAGATCTGATTGTAGAACACCGGCACGGCATTTCCATAACCGCACGCCCCGATGACCACACCCCGATTCCTCCCAAAGGTTGGGACCAAAGTACGACCGTGTATCATCCTCTGGTCAGACGCCACCCCATCACCAACCAGAAAACGCTCTACGCCATCACCGGAACAGCCCAAGGCATTCAAGACATGGCAAAAAAAGAAGCGAAAAAACTTCTCAATGACCTGTGTGATCATGCATTTCAAAAGCCATTCATCACACCACACACCCATTCGGTACACGATTTGGTCATGTGGGACAACCCAACAACCATGCACAGTGCAACCCCCATCGCAGCGGCCACAGGCCCTCACGACACACGCATGATCCACCGCATCAGCTTGCGCGGCACTCCTTCTATCTTTACCGCCTCTCAAGGTTTCGGAGTCACCCAATGACGGCATAACCCAATTAATGGACATACCACAAGACACACATGGCCCCGATGCACACCTATCGGAAGCGCAACAAAAAGCACGTGTTCGGCTCGCCATTCAAACACTGCCCGAGCAAGAACGTTTGGCGATCACCCTATTCTATATCGGTGAATACACACACGACGAAATTGCCACATTCTTAGACGTCCCCACAGTATCCGTCAACAACTACCTCAGAGCCGCACGACGGAAGCTTAAAACAAGGATTTTAAACATGGCCAAAGAAACCCTCAAACAAAACGCCCCATCACAAAGCACCGGATTTGCAAATGTCGTTGGCATTTGCAACGCCGCACTTGCGGGTGATGTGGCGCAAGTGCAAACCATCCTAAAAACAAATCCCGAACTCATGCAAGCACACCACCCAGAAATGTCGCGCCGCATCATTCACCGGCCCATTCACTTGGCTGCACGAGAAGGTCATGTGGGTGTGGTAAAGACGCTATTAGAAGCCGGCGATGACCCCATTGCAGAATATTTCCACAATTTCAAAGTACCCAGTGCCCTCTCATTAGCAAAAGAACGGGGGCACTACGAAGTCGTCAGGATCATTGACGAACATTACAAAACCCTATTGGATGCCGATACCAACTTGGTAAACAAAACATTCGGCGAAGAAGAAAACACATTGCTCCACTTGGCCGTATATCACAAACATCTCCCCTTGGTGCAAGAACTCCTAAATCGGGGGGGCAGAAATTGATCGGTGCAATAACTTGGGCCGAAAACCCATCCACTTGGCCCTATATGATGGTATGGGCGGCCCAGGGGCAATGCTTCGCTCTCCCGACATGCTTATCGCAGGTGTGTTGATAGCACGCGGTGCCGAATACGACATTTGAGTGGCCAGCGCACTGGGTGATGCGCAAGGTGTGAGACAAATGGTCAGCGCAAACCCCAAATTGGCGAACTTCAACACCCAAGCCAACCGATATCCAGCGGGTGCAGATCGCCCCTTAGGTGTTGCAGCCCTTGGGGGTCATTTGGAGGTTGTACGCGCCCTCTTAGACTTTGGCGCAGACCCAGACTTATCCATTCAAGAACGCAGACATGCCGAAGCCGAAGGACCTGAATCGGGCACCCCACTTATCTTTGCCATGGCACAAAAACACTTTGATTTGGCACACTTATTATTAGACCGAGGCGCACGTGTCGATTACAGTTGCATTGACTCTGGCCCAAGCATTGTAGACATCGCGCTTCAATATGCAGACCAAGCATTAATTGATCGCATCATTGTCATGGGTGGCAAGCCTTTATTGAGTCATTATATATCAACCCAAAATTACCTCATCATCCGCGAATTATTAGACCGCTGCCCCAATGAACGGGTCAATCCCACGGGCAAACAAACTGTTTTGCATGAATTTTTGTTTTGGGGCGTACAGGCCTGTGACCCCAACGTGGTGACCATGTGTTTGGCCAAAAAGCCAAAATTAGACGAATCACAAGGCAACTGGGGCGTCAGCAGTATTGGTTTGCTCCACCACACCATTCGATATGCCTACTACAACCCAGACCGCGACCAACGCAATTGGGATCACTGTGAAAACGTCATGAAACAAGTGCTCGATTATGGCATCAACCCAAATCACAAAACACCCGATGGCATCTCAGCCTTACACTATTTATCCGATGAGCATTACGCCACAACATATGCCAATGAAGATATGCTGGTCATTTTGGCACGCCTACTCTTAGAAAAGGGCGCCGACCTAAATGCCATCGATGACAAACTCAAAACCACGCCCTTGGGTTGGGCCGCACGCTTTAAACGAAAAAAACTGGTCAAACTCTTTCTCGAACGCGGTGCCGATCCCAATCTGCCCACAGACAAACCCGAAAACCGTCCGCTTGCATTTGCCGAAGAATTCGGATTCTCTGATGTAGCAGATATACTGCATAATCACAGTGAGTAGGCTCTCGACAAATCCACAAAACATTTGCACTCAGTGGTATATTGACTTTGCTGGTTGCGTTAATCACCGTAAGTTATCTGGTCATCAAAGCTTCTACTGCAAACCCGGTTGATGCCTTGCGGTATGAATAACCTTTAAAAACGCAGAAAACGGAGCGAGGAACGAAAGATCCTAAACGCTGTACGCCCTGTGCTTCGTGCTCTGCCTCTTCTGTAAAAGGAGTGCCAAATGTCCAAATCACCCGCCCAATGGGTCAATCCACTTATCGACACCGCAAACCGTCGTTTCTTCTTCTTTAGTTCAGCCTGTCGCCCCTTTGGCATGGTCAACCTCAGCCCCGACACAGCTGCAGGCGGTGGGGCGTGGGAAGCGGGTTATCGCTACGACAACCACACCATCTGCTGGTTCAGCCACATTCACGGCTGGCAAATCTCGGGCATTCCCGTCTTACCCACCACGGGCCCTATGCGCGGTCACGAAGGTGTGGGCGTTTACAAATCGGCATTTAGTCACGACAACGAAACCGTCCAGCCCGGTTATCACCAAGTCCATCTCACCGACTATAATATCAACGCCGAACTCACCGCCACAGACCGCGTGGGATTTCACCGGTACACCTTTCCAAAATCCGACGACGCAAACATCCTCTTTGACCTCACCACCACCATTGGTCCATCAGACATCAGCGATGCCTCCATTGAAAAAGTGAGCGACACCGAACTCATCGGTTATGTCGTAAACGCACCCACACGCCGCCGACCCAAAGCCCTCAAGATTTACTTTGTCGCACAATTCGACCGACCCATAAAAAACCTTGGCGGTTGGCGAGATGGGGAAGTCATCGAATCTGCTACAAAAATCGAAGGCCCCAACACAGGTGCATTTGTCCACTTTACAACAACCGAAAACGACACCGTCCAACTCAAAGTCGCCATCTCCTACTGCGACATCGATGGTGCTCGCAACAACCTCAACACCGAGCTGCCCCACTGGAACTTCGATCAAGTGCGCCAAGAAGCCACCGACGCTTGGAACCAGTATCTCGGACGCATTGAAGTCGAAGGCGGCAGTGACGCACAAAACACAAAATTCTACACAGATCTCTACCACGCCCTCTTAGGCCGTCGCCGTGTCAGTGACAGAGACGGTCGCTACATTGACAACACGGGGGACACATCCACCATTCGACAAATCCCCCTCAACGAAAACAACACCCCCCAATACGAACACCACAACTCAGACGCCTTTTGGGGTGCACAGTGGACACTCAATGTGCTCTGGCCCCTGGCCTGGCCTGAAATCACGCACAACTTTTGCAACACCTTTCTCGACATGTATCAAAACGGCGGCCTCATTCCACGGGGGCCCTCAGGTGGCAACTACACCTTTGTCATGACCTCAGCCACCTCAACACCTCTCTTCGTCTCCGCCTATCAAAAAGGCATTCGCAGCTTCGACATCGAAAAAGCTTATGAAGGCCTGCGCAAAAACCACTTTCCCGGTGGCCTCATGAGCAAAGCCGGATACGAACACGACACTGCCATTGGTGGGGGTGCAGAATATTACATTGAACGCGGCTACGTGCCCATGGGCATCAAAGCCTACGCCTTTCACTGCGACGGCCCTTCTCAAACCCTCGAAAACGCCTTCCAAGACTGGTGCCTCGCCCAACTCGCTCAAGCCCTGGGTAAAACCGAAGACGCCGACTTATTTCTCAAACGCGCCCTCAACTATAAAAACCTCTACAATCCCGATACCCAATTTATGCACCCACGCACAATGGATGGCGAATGGCTCGCAGACTTTAACCCCGACAAAGCCGATGGCTGGAACGAAGGCAACGGTTGGCATTACTTGTGGTGGGTCCCTCAAGATCCCACAGGCCTGGCGAACTTGATGGGCGGGCGGGATACCTTCATCAAACGCCTCAACGAACAATTTGAAATCGCCGCCGAAAAAGACTTCATTGCACCCCACGCCAAGCATCAAGAAAATGTCATCGAATATGGCAACCAACCCTGCACACACTTTGCACACCTCTTCAACTACGTCGGCGCACCTTGGCTCGCACAAAAATGGGCGCACGCAGTCATGAAAGCCGCCAAAAGTGACATCACCCCCTACGGTGGTTTTGGTGGCGACGAAGACCAAGGCATGATGGGCTCCCTCAACGCACTCATGGCCATTGGCCTCTTTGCCATGCGCGGCGGATGTGAAGCCGATCCCGTCTACGACATCACCTCCCCTCTCTTCGACCGCATCACCATTCACCTCACCCCAGAATCAACCTTCACCATCGAAACCCAAAACAACACCCCCGAAAATATCTACATCCAATCGGCCACCCTCAATGGCCAACCACACAACCGCGTCTGGTTCCGCCACTCAGATCTGGTCAACGGCGGCACACTCACACTCGTTCTCGGTGCCGAACCCAACACCAACTGGGGCAGCCAATTGGAAAACCTTCCCCCTTCGATGTCTGAAATTATAGCGTAAAACAAACAGGTCAAAACACAAAAAAAGCGTGGTCTTTGACCGCGCTTTTTTTATCCCTACAAATGTTATACTCCAGTCCAAACCCTAAATATCCAACACCAACTCCGTACCCGCTTCTTGACTCCGATAAATCCCATCCAAAATCGCCATCACTTGCAAAGACTGTTCCGCAGGCACCGGTGAAGGTTTACCTTGCGCAACCGCCCGTGCAAATGTCACACACTCCAAAGCGTGTGCCTTCATTTGATCACCTGTATTTTGAAGCCGATAATTATAATGCTGCTTCGTTTCATTATCCGAATAATAAATATCACACCCCGGCAAATGCGCACCACCTTGTGTGCCATAAAGCCAAATCTGCCGATCTGAATCTTGCCCATGGTGCAACATCCAACTCGTCTCCAAAATCAGCGTCGCCCCATTTTCAAACCGTACAAATGCCGCCGCAAAATCTTCCACATCAAACGTATCGGGAATATCACCCGCACTGCGTCCCATAATGCTAAAAGCTCCCGGTTGATGTGCCAACTCCGCACGTGCAACACCCGTGACCGAAACCGGTTTGGGATTGCCCATTAACCACAGTGTCAAATCCAACACGTGCACACCAATGTCAATGCACGGCCCGCCGCCACTGTGCTGCTTCATAATAAAACCCGGCCGTGCGGGTACACCCGAACGCCGCAACATCCAACACCGCGCATGATACACATCGCCCAACACACCCTTATCCACCTCCGCCTTCATAGCCAACGAAGATCCAGAAAACCGCGACGACTGCGCACACATCAACAACTTGCCCGACTTGTCACGCGCAGCAATCATCTCTTTTATTTGATCGGGTGTGGGCGCCAAAGGTTTTTCACAAATCACATGTTTGCCAGCATTCAACGCCCCAATCGACAAAGGGGCATGATAATTATTGGGCGTACACACATCAACAATATCAATCTCACCATCCTCAAACATCTCCTGAGGGTCGGCATACAGTTTTTTGACACCGTGTTTTGTTCCCCAGTCCGCAAGCACGTCCGCGTTCATATCACACCCCGCCACCAACTCGGCATCTTCAGACGCGACCCAACCCGGAATATGTGTGCCTGCAATACCACCCACACCAATAACACCCACTTTTAACATATCGATCCCCACCTTTCAAATAGATACTTACGGGTAAATTTCAATCGGTGTATCATTTCTAACCGACGCCCAAATCTCATCCATTGCTTCATTCGACACAGCAATACACCCATCGGTCCAATCGGGTCCCAAAAACCAATACCGGCTCCACATCGCACCCGAAATCCCCTCGGGGTACCCATGAATAAAAATATCACCCCCGGGGGGCACACCCAACGCTTTTGCACGTTTTTCATCTTCATCATTTGGGTACGAAATATGAATCGACAAATAATATTTGCTATTGGAATTGCGCCAATCCAAAACATACGTGCCTTCGGGTGTGCGTGAATCACCCTCGCGCTTTTTGTGACCCGTCATATTTTTTCCCAGCGCAATCTTGTAGCGCTTCAGCACACTGTCACCCTCGCACAACTGAAGCTCCCGTTTGGCCTTATACACCACCACCCTGTCCACACCTAAAATTTCGGCACCCCAGGTGGCACTCGTTTGCATACACAAACAAAGACAGCAAAAGATCCAAATCATGAATCTTCATCTCGATTCTTTTTTCCCAGCGGATGTTTTATTTTTTCTGTGATCAAATCCAACGTTTCTGAGTGCAACATATCTGCACCTCTTTTTAAAAAGTAATCAAATCCACGCTTAAAATCAGTATCAACAGGAACCCTACCCTCATGTTATGCCAAAACCAATAGATATTCAAGTAATCAAATTATAACATCCTCTCCAACGCGCCTACCCGATAGCAGCTATAAAACGCCATTTTTACAATTTATTCTAACAAATTAAAACTTTAAAACCCCTTATATTAAAGAGATTTATTCAATTTTGTTCTCAGAAACAATTTCTTATTAAAACATCACAAGATCACCTCGCACACGATCATCGCAAAACCCACCAAATTTTCCTATCAGTAGCGTGCCCATCGTTTTAAGACCATTGAATATATGCAATTGATCTCACTTCTTAAAGTGTTCAGAAAATACACAAACATGTGCAATACTTAAACATGCCACACACACAAAGCACACACCAACGAGCTCTTGTGAAGAGACGAAGAAATACATGTAAGAATAGAACGTATGATGTTGGCAGGTCACCGTGGTGCGTCATTGACACGCCAGTTATTGGCATTTAGTCGTCGGCAGGTGTTTCAACCTGATGTGTTGGATCTGAATATGCAAATTCAGGAGGTGGAATACATGCTGCAACGCCTCATAGGCCAAGATGTAGAACTGCGCACAAACTTAGCAGAAGATTTGGGGCATATCATGGCCGATCCAGGTCAGATCGATCAGGTGATAATCAACTTGGTCGTCAATGCACGAGATGCAATGCCCAACGGAGGGCGGCTCACAATTGAAACAGATAATGTCCGCATCAATGAACATGACGCCCAAAAACACCCCAATGCCCAAGAGGGCGACTATGTGAGGGTATCTGTTCAGGATATGGGCACAGGAATCAGTGCTGAAATTTTAGAACGTATTTTTGAGCCTTTTTTTACAACCAAAGACTCGGGTAAGGGAACAGGCTTAGGGCTAGCAACAGTGCACGGGGTTGTGAATCAGAGTGGTGGGTATATTGACGTGGAGAGTGTATTGGGTAAGGGCACACGATTTTGTATCTATTTGCAAATGGTGGAAGGGGAAATCACAGTAAAAACAGAGGAACGTATCGTGCCAGAAGATTTGAATGGTAAGGAGACCATTCTTATTGTAGAAGACGAAGAGGATATTCGCATTCTAATCGGTCAGTTATTGGCACATCACGGATATCGAATCTTGGAGGCAAGCAATAGCGAAGAAGCTTTGTTGATGTGTGAGCGCCAAGAAGGGCAGATCCATGGAATAGACGATCTTTTACTCAAACCATTTAATCGGCTCACATTGTTAGAAAAAATTCGAGACTTGTTGGATTAAGAGTAAACTGAATAACAAAACTGTCGCGTTATTCAGTTTCGGTACTTGAGAAGGTGCCATACAGACCCAAGGTTCGGGCGTTTTTCATTCAGGTGTATCAAACTCTAAAAACGAAAACACCCTCGTTTACCCTCACCCAAGTGCCACAACAAATGCCCTATCTAGCATTTGCCGTTTGCCGTTTGCCGTCTGACTTCTCTCCTCAAACACCGCCACGGGCAAATTACCGTGTTTGCGATCAAATACAAAAAAAGCCTTCCCATCTCTCATGTTCAACACCCAAATTTGCCCGTCGTAAGTAACCTCCCCATTGCCGTGAACTTGAACGGCATGCCCGGGCACCCCTTCCTTCCACCGCGCCACGTTGCCCACCGCACTATCGGCCGATTGCCCAGACAACAACCAATGATACGCCACCAAGTCAACGATCTCGGCGTGTGTCTCCACCAAATACTGATGTAAATATTGCGCCCGGCGTTTTAAGCTCATCGGTGGTGCCGGATCGATTTTGCTTTTCAAAAAATTCAGAAAATTTAAATAAAAGTATTCATCCTTTTCAACCGCTGCAACCACCGCGGCTTGCAACACCGGCTGATTGAAAAACCGATCCACAACGCGGGACAAATTCACCGTCGTCTGCACATCGGCACTCGGCATCTCAGGTGTTTCCAAAACCTCGTATGGCGGGTCAGGCGCGTGTTTTACCCCATATTCCTTGGCTTGCCGTGCAATCGGTGTCCCCGGCAACATCTTCAAAACTTCCAACTGAATCTCTGTAGGGCCCAACTTGCTCAAAGCAGCCAAATCGCGTACCTGATGATCCAAATTTAAACGCGGCAACGCACCGATCAAATCGGCGTGTACATCCACATTTTTAAGCCCACACAAAAACGCCAACCCTTCCCAATTCAACTCGGGTTTGCCCGCACGCCCCGCCGCCACCAATGCCTCGGGGTGCGTTGTTTGCAAACCCACCTCCAAATGGAGCAAACCGTCGGGCATTTCTTTGAGCGTGTCCCGAAAATGCTGAGGCAAAAATGCTGGATGAATTTCCAAGTGAAAACGCAAATCCGAAAATTCATCGGCAAACAAACGTAACCGCTCTATCGCCGGACGGGGTGTGGCATTAAAGGTGCGATCCAATATCCGAATCTCTTTCACACCCTCTTCTCGTGCCTGTGTCAATACCCTTCGCAACCGATCCAACGGTGACCAACGCGTAGGCCCCGTTCGAAAGCTTGTGCAAAATGTACAAAATTGCGCACACCCACGGTTCGTCTCTATTTGAATAAACGGCTTAGACCAATCAAAAAAATTACTGTCAGACGGCGGGGGGAGTTCATTCCACTGATCTTCATTTAAAGCACCTGTGCCATTATCCAAATACGTGCCATCTTCGCCCAACCAACACAAACCAGGCAAATCACCCCACGCCGACTTATCCGCTCGGTTTTGCAACAACTCCGGCAAAGCCAACTCACCCTCACCCCGACACACCGCATCTACAAAAGTCTCACGCCGTAAAAACGCCTCATTCTCACCCAAAAACTCAGGGCCGCCCAAAAAAATCTGCGCCTCGGGCAACAAAGCACGCACACGCCGAAGGGTGCGCAACATTTGAACGTGGGTAAACAAAAACAACGTGCCCAATACCACATCGGGTTGCGTCTCAATCACCCGAGCAGATATCGCGTGCACGTCATCATTAATGGTCGAATGAACCATTGTCCATTCAGCGTCTACCGTCTCATCACACGCAAGATGCAACATGGGCAACGCCAATGAGCGGTGAGAATACGACGCACTTATGTCTAAATAGCAAATTTTCATAAAGACAACATAACATAATGTTTGAAATCATACAATAGGTGTTGTACACTTAAGAGACCTGATATACGTTTCACTGACTGCAGATTGTTGAAAGTGGACCCATATGGCATCAAAAAATAAAAGCCCACAAATCAACATAGATCATTTGCTCACCCAGCAAACATTCGCCAAACTCCAAAAAGCATATCACAAAGTATTTGGTTTCTCATTGTTATGTGTGAATGCAAATGGACAAACGATATTTGGAAAGTCACCGTGTGACAAATGCCAAGAAGACTGTAACGACACGCACAAGCGCACTCTAAATGAAGCCTTACGTTGGGGAGAACCTTGTATTAACCTGTGCCCACAAGAATTTGCAACGTGGGGCATTCCCATCATGTTGAACAATCAAATTTTGGGCGGTCTCATTGTAACGGGTGTCTCACTCGAAAATCAGCGAAATTTAAGAAAAATCCTCAAAGCCAGCCAAGGGCTTCTTGACCTAACAGAAACACACAACCTCACCAACGCAGCCATTCTCAATCAAAACCGCCTCAATGCCAAACGCGACAATGAACAAGCCGAAGCCATGCACGAGCTCAGAGAGCATATCTACGAAGACATCCGAGAAATCTATATCCGAGAAGAACCCGAGTTGCTTGCCGCCATCAAACGCGGTGAACGCAAAAAAGCCCGCGAAATTATCAACCGCGTTTTGGTGGGTGTCTATTTCATTGGTCGAAATCGCGAAGACCTACTC
The DNA here is from genome assembly GCA_047619225.1 of Candidatus Latescibacterota bacterium. Taxonomy (GTDB): domain Bacteria; phylum Latescibacterota; class UBA2968; order UBA2968; family UBA2968; genus JABIFK01. The sequence continues at coordinate 25,153 of JBLHJX010000009.1, forward strand.
AAAAGCCTCATCTTAGAGCTCATTGTTATGATGTCTCGAGCAGCCGTTGAAGCGGGTGCCGATCCCACCACCATCCTGGGCACCAATTACCGCGCATTGTCCAACCTATCCCAAATCCAAGACGAAGCCGCATTGTCCAAATGGGTCACCGAAATGCTCGAAGACCTCATCAGCACCATTCAAAACAATCAAACATACCCCCATTTGGTACTTTTATCAGCCGCATTAAAATATATGGAGCAAAACCTCAGTCAGGAGCTCACACGCGAAGAAGTGGCCAAAATAGCAGGCATGTCTCCGGGTCACTTTTCCCGAGTCATCAAAGAAACCACAGGCAAAACATTTTCAGAAATCCTAACCGGATATCGCATCGCACGCGCCAGTCAGCTTTTGGTACGCACCAGCAAAAGCCTGGTTCAAATTGCACTGGACTGTGGGTTTACAGACCAAAGCTATTTCTCCCGCGTTTTTCGAAAATCCAAAAACTGCACCCCCAACGAATATCGCAAACAACACATCATCTCCAGATAGCAAGAAAGGTTGGGGCCTCCTCAATTGTGGGTTCCTACGCCTCCAATTATTCGTCTGCAACAAATTCCAGCAAGTCGCCATCTCCTGCTTGAGAGCTTCTCCCTACTTCCGAACGCCCTTCGCATCCAGAACCTTCGTCCCCTCCGGTCCCACAGTCTTCCGCACCTCAAAATAATCCTCGCGCGACAGTGTCTTGCCAACTGCACCAGTGGCTTCGGTGATCTGATCAGACGTTTTGATACCGCAAATTGCCACATCAATCGCAGGATGCATCAGCGTTGCCGCCAGCACCAGTTGGTAAATCGTCAGCCCATACCCATCGGCCATAGGTTTCAGGCTTTGCACCCTGGTGCACAGATCGAGGAACCGTTCCCCTTGGAAATCTGGGTGGATGTCCCGAAAATCTGAAAATGTTTCCGTCCCCTTGTACTTGCCAGAAAGCAGCCCCTTGTGCATCGGCGAAAATATCATCACCCCAATATTCTCCGACTGACAATAAGGCAACAGATCTGCTTCACCGCTGGGTTCAATCAAACTGTAGGGCGGCTGCATCACCGTATACGCACCCATGCGCCGCTGTGCACGACACTGTTCCACTGTGTGATTGCTCACCCCATAGGATCGGATCTTCCCTTGCTCCCGAAGCCGTTCTAGGGCGCCTGCAATATCCGCGAGCGGCGTCAGTGGATCCCACATGTGTAGAAAATACAGATCGATTGTTTCGATCCCCAAACGATCCAGCGACACTTCGCAGCGCTGCGCAATATGCTCGGGCGACAGATCTGGATACCGGGTGCCGTCGGGACCAAAATGGTTGAAAACCTTGGTCGCAATCACAATTTCATCCCGGGGCAGGTCCTTCACTGCTTCACCCAGCACGCACTCGGCCTGCCCATCACCATAGGCTTCTGCCGTATCAAAGAAATTAACCCCCAGATCAAAAGCCAACTTCATCGCGGCAATTGTCGCTTCCTTCGACTGCGCCCCCCAAAACCGCGGGCTCAGCTGCCACGTGCCAAACGCAATCGGCGAAACCTCCAAACCGCTTTCTCCAAGTGTCACGCGTTCCATCTGTCCTACCTCCTGTAAAACTGTGAAATGCAAAATAAAATGGCAGAGGGTTGGGAATCGAACCCAATACGGATACGCCATTAGAGACCCGTAACCCGAGTTTGGATGCCCTGGGGGGCGTACCTTCGCGTTTCCACCCCTACCTTAATATTTTGACGCCATAAGACAAGGAGATGTTCGTAGCCTACCAACAATGGGATACAAATTGCCATCAAGACCAATCCCCATCTGATCACCCAGATGGGGCCTTTTTATGACACAACATCACAAAAATCCCAAAACTTATCACCATAATCCAAGACGATATCTGAAACAAAAAGTATTATTAATAACAGTCCAAACAACACACAAAAAGAGAAAGACCCATGAAGTCTCTCAACCTCAAAGAAAAATTAAACCAAACCACTGACTTTCTCGTGGGTGTAGAATTGGTTTCCACGCGTGGAACCATGTCTGAAAAACGTGCCATTCAAGCCAAAGACTTCTCAAAAGAACTCACCGATCAACCCCAAATCGACTGGGTCTCAATCACCGACAATGCCGGAGGCAACCCCATGTTGTCTCCCGAAGCCCTCGGAACGCCCATTCTATATGGTGGGCAAGACGTCATGATCCACCTTTCGTGCAAAGACCTCAACCGCCACGGCCTCGAAAGCCGCGCGTGGTCACTCGCAAGCCATGGGTTTCAGAATATTTTGGCCCTAAGTGGTGACTATCCCATTCAAGATATTGGCGGCATGCCCAAACCCGTCTTTGATCTCGATTCGATCGGTCTGCTGGCCATGTTAGAGCGTATGAACCAAGGCCTTGAAATTCAATCGCACAACTTCAAACGCCGCCAATTATTGCCCACCACATTTTTCTTAGGCGCCGTCACCACCAATTTCAAATACGACGAACAATCTGTTATACCTCAATATCTCAAATTACGACAAAAAATAAAGTACGGGGCCCAATTCATCATCAACCAAATCGGTTATGATGCACAAAAAATGCACGAACAAATAGCCTATCTCGACCAAAACAATCTAAACCACATCCCCCTATTGGGCAATGTTTTTGCACTTAGCCCAAGCGTCGCACACCTGTTTCACCGCCAGCGCATTCCGGGTGTGGTGGTATCAGATGACTTGCTCGCCTTATGTCAAACACAGGGCAAGTCACCCGACAAAGGCAAACAATTCTTTCTCGAACTGGCAGCGAAACAACTGAGCATCTACAAAGGTTTGGGTTATCGAGGGGCTTATTTGGGCGGCGTGCACACCTACAAAGACATTGACCAAATTCTCACCACAGCCAAAACCTATTCACCCAACGACTGGAAAACATTTGTTCACGAATTGCAATTCTCACGCAAAGGTGAATTCTACACATATACAAAAAACCACAATACCGGGCTTGCCAACCCGCCACAACCAAACACACACACCCTACCCGTATCCCTGCCATTCAAACAAAAGATCCTCTACAAAGTATCCAAAATCGCACACCAATGGGCCTTTGTTCCTAACACCAAAATCGCCAAAATCGCCCAATGGTGGTGCAAACGGTATCGACTTCCTCGCACGCTACATATTGCCGAACGCGTCAGCAAATCGCTCCTATTCCACTGCAAGGATTGTGGCGATTGCTCCCTATCCGAAATTGCTTATTTATGCCCCGAATCTCAATGCGCCAAAAACCAACGCAATGGTCCCTGTGGTGGCAGCCGAGATTTGTTGTGTGAAGTCACCCACACAGAATGCATCTGGTCGCGTGCTTATATGCGGCTCAAATCAGAAAACCGAGAAAACGACCTGCTCAATCATGTACCCGTCTTACAAGATCAGGCCCTGCGTGGCACATCCAGTTGGGCCAACATTTGGTTGGGAAAAGATCACACCTCTCAAACATAAGGAGCATCGATATGGGTCAGCCTAAAACACACACCATCATCGGCGAATTGATGAATCACAGTTATGCCCGTGCCAGAAAAGCTTGGGGAAAGCGAGATATTGCAGGATATCAAAAGCTCGCAAAACTACAAACAGAGTTGGGCGCATCATATCTAACCCTAAACTTAGATGGCACCCAAACCCTCAATGTCGAAATAGATGAAATGCTCGAATTTTTGCCCAAGCTGGTACCGGCATTACAAGAAGTGACAAACTTGCCGATCAGCTTCGACAATCCCAACATCGCATTCCACATAGAAGCCCTCAAGCATTTCGACAACCAAAAAAGTACGGGCAAACCCATTCTCAATTCACTGGCCGTTTCTCGCGACGATCTTAATGAAATGATCGAACTCGTCGCACAATACCAAACCCATGTCATCGTTATGGTCTCCGAATGTTATGCCGAGTCGGGTAAAATGGCAGCCACAACCACTCCCGAACAGGCCCGTGACATAGCTTGTCATTTTGTCCAACGCCTCAAAACAGAAGCCGGCGTTGAAAACGATCGCATCATCATCGACCCAGGTCTGTCACCCATCACGTCCGATTTCAAAGGCCATATCAATTTGGGCCTTGATACCATGAAGCTGATTAGAGCAACACCTGAGTTAGAAGGCGTTCACATTTCAATAGGCTTGTCCAATCTTGCATTTGGCACGCCCAAAGAAGTCCGCCACGACCTCGAACGCGCCTACCTCACCTTAGCCTTAGAAGCCGGGCTGGATTGGGCACTTGCCAACCCAGAGAAGAATACAATTCCCTTAGACCTATCCCATCCAATGGTCATCAAACTCCAAGAAATTCTAAACGAAGGCCGTGTGCAACCCGGAGAAACCGAAGACATCGCAGGTTACCGTCAACTCGAAGCGCTCATGAAGGTTTGGAAACCATGAATACCAAACAATACCCGTTCGAAATATCAGACAAATCTACGTGGATCTGTGTGGGCAAGCTCATAGATGGCAGCCTGTCATCACCCATAGAAAATGCGCATATTGTCTTTGACCACAATACCATTCACTACGTCGGTCAAGACACACCACCCAAAGAGATCGTAAAAGAACAAACAGAACCCCATACAACGTTGCCCGATTATACACTTTTACCCGGCCTCATAGAAGGCCACGCGCATCTTTTTTTAGAAGGCGCAGAGCTCGACTTTGAAAAACGAAAAGCCTTTCAGTCCCAATCTCCCGAAGACCTGCAAGAACATGCCCGAAACAGGCTCGCCACAATTTTGCAAACAGGCATCATTGCCATGCGCGACGGGGGCGACAAAGACAATGTAGGACTCTATCTCAAATCAGAACGCAATGGCCAAGCCCCCAACATCACCAGCCCGGGTGCCGCCATTTATCACAAAGGCCGTTACGGCAGTTTCATTGGCAGCCCCTTAGAGAATCACAGCACACCAGAAGAATGTGTCGCCTCTCGTATTGCAGAAGGTGCCGATCACATCAAAGTCGTCCCCACTGGCATCATCAATTTCCAAAAAGGCCAAGTCACCAAAGCACCTCAAATGTCTGCAGAAGAAGTTCGCGCTTTTGTCGACGCAGCCAAAAAACACAACAAACATGTTATGGCACATGCTTCGGGTACAGAAGGTATCGAAAACGCTATCCAGGGCGGTGTCAATACCATCGAACACGGTTTCTTTGTCACCACAGATCAGCTTGCTCGAATGCGCGATCAAAACATCGCGTGGGTCCCCACCTTTGTGCCGGTCCAAATTCAAGTAGACGAAGCCGACAAAATGGGTTGGAGCACAAAAATCGTCGCCAACCTACAAAAAATTCTCGACGATCATGCAATACGCTTACAAGAGGCCGACAAAATGGGCGTCACCATCATCGCAGGAAGTGACGCCGGTTCATGTGGTGTCGCCCACGGTTTGGGTCTGCTTTATGAACTCGAACTCATGGAACAAGCAGGGCTCCCACCGCACAAAAACTTGCACGCAGCCACAGGTGCAAGCACCACCCATTTTGCGTTCCATGAAAAAATCGGTTTCATCAAATCAGGCTATAAACCCCGTATGATGCTCACCCAGCATGACCCAACCCAAACCGTATCCAATCTTAAAAAAGAGAAATGGATGATCGCAGACGGCCACTGGTTGCATAGCCCACCCAACATCAATGCCAGCGGATTATAAAATAAAAAGACGCTCGTTGCTTAAACGAGCGTCTTTTATTGTCCATTTTCATTACTTAAAAAAATCTATAGTAGCTCAATATTCGGGCAATGATTATCAATTCCCCAAAATTTTCTCCACCGTATCCACCGCCTGCTTCACACAATCCGGAATACCCGACCCACGATACGCGCTGCCCGTCAAATACACACCCCCCACATCGGTTGCCAATTTTTCCATGTCAGCCACCCGATCCAAATGCCCCACATCATACTGGGGCCGCCCTTTTTGCCAGCGAAAAATACGCGTAAACTTTGGCTCGGCAGTCACGCCCATCAAATCGGAAATCTCTTCACGCGACAAAGCAACCAACTCCTCATCGCTCAAATCCACCAAATCTTCCTGCCCAGTTCCCCCAACAAACGTGCGCAACAAAACACCATCTTCAGGAGCCCGATAATCAAGTTTGGTCGATGCCCATGTACAACCCGAAATCCGTCGCCCTTCATTCTTTGGAATCAAAAACCCAAATCCCTCAAAGTCATGCTGTCCTTCAACATCACCCTTTTGATAAGCCAAAGAAATCGTCGCCGTTGAAACATACCGAATTGCCTTCAATTGTTCAGACAGCTCAGGGGCAAAACCAGCCACCAAATCACCTGCTGCATAAGCAGGTGTAGACAATACAATCGCATCGGTCTGAATCGTTTCGCCATCGACACAAACATCATAACCCACATCAGTCTTCTCAATTTTTTCAACCACCACACCCGTTCGCAAATCACCACCCAACCGCTCCGTCAACGCATCCACCATCTCACCCAGCCCACCAATCAAACTGTTAAACATAGCGGGCGGCTTTTGACCCGGTGCAGGAGAAGGCCGGCTCTTTCGCATGGCACGCACCGCTTTAATCAAACTGCCATACTTCTTTTCCATCATCGCGTACATCGGAAATGAACTCAACAAACTCAATTGCTCGGGATCAGCACTGTGAATACCCGCCAACATCGGCCCACCAATTTTATCCAATGCTTCTGTGCCCAACCGACGCCGAATAAAATCGGCCAAACTCTCATCACTTTCTTCTTTGCGCGGTGGAATAAAAAAGTCCATGCCCATTCGAATCTTGGCAGGCCAAGAAAATAAGTTGGATAATGCAAAGGGCAAAAACTTAGAAGGCACCAATGAAAAGTCTGCTGGAAACTGAACCAATTTCCCATTCTGTACCAGAAACGTCTTTTGACGATCATTATTCGTTGGAATCAACCGCTCACCCAAACCCAAATCCTTACACAACTGAATACCAGCCGGCTTCTGCGTCAACAACAAATCGGGCCCACCCTCAATCAAGAACCCGTCTACAGATGCCGTTGCGATCTTCCCACCCCAACGATCACCGCTTTCCAACAAAGTATACCGTACATCTTTGCCTTGTTCTTTGGCCTTTTCTTGCAAATAAAAAGCGGTCGCAAGCCCCGCTATGCCACCGCCAATAATCGTCACATGCATACAAACCCCACGGTTTTAAGTGAAAAGGTAGAAGGCAAAAACCGAACACTCTTTACCCCGCGAACTGAGTGTGTTTTTCCTTTTGCCTTTTTACTTTTTACTTTTCACTTGATCCTCAATCGCATCTGCCACAGCACCAATAAACAACGCATCACTATTCATCATTTCCACACGCTCCAAACGCACACCGCGTTCTTCGGCAATACCTTGGCAGTTAATATCAATATCGTAAAGCACCTCAACATGGTCACAAACAAACCCAATAGGCACAGACAAAATGTTCTCATACCCAGCATTTGCCAGCTCAGAAATCACATCTTCAATCTGTGGCCCCAACCAAGATTCACCTGTCTTAGCGGCACTTTGATACGAAAACATCCAATCTAAATTCCCCAATCGCTCGGCCAAAGTTTTTGCATTCTCTTGCAACTCATCATCATACGGATCACCCATCTCTTTAAGCCGAGCGGGCAAACTGTGTGCCGAAAAAACCACTTTCACTTTATCGTCGGCGTCAAACTTGGCCAACCCCGCTTTTGTTTTCGCAATCTGAGCATCCAACAACTTTTCTTGTCGGCTCCACGAATCAACAAAGTTAAAATGAATATCGCTGCCAACAGCTTCTTGCGCCTCATTCACCTTTTGCCAATATCGCCCAATACTCATACTCGAATAATGTGGCGCCATCACAATCGCCACCGCCTCCGTCACCCCATCGGCATGCATATCTGCCACCACGTCCTGAATCCACGGTATCCAATGACGCATCCCCACATACACTTTTGCATCCACACCACGCAATCGCAACTCCGCCTCAGTTGCTTCACCCTGTGCAAACGTCAACGCATTCAGCGGCGACTTACCACCAATTTGCGCATATCGCCCGCGAAACTCTGCAACAAATTCCGGCGACATAGACCGCCCTCCCCGAATGTCACTCAGATACGCTTCCATATCATCCAAGGACTCTGGGCTACCATAAGCCATCATCAACACACCAAGTTTTGCCATTGCCATTATACCTTTGTATACGCATGCACAAAATCAATCAGCTGCCTAACATTCTCAATGGGCGTATGTTGCAAAATACCGTGCCCCAAATTGAAAATGTGTCCAGGCCGCCCCTTCACACTGTCCAATATCCGTGTGGTCTGGCGTTTGATCTCATCCATAGGCGCAAACAAAATGACCGGATCCAAATTGCCTTGCACGGCCACATCGCCCAAATTGTCCCAAGCCGTATCCAAATCAATGCGCCAATCCACACCAATCACATCACCGCCTGCATCTTTAATCAAATCCAAAATGCCTGCGGTACCCGTGCCAAAATGAATCACCGGTACATCGCCGCCTTCACGCGCCAATTCAATCGCCTTTTTGGAATACGGCAATACAAACTCTCGATAATCTGCCCGACTCAAAGCACCTATCCAACTGTCAAACATCTGCAACACCTGTGCCCCAGCACGCGCTTGAGCCGCCAAGTTGTGCCCAATGGCCGTTGCCATCATATCCATCAACCGATGCCACTGATCTTGCTGCCCATACATCAGGCCTTTTGCATATGTATAATTGCGCGAACCACCGCCTTCAACCGCATAACTCACCAATGTAAACGGCGCACCCGCAAAACCAATCAGAGGCACCTTACCGTCCAACTCTCTCCGCAACTGGCGAATCGCATCAAACGTATACGGGGTGGCCTCTTCGGCGGGCTTGATCGTCAGCGCATCAATATCGGCCACCGTACGAATGGGGTTGTGAATCACAGGCCCTTCACCAGCCACATATTCCAAGTTGAGCCCCATCGGCTCCAAAATGGGTAATAAATCTTGGAAAATGATCGCCGCGTCCACCTCATATGCATTCACGGGCTGCATTGTCACTTCCGTTGCCAAATCGGGCGTCTTCACCATCTCCAAAAACGCATACTTCTCTTTCAGCGCCCGATACTCAGCCATATACCGCCCAGCTTGTCGCATCAACCAAACTGGCGTCGCATCCACTGGTTTTTGCCTACACGCATTCAAAAAACGATCTGCTCTTGACATATCATCACCTAAAATAAAGTGAAACACCCAGCACTCATTACGAGAAGCACTGGGTGTTTACATCGGTTCAACCATCAAAAGAAAATTAAATAAATCGCTTTTCCCCTTTTCAAGAGCCAGGAGAATTACCCATCAATCTCGTCATAACTGTGCACAATCTTACTAATGAGTCCATATTCCAAAGCTTCTTCGGGGCTCATCCAATAATCGCGATCGGTATCTTCTTGCACCTTTTCAAAGGTCTGGCCCGTTTCTTCGGCATACATCTCATTAATCTTCTTCTTAATCTTCAGCACCTCTTCTGCCGTGCGCCGAACATCTTCTGCTGCACCTTGAAAACGCATCGAAGGTTGATGAATCATAATGCGCGCATTGGGCATCGCCATTCGATATTCTTTGTCAGCCGCCAACATAATCACAGTAGCAGCACTGGCCGACAACCCCGAGCTAATAATCTTTACTTTGGGGCGCACAAACCGAATCATATCATAAATAGCAAACCCATCATACACACTGCCACCAGGCGAATTGATAAAAATTCGAATCGGCTTTTCTTGATCTTGATGATCTAAAAACAACAACTGAGCGGTCACCTTGGCTGTCAACTTATGATCAACCGGGTCAGAAATCAAAATAGTTCGGGCATCCATCAATCCCTTACCCAAAAATGAGGGCCCTTCTTTTCCGCTGCCTTCACCCTCAGTTTCCTCTTCTTCCTCTTCATCTTCTTCATCCTCGTCTTCATCTTCGAGGATCAAAAGTTCCTCATCAACCATCCTGTCCTCCAACAAAATAAAGTCATCTGTAATGAATCTTTTTAAACGTCTGATTCACTGTCTCTCATCTTCTGGTTTCCTATTGTTGCATCCGGATCAATTTATCCCATACCCCCCTTTAAGTCAAGGGCTTTAAAGTAACTTACCTTGACATAGTTCTACTTAAACCTGTATTTTACAAAACAATAATGCGATCCTCCTCAAGCACTTAATACACAACACCTCATTTTTACAACATACTCAAGGAATGCGATGTAAATGGCCATTCATTTTCCATTGTCCATTATACATTGATTTTTATATGCCCAAAACACCACGTCAATTAGCACTCGATATCTTATGTCGCGTAGAAGATGGCGCTTATGCCAATCATTTGCTCGATACACACCGCCGTGCACTCCCCCCCCGAGACCGAGATTTTTTGCAACACTTGGTATTGGGCACCCTCACTTGGCGGCAAAAACTCGACCACATACTCAATGTCTACCTGCCCAGCCCCATTCACAAACAACAGCCCGCCGTGCGCAATCTCCTTCGCCTGGGTGTCTACCAACTTGAACATCTCGACCGCGTGCCCCCGTATGCCATTGTAAACGAATCTGTTACCCTGGCGCGCAAAACCCAGGGCGCATCCGCCAGCCGATTTGTCAATGCCATCTTACGCGGCATCGCCGAAAAACGAAAATCCGTCTCCTATCCCAATGCACAAACCCAGCCCGTCGAACACCTTGCCATCACCCAATCGCACCCCCCCTGGATGGTCAAACGCTGGATAGATCGATATGGATTTGATAACACTCAAAAGCTGTGTCAAATAAACAACACAAAGCCCATTCTCACCATTCGCACCAACACACTCAAAAACACACCCCAAGAATTACAAAAGCACCTCTCCCAAGAAAACATACAAGCAGATACCATCGATCAACACCCCCAAATGCTTGCCATACCACACCCCAGTACACTCTTTCAAACAACAGCTTTCCAAAAAGGTCTCTTCTTCGTTCAAGGTGTGGGTGCGGCATCTGTCACAGACTTGCTCAATCCACAAAAAAACGAAACCATTCTCGACATGTGCAGCGCACCCGGTGGCAAAACAACCGCCATGGCAGAAAAAATGCAAAACACCGGAAGCATTATCGCCGTCGACCTTTATCCCACACGCCTTAAAACTGTCTTACAAAACGCAAAACGACTCCAAATCACAAACATCCACACCCTTGCCGCCAACGCCAACCAACTCCCCACAAACCAAAAATTCGACCGCATCTTGCTCGACGTCCCCTGCTCAACCTTAGGCATTCTCAACCACCACCCCGACATGCGCTGGCAACGCCAAATCCAAGACATCCACACCCTTGCCCAGCAACAACAAACCCTACTCACACAAGCCGCCACCTACCTCAAACCCAACGGCACCCTCGTCTACAGCACCTGCACCCTCGAACCCGAAGAAAATGAAAACATCATCACAACCTTCCTATCCACCCACCCGCAATTCCACCTCGACCCCGCCCACCATCACCTCCCCTTCACAAAAAACGATTACCTACACCTATTACCACAAGAATACACCCACGACGGCACCTTCGCCGCCCGCCTTAGAAAGCTTTCCTAACCAATCAGCTCAAACCATCAAGCACAGCGCACTATTCCATCCCACACCATATTTTGATAGTGGTGTACGCCCCAAAACAACCCATTGAGATGTTTCCCAATCACTACAGATTTTCCCCAACCTGCCGATAAAATAAAGAGATAGGTAAAAAAACGGCAACCCCGAAGTTATCCCCAACTTGGGTGGCAAACTCGGAACCGAAATCTTCTGTCTTCTGCCTTTCCCTTTTACCTCTCGAAAGGATCTCCCCCATGAAACGCTATATCCTCATGGTCATACTCCTGACCATAACACCACTCCTACACGCCACAGAACGGCCCACCATCGCCATTTTGCCCTTTGGCATAGCCAAAGACCGCAGCAACCTCCGTTGGCTCAGCTTTGCAACCGCCTCCACCCTCACTGAAACCCTACGTCGCATACCCTCCGTACGCATATTGCCCTTTGCCAATGTTGTACAAGAGCTCCAAAGTGCCGGCATGGACCCAGAGCAAGCCGCTTGGGCACCCGCAGTGGCCACCGAACCCCTCGGTCAATGGCTCAAAACCGACCGCGTATTATTAGGAGCCATTGGCAAAATCAGTGATCAAAAAATCGCCAACATTATCTTACAAGCACAAGAACCTCCTGCACCGGCCAAAGGGGCTCAAATTTGGTTGGCCGCACGCGTCGTCGACATCAACAACGGCCAAACCCTTGGTAAGGCCTATGTCGAAGGCAACACAGACAACATCCTCAACCTACAACGCGAACTCCTCATTCAGCTTGGTAGCGCGCTCAATATCAACGCACATCTCACCACATTACAATACACCCCAGCAACAGATCTCAAAACCTACCAAAACTTAGCCAAAATAGAACAGTTCGTTTTAGAGCTACCCACCTTAACCACAGAAAAACAACGCGAACGCACCATCAAAAAAGCCATCAAAAGCATTGAACGTGTCCTTCGCCACGACCCCGAATCAGCCACGGCACACACCTATCGGGGCACCATCTACGGGCTTCAGAACCGCCCCAAAACCGCAATGCAAGCCTTCGAAACCGCCATTGAAAAAGACCCTGCATTCACCACCCCCCGTTATGGTTTGGTAGACTTGGCTCTGCAACAGGAAGACCTGTCACAAGCGGTTGCCATGCTCGAAACCATTACCCAAATTGCACCCTATGACGACGAAGCTTACCATCTACAAGGCACCATTTATCGCCTATTAAATCAACCAGACAAAGCCCTATCAGCTTACAAAAAAGCCCTTGCAGCATATAACAAACGCCCCGAAACACAATATGAAACCGGGCGACTGTATCTGGCAATGGGCCAAAATCGCAAAGCCATTTTGGCCTTTCAACAAGCCGTTGAACAAATGCCCGGTGCACTCGCCTATCAAATATCCCTTGCCGACGCACATCTCTCAGCCCGTGAAACCACACGTGCGCGCGTCGTTTTAGATCGCATTGCATCCGTTTCAAAATCAGATCCCGAATACCAGCTTGTACGCGGCAAATTTGACCATCAAATCGACCAATATGACAACGCCTTAACCCACTTTCAAAATGCCCTTGAATTGCTCCCAAACCGCGCAGAAATCTATGCGGCAATGGGCCAAACATATGGGGCGCAAAAACGCTTTACCGATGCCATAAAAGCCTTCATCTCTGCACAATCACACGGCATCGCACTGCCCCAAATCGCATTGCCATTTGGCGATGCACTCGAAGCCCAAGGCCAAATGGTCGAAGCCGAAGACCTCTATCTTCAAACACTCAAGCAAGCACCCAAAAGAGCAGACCTGCGTCTTCGTTTGGTCAAACATTTTCTCAGCCGCCATGCAACAAAGGAAGCCATTGAGGCTTTGCAAGAAGGTGTGAGCCTCCATCCAAATCGCGGAGACTTCCACCTGCTCTTAGGCGATCTGTATGCATCACAAAATGAAAATATATTGGCCATTAACCACTACCAAAAAGCCCTCGAATTGGGTGTCAGCCCAATGGATGTGGCAGCCCAACTGGGCCAGATTTATCTGTCGCAAAACCAACCCGACCAGGCCAAAGTCTATTACGAACAGGCCCAGCACGCAGGGGCAATGGGTGCCAACGTATATGCTGGGTTAGGCACAGCTGAAGAACTATTAGGCAACCAACATGCGGCACTCAACGCCTTTCAACAAGCCCTCAAAGCCAACCCACAACACCCCGACGCCCAGCAAGCCGTCACACGTCTTTCACAAGCCCTGCGCCCCAAACGCCAAGCACCTACGCCTACGGCCCAAGACTACGCCACACGTGCACAGCGTGCACAGGCAACGGGTGATTTAATGGCGGCACAAAACGCCTATAAAAAAGCATTGTCCATATCTCCCACCCGATCCGATTGGTGGCGTATCTTAGGCACCCTTTATATCCAACAAGGCCAAACAAAACGCGCAGAAACAGCCTTTCAAAGTGCTATTCACCACGCCCCCAATGCCCCTGAGCACCAATACAATCTCGGCAAACTGTATGCCGACATGGGCTGGATTTACGATGCAGAAGGTGCCTGTCGCGAAGCGTTAAAGATCGACCCAAATTATTCACCCGCACAACAACAATTGGGTGCCATTTATCTCACACAGGGTGAATACTTACGCGCCAAATCAACCTTTGAAAACCTCTTGCAAAAAGAAACAAACAATGCCAACGCCCAGCTCGGTTTGGGCAACGCCCACGCGGCCTTAGGCGAATGGGATCTTGCAGAAGCAGCCTATATGGCCGCTCAAGAAGTTGGCGCAGCAGCCACCATTGGGTTGGGCAATCTTCAACTTGCCCAAGGAGATACCACCCAAGCCATATACTATTACGAACATGCCATAGACCAAAATCCACAAAACCCAACCCCACACGTCAATTTGGGCCTCATTCACGCCACCAACCACCAATTCGAACAGGCCCTATCAGCATACCAAAACGCACTCAATCTATCACCCAATGATCCCGACGTGCTCACAAACCTCATCGCACTTTATACCAGTGCAGAACAATACGACGACGCCTTAGAACTCTGCACCACAGTGCAAGATATTCTGCCCGACGCAATAGAACCCAAACAACTCACAGGTGCCGTCGCTTATGCCGCCAGCAAATTTGAACTGGCCCTCATCGCCTATCAAAGTGCCTTAGACCTAAACCCCAAAGACATCGAAACATTGCAAGGGATCGCCTCAACCTATGAAGCTTTAGACGATACCAAAACCGCGCAAGAACACTGGCAAACTTGGCTTAGCCTGGTTGGCGACAATCCCAACTACAGCGAAGAGATGACACACGTAACAGAACATTTAAAAACGTTGGTCACTCTCAATGTAGGAACGGGGCAGGGTCTTTTTCCATAAACAACAGTCAAACACGTAAGGCGTATCCAAATAAATATACCGATCTGCGAGATCTTGGGCTTGCTTAGCTAACGCCCATTGACTTGGTGATAAAAGGTCACTGGAACCACTCTTTTTCGCATCCTACGTTCAATGGTATAACTATTTTTCTATAAGCGCCTAAACGAAAAAGCCTCGACACTTGTCGAGGCTTTTTTTGTATTCATAACGTAGAGCAACAGACACAATACAATTTAAAATCAACGCATCAAATAATAAAACCGTCTTCCCCTTTTATGCCGGTTGCTTTAATCCATCGGTAACTCAATAGATGAGATCTTAGGATTTTAGTCCGAAGGACTTTGCAATTGTAGCACTGGAATTTATTCCGGTGCGAAGGTCGTGCGATTACCATCCAATTCTTTTTGCTTAGACAGATTCCCAACAAAATAAACCGCCCATCCTATTGGATGGGCGGTTTCCCCTTGCTCAGTATAACTTTCAACTTGATATGCTATTGTTTGTTTTCCAAATATGCGAGCAAACCATTAAGCGAGCGGTGAATCTCTTTAAAATAGGCGTTTTCACGCAAACCCCGCAACGGCTCCCAAGCAGTCACATCTAATGTTGTCGGGTCAAAATCTACCGGGTCGTGGCGAAAATACACACCCAAGCTCGCAAGCCGA
Organism: Candidatus Latescibacterota bacterium; assembly: GCA_047619225.1. GTDB lineage: Bacteria > Latescibacterota > UBA2968 > UBA2968 > UBA2968 > JABIFK01. Next base: position 40,816 of record JBLHJX010000009.1, read on the forward strand.
CCTTTGTCTTTGCTCGTGTCAATGCGTCCCCGCGCAACTTCGCCCAAGATTGAGAAAGCGGCGGGAAGGTTGGGTTTGTACATTTCCACATCACCCGGATAATACAGTCGCGGATAAAAATGCATCAAAACCCCTTTGCCCATCATAGCAGCCAACAATTCATCGGGGTCATCAGGGATTGTCTCACCATTCATCAAATACGACTCTAATATGGGGCTATTTTGTAAACCCACACCACTCACACAAAAATCACGTACCACAGCGGGCAAACCGGTTTGTTTTTGAATCGGTCCAGCAGGACGCAAGGTTACCGTTTCCAAACTGCACTTGCGCACCCGACACTGCCACCGATAATGCACATCACCACCCTGTATCAACCCACGCCCAACAAACCGCACCACCACCAAATCGCCTTCTGAAAATTTCAATACCGGTTTTTTAGTGACCTGTTTGCCTACGCGTTGATTGCGCAAATGAATTTGCCCATGTTTCAAATCACCCGACAACCCCAACACATCCGAATACCCCAAATCAACCAACTCAGTGGCACCCGTACGCGTTTCTTTTGTCACCCGACTCACATGTACTTTGCGCAAATGCTCGGGATTGGTGAGCAATATATTTTGAAAAAATGACACCATCTCTTCCGGCTCATTACAGCCTTGCAAAGCTTCAGGAATGGTATCATCACCCGGAAAAGGTACAATTGTGGGTGGTGTTTCGTGTGCCAACCCATTGAAGGCAACATTTTCTACAAACAGATCAAACCGAAAATGCGGGAACACCTGTGGGCCCTTAACACCACGTACATGCGCAAAACGCAACGTACCACGGTTTTCTTCTTTGTTCACATTGCCCAAAGGACAAATTTTATAACCAATAGGCTCACGGGGTTCCAACCCCCCCAACAAACGTTCGGAAAAACGCACGCGCTGCACCACTTCACAATGCATATTATAAGGCGTTTGATTGTGTTGAAACTGCAAATTTAAGACCTCACCCCGTCCCGAAAATGGCACCTTTGAAACAGCAGGAGGCACCAAGAACAACGCTTGATCTCGAATAAAGAGCCGATTGTCCCGACGATAAAAAGACACAGGCCCCACTTCAGCACGCGCATCTCGCCCATCAGCCGTGCGCACCATAGTACACACCGCCGAACGTGCATCCATTTGATTCAAACGCCGCAACGCAGGATGCGAAACACCACGCGTCGAATTGGTCTTCTTAAACAAATTGGCCAACATAACAACCCCCTTCTTACAGGGTAGAGTGGGAATTGCAGTCAGAAGAAAAAAGAAAAAGGAGAGAAGAAATTCCTTTTAAATGATCAAGAACCATCTTCTCACATCTTACTTCTTTCTTCTCCCTGCCTTAAGCATCGACCCGCCCGATGCGTATTACGATATAAATCTTCTTGGTATTATATTATATCGACAAAAATATCCATTGGATGAGCACTTATTGCGGGTATGACTCACCACTTGGCATATCGCAACCCCCGTGCCATGCGTAACCATTTCAACTTATTTACTATAAATCAATACTTTACACTCATTCCAGTTCTTTTCCCAACATCCAAAACAAAGAAAATATTTCCGATCCCCCTCCTCATAGGCAAAAAAAGACGCGTCTAGGATAAAATCCCAAACGCGCCTTTCTTTTGTAATAACACCGCCTACTTGTCACACCCGAACGGTTCTATCGGGTATCCAGCCTTCAACTTTCATTATCCATTGTCCATTATCAACCGTAAACTCACGAGCGTAGCGAGTAATTGTCCATTGCCTTTCCTACCCTGCCATTGCTTTGCTCAAAATATCGGAGGTGCTGGTCCGCATAATACGCGGGTCAACTTGTTCACCCTTCGACAGTGTTTCACGCACCTGAGACCCAGAAATGAACACCGGCTTTTCATCGGGGTGATTCTCCATCAAATCGACACGCCCCAAAGACTCGTAATAAGCGGCAAAACCCACCTTCACTGGTTGAATTTGCAAATCACCGTTCAAATTGTCAAAAATTTCGTGCGCGTCAAAATCACCCCAAATGGCCGTGCCATCAAAATAAGGCGCATCGGCGTGTTTGCGGCCAATCACAATATCGGTAAACCCAAAATTCTGCCGATAAATTGCATGCATCACGGCTTCTTTAGGACCTGCATAAAACATCTTAATATCCAACCCCAACAAAATCACACGATCTGGCACGGTTTCACCACGAGCGGTCCACAACTCGGCATCACTGTCCCCGTCACCCATGCCACGTCCATCAATCAAATCTTCATACGTCTGCATCCGAATCTCGGCATTCACATCATCACCCTTGGTTTCACCCACCAATGGGTTCAAACACGCACCCGCATTGTGTCCTTGCCGAAGCAAGGTTTCCAACCCATAAACCAGTGCATATTCATGCGCCCGATGCAGTGCATTCCGCGTTTGAAACGCCACAACACGGTCCCAGTCCTTTTCAGCCAATAAAGCACGCACTTCAGCCGGTGTTTTCACATACTGGCCAAAACTTGGATTCTTGGGTTGTGGCAACACCCGAATCGTGCCCCCCAACAAATGCGTCTTATCAGCATCGTTCTTCAACACCATATCCGCACCTGGGTGATCGGTACGGTCAGTCAAATACACACTTTGAATATACTTCTGTTTATCCCACGCAAACACATCACTAATGTCCAAAGACGCCACCACATCACCCGCAGCATTCACCAACGCCACCGTTTGTCCCGAAGACAATTGCCCAGCCATATCTGCCGTAACAGGCAACGATATAGGAATCGTCCAAGCATACTTTTTCCCATTCACTTCAATCACCGACTCATCCAACACACGGTTATAAGTCGCCCCATCCATCGGCCCAGTCAACGGACTAAGCCCCCCATCACCAAACCGATAAACCGACGACAAATCAGCATCCGTCACCGGCACCTTTACCAAATCTTTTACGCTATCTTGAAATGCGACCACCTCAACCTCAGGAACAATACAATTCACGGGCTCAGCCACACCCCCGTGCGGAACAATCAAACCAGCCATATTTCCAAACCTCCAGTTAATTCTTATATTTGTTGATCGGATAAGTCATCAAATATATGTCTCTGTTTATTCTTGTCAAGCCTGTTCCATGAATTCATTCACGAAAGGCACGAAAAAACCACAAACAAAAAAACAAATGATCTCCAAACTCGGATATCACCCACGGGTGGTGTGGGCCGTTGTGCAGTTGGTGAGGGGTGATGTGTGGGTGAAGGGCGTGTGGAACACGAGGTGGAAGGGTGGGAACTGCGCGGGCAGGTGAGGGTGGTTTAAGCTTGTAAAAACACTGAAGTACATTAAAGCTCCACGCAGTGGCACCTTTCTTTTGCCTACTTTTCTTGGGGTGTACCAAGAAAAGTAGGTCGCCGAAGGCACCATAAAAAAATACCCCATCAAAAAAATCGATAGGGTACCACATTTTTCATGCCATCATCACCGAAGACTTATTTTTGCGGCGTCGTAAAAGTAAACGTACTGCCTTCTCCCACTTCGCTTTCTACCCAAATCTTCCCGCCGTGCAACTCCACCAACCGCCGCGTCAATGCCAGCCCCAATCCAGTGCCTTCATAGCGTCGCGAGTAGGTTTCTTCAACTTGTCGAAACTCCGAAAAAATGAGATCTTGATGCTCTTTCTTAATGCCAATGCCCGTATCGGCCACGGCAATTTCAAGTGTACCATCATCTCGTCGCCCAGCCAAAACATCCACACGACCGTCTTCCGGGGTAAATTTGATGGCATTCGACAATAAATTATACAAAATCTGTTTGATCCGACCTTCATCGCCAGTAATCAAACCCAATTCAGGGTCAATATCGTGATTCAGAGTAATAGACTTATTTGAGGCCAATGGCCTCACCACCTCTGTCACCTGCTCTAAACAATCTTCCAACAGAAATTCTGTCAAAATCAATTGCATCTCACCCGACTCAACCTTGGCCAAATCCAAAATCTCATTGATCAACTCCAACAAATGGCGGCTGCTCGTCAAAATATTGTGCACGTAACGGCTTTGTTTTTCGTTAAGATCTCCAAACGTCTTATCTTCCAAAATCTCAGAAAATCCAATCACAGCATTTAAAGGCGTACGCAATTCGTGCGACATATGCGCCAAAAATTGCGACTTCATCTGGCTCGCTTTTTGGATCTCATCATAAGCAGACGTCAGCTCATCGTTTGTTCGACGCAACTCTTCTGTTGCGCGGTTCACTTCATCTTCTAAGAAAACACTCTGTTGCTGCAAATCGTCAAAAATTTGTACGTTGTTGAGTGCTATCGCCACCTGATCTGTAATGATGGTCATCAATTGCGAGTCTTCAGAGCTAAACGCATCAGGCAACGGATGGCTCATGTTCACCACACCCACAACCTCATTGTCAATCACAAGGGGCATACACAACATGGACCCAATAGAACGCGCCGTACCACTCACAAACTTTGGCACATCAGGCAATTCGGGAATAACAACCGGA
>JBLHJX010000010.1:0-45252 GCA_047619225.1 Candidatus Latescibacterota bacterium
TTGTTCGTCTGAACCAGGAATATGAGAAAGTATCAAGCCAAATTACGTATGCAAAACGACGTTTTGAAGAGGCTTTGGGCGATGATTCACTTGAGAGCTTACAAGCAGAATTAGGCGATGTTGAAGATATGGAAGGTGTGAGGCCGGAAGTCAAGGTCGTTGAGGAACTTTTGGAGATTCAACGTCAAATAGGGGAACTCAAGACGGCGCTTTCTACACATCAAAAAAAGCTGGATGAGCTCATAGAACGGCATGGGGATAAAAAAACGCTGTTGCTCAACTTGGCAAAAGAAACCCTGGCTCAAGATGAGATTCAAAAGAAAATTGATCTTTTGCCTCCCGTTCCTGAGGGTGTGGATGATATCGATGCTTTTGCAGCTTCATTTGATGAAGCCAAAACATCTCTTGATGAAAAAAAGACAGAACGCAATACGCTTCTTTTGGATCGCAAAGAGTTTGAAAAGTCAGAACCTGATTTTTCTGCTGAAGAATTACAGATACAATATGAGGAATCAGAGGATCAATTTGAACGCGTATTGCGAACGGGAGCGTCTGTTGGCCAGATTTACGATTTGACATCCAAATTGGCCGAAGAGATGGATAGCAATACCTATCAGGGCTTGGAAGAAGACCTTTCGCGCTATGTGTCGATCATTACGGATAAGCGGTATACCAAAGTTGATATGGACAAAAGCATGCCTCAGGGATTTATACGCAATGATGGTGAAATTTTGCCATATCATTTGTTGTCGGCTGGGACTCGTGATATACTTGCCTTGTCACTCAGATTGTCAATGGCACGATATTTTTTGCAGGAAGCGGAAGGCGTTTTGGTGTTGGATGATCCCTTTGTAGATTTGGACCCTAAACGGCAGGAAATGGGGGCCGAAGTCATAAAAGAATTTGCGGCAGATAAACAGGTCATCTTGTTTACCTGCCATCCTTCTCACGCAGACCTTTTGGGGGGGAACCGCATTGGGTTGGATACGATTGCTTGAATTTGAATGTTATACTTGTCAAAAGAACCATGCTGGTTTTTTAGAAAAAATGGTAATTGACTTGTTGAAACGGGTGGCATAGGGACAGGGTTTGATTTCGGGGAAACAGGCCTGTTTTTTGGAAAACGAAAAAGGGTTGCGCGTGAGTTGCGCAACCCTTTTTGCATTTTATAGATGGTGGGAAGTTTAACGTGTAGCCCAAAGTTTCAAAAATTCATCAGGGGAGGCTATGGTTATAGATGAAGTAGGGAAGTCGTTTGGATTGCGGGTGATCAAAACCTGTGCACCAACTCGCACGGCCGAATGAAACTGAATGGCGTCTTCGAAGTCGTCGCACTCTGAGTCGATGGCTTGGTTGATTATTCTGGTATCGGGTGGGATGGATTCGAATACATCGCGCAACAACTTTAAGGCATTGTTGGCCGCTGTCTTGCCATCGATTTTGCGGAGAATATAGTAGATGTTGTTGAAGCTGATTGCCGAAATATAGGTTGTTATTTCCCCACGTTCGGCAAGTGTCCACACCCGTGCTGAGTTCTGATAGTGAGGTTCTCTACGGACAAGTACGTCAAGTAGGATATTGGTATCGACAAACACGATCATGATGAAAGCCCATATTTTTCGCTGAGTGCGTCTTCGAGCAGTTCTTGTTCGGTTTGATCCGCTGGTAGCGTTACCATACCAGAGGCGCGCAGCGTGATTGGGCCCAGTGATGTGTCTGGATCGAGTTTTTGGTCAATTGTGCGAATCAGTCGGGTAAAAAGAGCCGAAACGCTGGTATTATTTTGAATTGCGATTCGCTTGGCATCGGCAATGACTTCTTCTGGCGCACTCAGGGTCAATTTCTTCGTAGCCATTTTGGCCTCCTGTGTTTGGTGTTACGTATGACTTTTTTTAAATGATACGTAATAAGATACGAATGTCAAGTTGATTGACGCGGATATTTAGTCGATTTCTTGGTACAGGAAAATTAATGTGTGGTAAGACAAAAATATGTTTTCGTAAGCGAATTATATAAAATGGCTGAAATAAAAGGGTTTGAGACGTTTAATAAACTACAATAATTGAAAACTTTTGTGAATAGCGTCTTGGGCGAGTTCGAGTTCTGTGGGTGTGTGGGCAAGACCTACGTACCAACGTCCGTCGGGCAGGAGTTGCACGCCGTTGTCTAACATATGGGCACGAAATCGGGTGTAGGTGTCCATATCGACTTGGGCGTATTCGCGGTAGTGCGTGGGAGGGGTTTCGGTGCCAAAGTGGGCGTTGAAGACGGTGCCTGCGCCTGAGGTGCACAAGGGCAGGCCTTTGCTTTTGGCTTCTGCTTCGATGGTTTTGCGAATTTGGAGACCGTGGAGGTGCATTCGGTTGTGGTTGTCGGGGTTGGCTGCGAGAATGTCAAGGGTGGCTTTGCCTGCGGCAAGGCTGATGGTGTTGCCGTTGTAAGTGCCTGCGTGAATGGTGCTGCCGTCGCGAATGACGTCGAAGAATTCCTTGCGGCCTGCAACGGCTGAAAGTGTGAAACCGCCAGCGAGGGCTTTGGCATAAACAGACACGTCGGGAATGACGCCGAAGAATTCTCGGGCACCACCTAAAGCGAGGCGAAAACCTGTGATGACTTCGTCAAAGACCGAAATGGCACCGTGTTTTTTGCACAGGTCAACGAGGCCTTGTAAGAAACCGTCTTGGGGTTCAATGGAACCGGAATTGGCCAAGAGGGGTTCGGTGAAAACGGCAGCGATTTCGTGGCCGTGTTTTTCGAATGTTTGTTCGAGTAAGTCGAGCCGGTTCCAGGGCAGGACAATGGCGTCGCTGTATTCTGAGGCGGGTTGGCCACCCATTGAGGGCACGACGTTGGGTGCTTCAATGTTGCCTGCTTCTTCGTCTGTGGCGTGGTAGCTGAGCAAAATATTGTTGGCCCAACCGTGGTAGTGGCCTTCAAATTTGATGTACTTTGAGCGGCCCGTTTGGGTGCGTGCGAGGCGAAGCGTGGTTTGAATGGCTTCGGTGCCTGTGTTGGAGAAAATGACTTGCTCCACACCGGGTATGACTTCGGTCATTCGTTTGGCAAGTGCAATTTCACCGGGGTGTTGGGCACCGAGGGTGTAAGATTTTTGCAGGGCTTCGATGACGGCTTGGTTGAGTTGGGGGTGATTGGAACCGAGAATGAGGGGCCCCCAGGCAAGGGTGTGGTCGAGCAATTTGTTGCCGTCTACATCGTAATAATAAGGGCCGTCTGCGCGTTCGAAAAAGAGCGGGGGACTGGTCACGTAAGTGCGCATTCCAGAGGAAACACCCATTGCGAGGTATTGGGAGCTTTCGGCGTGGTGTGCGGCAGATTGGGATGTGTTCATGAAAAGCTCCAGAAGTTAGGGATTTAAAAAATAGCGAAACAACAAATTACCGAAGCCGATGTGTCAAGCTTATCTGCAAGTTCTTTTTGACTCAAACCCGTTTGGGTTCTCAGGTTATAAATTTGCTCTGCAATATCCATTTCACTCTCAGCTTTAGCCAACAACGCCTTCAAGCAGTTTTTCCATAAAGCTTGCATTGCCCATAGCTACAGCTCCTCGGTTTTAAATTCGCTTTCCCCTCGCGGAAAGGGTGAGCAATGTTCATCTCCACATATTTTTCGATGATTTCGTCAAAATTGCCTTGGGGCATGGCGTCGATATAGGCCAGCGATTGCTGTAAATACATCAGCGGCGCAAAACGGAAATCACCTTTGGCGATATTTACTTGGCGGATTTTGCCTGCAAAGTCATAAATATCTTCAAACAAATAGGCATGAATAAAAGCAATCCCTGCAAAGGTGCCGACTTCCACCTTGGTGATATCGCCAGAATCAAACAGCTGCTTGGCTTTTTGCTTACTGATTTTTTCCTCGGCTTTGGCCAGCTCAACCTGATGGGTGATGTTTAATTTATTTTCTAAAATCATGCGTTATTCCCTTCAATCTCCGCAACAATGGCGTCAATCTCGACCGTAATGCGAAACAACGAATTCCATCCAATTTCGAAGGTCTTGCCAAATTGCGTTACTTCATCTATTCAACATAACCATTTCCTTTGAACCATTCAACTTTAACTGCTGATTGGCCAGTCAAGTTGTGCAACAACGGGTAGATGATCGGAATGTACCCAAACGCCTTTTTCCTGAGGGCCGTCGTGGCGAAAACCTGGATTGCGAACGACTGTGGCACTTTTTAAATGTGGTATTAATGAGGCGCTAACGTAAATATGATCGATACTATGTGTTCGTTTGCCCGTCGTATCCATTGTGACTTGAATGCCACCGCCCACCGTTTCCATTGCGTTGGCAAATTTCAGTGCTTTGATGTGTTGATGTACGGGTTCGTCTACTTCGCTGTTAAAGTCCCCAACAACAATTATGCTTTCCGTGATGGCTTGGAGGGCTTGCAATCGATCTTTAATGATGTCGGCTTCTTGAACACGCAGGTCTACATCACTGGGATGCAAATGTAGATTGACGTACCACAGTTTGGCTGTGTCATTTATTGCCAACAGTGCGGCACCCGACGTGCGGCTGAAAGGTGGGGTTTGCTGGCGTGGGTCGGTGTGGCTAAATACGCGCGATTCTAAAATTGGGTAACGCGAGAGCACGTGTCCTGGCCAGTTAATGGGTGACGGGAATGTTGCCACGTAGCGATTCATTGTTTTGGCAATGTACTGTATTGCACGCACGGTAACGCCTTCTTGTAAACCGAGAATGTCGCACTCTAACTCAGAGAATACGCGAACGAAGTGTTCGCCATTTTTTTCTTCGCCGGGAGGCCCGATTGCGGCTGCGGCTTCTTCTTTGGGATAACCTGTTAATCCAAGCACGTTGTAGGTGCCGATTTTCATATTTGCTCCTTAACTGCAGTTGGGCCTATTTCTGATATCGCTAAATTTCAATCGATAACAGATGCGTTGGATACAGCATTAGCAATACTGTTTTTTGATTATTCATTTGGATAACGTGGTTTTACCGGGCACGTTGGGCACAGATTCTTGAGGTGGCGACGTCGCGCGTTCCAAAGGTCAATGGCTTTGACGAGGGTGGAATCGGCGTTGCCAATTTTGCCGTGTGTTTGTCGATTTTTGAGTGCGGTGTTGAGTTTTCTTGGAGATGCGGGACACGGGCCGTTGCGGAAGGCAAGGCCGGGCACGTCGCTTACGGTGCCATTGATCAGGACTTTTTTGGGATAACCAAATGGGTCAATGCAACCACACGGCACGGAGATTTCGGCGGCGTGGTAGGCTGTGCTGCTGTTGTGGTCAACGCCGAGGGAGAGAATATAACCGCCGTTGTGAATCACGCGGGAAATAGGACTGTCGGCTGTCCAGCAGCCCGTGGTGTTATGGTTGGCGCAAATGGTTTCGGCCTTGGGGCCTAAGGCGGCAACAGCGTGCGAGGAGTGCTCACTGCGCACAACGCCGGGGCGTCGCCAGAATGCGTCGGGAATTGCACCGTTTGTGCTGGGGGTTGTGAGCGGGTTAAACACGTGTGCGGCGCCGTGGTTGAAGGAGGGCATAACGAGGGTGCCGCGTTTGCCAATGATGCTTAAGATGGCGTCGATTACGGTGTTGGGGCCGCCTTCTACGTGGCCGACTTTGGAAAGGGCACTGTGAACCATCACGTCCATTCCCGATTGTAAACCGAGGGTTTTGAAGTCGCGGATGAGTTGGGCCTTGTTGATGATTTGATCGGGTTCGATGAGCTGGACGTAATCGAGTTGGGCGTGGGCTTCAAAGAATTCGATCACGTTTTCGATGGCAATTTTTTTGTTGTGTTCGGCAGAGAGCAGGCTGGTGATTTCGGATAGGTTGCGATTGCCGTCTGCCCAAAAGAGTGCCCACGAGGGCAAGCCCGATTTGCGAATGCGGTCAGCAATTGGGGGCGGTGTGTTTTCGGGTGTGGGAGACAGGAATGCTGTGCGGCGTGGTACGCGTTTGGCACTTTCGGGAATGCGCGATTGTTTTTTGGGTTTGGGTCCTGTCTCGCGAACTTGTTGTTCTAATTGTGCGACGTGGTTTAGAACCTCGTTTTTGTCACTGTTCCAGAGCCAACGTTGCAGTTGGGTGAGAGAGACTTTGTGTTGTTCCCGAAGGTAAGACGCGGTTTCGGACGAACGTGTTTGGCGAAGTTGGTCACACGTGTATTCGGTTTCGGCATTTGCAAGGTCGCGTACGTCGGGGTCGCTGGCATTGGCGAGGTAATAGAGGTAGGCCGCCATTCCAACAGCGCTGGCTTTGAGGCCGTGTGTACTCAAGAGTGCGGGCACGTCGTTGGAGGAGTGGTAGGCGTTCCAGTTTTTGCCTTCTTCGCGGTAGTGCGTGGAGATCCAGGGGCAGGGGAAACCGTACTTTGGGTCGCCTGCTAAGGTGTCGGCGGTGGAGACAAAGCCGCCTTCTTTAAGTGTGTAACCCGAGTCGCTTTTTTTGAGTGTTGCGTTGAGAATGTGCGCGCCAACACGATCGACAAAGGTGGCAGACATTGGAATTGTGGACCGCCAAGAGAGTTGCCCAGCGCAAAGGTCTGGACGTGCGCCTACGGTGTCGATACACACACCTGCAATTGGGAGCTGTAAGCGACGGGTGTGTTCCATATAGTTGAAGAAACTGTAACACTCGTAACCACTGAGCAGGCGAATGGTTCGTTTGGGGCGTGCGAGTTTGCCTGAAGCGATAAGACTTTCGAGTGTGCGGGCAATTTCGAGACAGACCGCCACGCCCGAGGCATTGTCAATGGCACCGGGTTCGGCACTGTGTGCAAGTGCCCACACTTCTTCTTGGGGGTTGTCTTGGCCAACTACGAGACCGCTGACGAGGTCGTGAGATCCTACGTAGTCTTGAATGTCTACTTTGACGCGAACGGTGAGTGTGCCGTGTTTTTTGATTTGTTCGCGGAGTTTGTTGCCGTCGTTTTGGGAGAGGACGAGACCGACCAAGTGGAGATTGCCGTAGGCACTGTTGATGGAGCCCCAGCCAAATTTGACCCAGGGTGTGGCATTGGGCAAACCGTTTTGTGGACAGTCTGTAATGAGACCAACGGCCCCTTTGTCGGCAATGGTTTTGAAGAGGTTGCGTGCGTTGAGGTTGGTGAGCACCATTTTGTTGCGCAGGGCGGTTGGACGCAGAGACTCCAATTGCTTTTGGTCGTCGATCACCACGAGTTCACATTCGATACCTTTTGGTGGCGTAGACGCGCTCCATTGAATGACGTGCCAGGGGTTGTCTTTGTAGTTGAGCACTTTTTGACGGACGGGCGCAATGATGTCGAGGGTGGCCGAACGAATGTCACTGGCTTTGGGAATGATCCAGCGGCCTGAACCGATTTTACCGCCTGTGGGAATTTTGTAGACTTCGGCTTTGGCACCAGAAGCTTCGTAAGAATTGACGAGTGTTTCGGTGGTGTCGTGGAATCGATCAAAGGAGTTCCACTTGTCGGTTTCTATAATGCGTTTGACGTCGTCGAGAATGCGACGGCCTTGTGTGGCTTTGTCGATAAGGGGTAGGGTTTTGCGGTTGAAGGCTGCGAGGCTGCGTGGTGTGCGAACAGGCATAGGTGAACTCCCGTAGGTTCAAGGACAAAGAAGAGAAAGTGAGCGCCCTTTTATTACAACGAGTTTTACCAATTTGCAACACCAATCTTAAGGCGTGGTTATTTTTGCCCACCAAAGATGGCGTGTCCGGCTTGCATCCAATTTGTAGAGATTCCAATGACACAGTACAACGTATTCAGGTTTTAGGTAAAGGTTTTTGGAGATTGGTCGATACATATAACAAGTAGTACAAAGATGTATTGCGATAATGACGGTTGAATTTTTAAGTCGTTTGTTTACAGTTTCTTAAAGGTGGCCCAAAATGACCTATCTCTACTTACTTCTCGTTCTTCATTTGCTTTTTGGCATCGGTTGTGCGTCTTTGGCCAATGAAACGCGACACAATATCAGGTCGTGGTTTGTGGCTGGCACCGTTTTGGGCGGGTTTGCACTGATTGCGTTAATGGTCGTCAGTTATTACAAACATATTCCAGTTGTGAGGGTCTGATGATTGCCGGACTGGGACAAACGCAAGCCAATTTGCTGAATCAGGCATTGGAGCGGGCAAAAGACGCGACTGAAGATATCACAACGCTTGCGCCAAAGCACGATAGATCGAATGTGATGGGGTTTTTGGATGATGTGTTGGATTTGGGCGGTGGCAAGTCGTTGATGGGTGCTTTGGGTGATTTGTCTTCCAAAGAGGCCGAGGGTGCATTGCAAGCACTTGGCAAATTGTTACAGGCTGGCGTGGTAGGTTATGAATATCGCAAGGTGAATGGCGAGGTGCGAAAAGTGTTTATTGATGTGGCGATGGGCAGTGATTTGCACCGGGCACCCTTGGCGAGAGATGATGAGAAATTTGACCGTTTAGCATAGTGACAGGCATATGTGGCGAGGGTGGGCCGCTGGATCTTTTGATCCAGCGGCCCTTTTTTATATGGTCGCAATTATTTCGTTTCTGGTGGCGTAACCCCCAGCCCATTTGCCGATTCGCAAATGGCATCCCAGGTGCTGTCTTCAATGAAGATGCCTTCGGCTTCGCGTTGGGTTTGGCGTTCTTGTTCAATTTCGCCCGGTAAATAGATCTTGCCATGATCGGGGTGAACGGGTGATGATTTGACCCAATCGATGAGGTTTTGGATTTCTTGTTTGTAGTCGGCTACGTCGATGAAACTATCGATCTTAATGGCAATGGCAATGAATCCACTTCCGCCACGGGTGGGTTTTTCACTGCTGCACCCTGCCCAAGAGAGCCCCCCTGCAATGGCGTCAACCATCATGCCCAATCCGTAACCTTTGTGACCCAAAGAGCCGCCAAGGGGTAACATAGCGGCCAAACCTTCATGGAAGATTGCGGGATCGGTAACCGTCTTGCCGTTTTCATCGACCAACCATCCCTCGGGTACTTGCTCGCCACGTGCTTCGTATACTTGCACTTTGCCACCGGCTGCCATACTTGTGGTGATGTCGAGCATGAGTGGGGGACCATTCAGGGTGGGTGCACTAAATGCGATGGGGTTTGGGGGAAGGCGACGGCCTGTGCCGCCAAAGGGTGCGGTGAAGCGGGAGCCGCCGTTGAGCATGAGGAGGCCAATGCAATCGCGTTCTGCGGCCTTGGGTGGAAAGTCGCCTAAGCGCCCAATGTGACTGCATTGATGAACGGCAACCGCACCAAAGGTATGTTCGAGCGCGCGATCAGTGGCCATTTCCATGGCGCGATGCGCCAGGACAATGCCCAAAGACCCTTCGCCATCAATGACCAAGGAAGCTGGGGATTCTCGTACGATTTTGAGGTCACCCACGGGTTTCATTTTTCCCGCTTGGATACCACGCAAGTAACTCGGTGTGCGTATCACGCCGTGTGAGTCGTGGCCCATGAGGTTGGCTTCTACCAAGTGATTGGCCATAATATGGGCTTGGTCTTCGGGTAGGTTGACCGATTGAAAGAGGTCTGCGAGGAGTTTCCTGAGTGGGGTATGGTCTATAAGGGGCATGTTTTTTCCTTTAGTGTGATGTGGATATGAAATTCTGGGCTTGTTCTACGGCTTGTTTTACCCAATCTGATGAAGGCATGGGCATCACGCCATAGTTGTAGAAGGCGAAGTTGCTGATGCCGAGTTTTTGTGCTGTGTCCATGTTTTGGCACAGGGTTTCTGCATTTGGAGATGCGGGTGGATAGGCTTGCAGACCCACAACGAGTTGATCAGGACTTTGTAATAAGGGCAAACGTTGGGAAATGGCTTGATGTGTGCGTTGCGTGTCCTGTGTATAAGAGAGAATCTCCACCGTTTCGGCAATTTGAATAATGGCTTCAGGGTTTGATCCACTGATTGTGGCATTGCCCATGAGAATGTAAGAGAGTGGAATTTGAATGGTGTTTTTGATTTCGTGGACCAGTGAGGTAACCACATTCTCACGCATTTGGTTGAATGCCGTGAGTTCGGGTATTTCTGTTGCAAGTTCCTCTGGTGATGTGTCAATGGGGTGACCTGTGGCAAATAGCGTGTGGATTTTTTGGGTGACTTGTTCACGAAGGCGGGTGATGTCGATGTTGGCTTCCATCGCTTTGTTTTGACACGAGGTGCAAAAGCAGAGTGAATAGAGATACTGACCGCCTTGGCCAAAGGGTACGCCGTGTTTGAGATGGTGATGGCTGTGGCCCCAACCTGCGTAGTCGAGAGATTCGCATTCGAGCATCTTGATGCCGTAGTTTTGCACCAAGTCTTGTGATAGGGCAATGGCATAAACACGCACATTGGGGTTGGCTGGGCAAAGGGCAGAAGCGCTCTTGTCTCCCGTGCAGCGTTCAATGGCACACGTGGGGTGCTGTTGTGCAAGGTTGGAGTTGTGGAAGAAAACGGTCCAGGCGTTGAGATCGAGGTCTATTCGAGCAGCTTCTTCGGCGGCTTTTCCCCACCAGTTGTCATTGCCCATCCAGGTGCTGGTGGGGGGGGTGATACAGGTGTCGTTGTAGAGATCCAATTGGGGTTGGAAGTAGGTTGCGGCTTGTGATATTTGTAAGACATTATTCTTTGGCAAATGCGGACGCAACATATCAAAGGTGTGATAAGCCGATGCGAGGTTGATGGCGTTGAGGCCCATGTCATTCTTAAGTTTGCCAAGAACCGTGCTGTATCCTTCGTCGTTCAAATCCCAGGGATAGGTCCACATGGTGGTGTTTAGCGAAGACATTGCGGCGTACCTTTTGTGAGGGTTGGCATGTGTAGAAATATAGCTGCACAGAATACATGATTGGTTTTGGGCATCTGTCAAGCGGTTTCACGGTTTGCACTTGCATGAACACTTCAAATGCCTTACCGTTAAAACCGTTTGGGTGGTCTGTTTAATCTATCTGTGTTTATCTGTGGTTCCAATGGTTTTTTTCTGTCGCCGTTTGATAAGGAGCTATTATGGAAATGCTTGGATTGGGTGTAATCGGTTGTGGCAATATGGGCGCGAGTTTGGCGAAGGGGGCTGTGGTGTTGGATTGTGCCCGTGTGGTTTGTGTGAGTGATGTGGATGAAGAAAAAGGCCGTGCACTTGCAGAAGACGTGAAGAGCGATTATGAGGCCGATTATCGCGCGATGTTGGCGCGTGAAGATGTGCAGGCCGTGCTCATTGCCACACCGCCGTTTTTACATGTCGAGCCGACTCTGGCTGCCGCAGAAGCTGGGGTGCATATTTTTTCAGAAAAACCAATGGCCCCTACGCTGGCGGGGTGTGATATGATGTTGCAAGCCGTAGAACAGCACGGCGTGAAGTTGGGTGTGGGGTTGGTTTGCCGGTATCATCCGGTGCATCGCAAGGTGCGGGATTTGGCGCACGATGGGGGTTTGGGTTCGCCGACCACGATGACGGTACATCGTTTGGGTGGGGGTTGGGGGGGCGTGTGGACCGCACCGTGGCGTCAGTCACTGGCGCAAAGCGGGGGAACTCTGATGGAGATTAATGCACACGAGATTGATTTTTTACGGTTTGTGATGGGAGAGGCCGAGTCGGTTTATGCGGTGGGTGGCACTTACCTACAGCGTAAATGTGATTTTCCTGATGTGGCATTGGTGTCTGTGCGATTTAAAAACGGTGGCGTGGGCGTGTTGCATTCCAGTCAGGCCAGCGCGATCGGTGGTTATGGCGGGCGGTTGGATTGCGCTGAAGGATCGGTGGTGTTTCCTACCTTTTGGGGCAAGGAAGGTGGTTTGCGCTACAAGCGGCACGATGGTGAAGAAACAGCCATCGCAGCATCTGACTTGGCCAAAGATGAAAGCCCCGTGACGCAGGAACTTCGCGCATTCAGTGAAGCAATCTTAAAAGGCGAAGACCCACCCGTAGGCGGTGCCGATGGTCGCGCAGCCACAGAAATTGCATTGGCCGCCTATCGCTCTATTGAAACAAATAGTGTGGTTCATTTGCCGATGTCGGAATAATTAGGGGATGTATTATGGCACGACAATTTGATATCCCAACTTTCTATAAGAGTTCTATTATATCGCGCGTGAAGCGCGCACGCCAAGTGCAAGATTCAAAGAAGCGCGATTTGGAGCCTTCTGTGTTGGATTTTGGCCCCGTGCGTTTTTTGTTGGCGCGGCATTTTGGGTTTTGTTTTGGTGTTGAGAATGCAATTGAGATCGCTTATAAGACGTTGGAAGAACATGGTGATAGCCGGGTGTTCTTTTTGAGTGAGATGATTCACAATCCAAATGTAAACCAAGATCTACAAGACCGAGGTGTAAAGTTTATGTTTACACCGTCAGGGGAGCAATTGGTCGGTTGGGATTTGTTGACATCCGATGATATTGTGGTGGTGCCTGCATTTGGTACGACCGTAGAAGTGCAAGCGGAGTTGGAAAGCAGAGGTATTGATCCTTATACATATAATACGACCTGTCCTTTTGTTGAAAAGGTGTGGAAGCGCAGTGCGCAATTGGGCGCAGGTGATCATACGGTGGTGATTCATGGCAAGGCGAGCCATGAGGAGACACGCGCAACATTTTCACATACCATTCAAAATGCACATGCCGTGGTGGTATTAGATTTGGCAGAGGCGCATCTTTTGGCGGGTATTATTCGAGGTGAGTTGGAGGCAGATGTTTTTCAAGAACGTTTTGGGCGCAAATGTTCAGACGGGTTTGACCCCACACAACATTTGTCGCGCATTGGGGTCGTGAACCAGACGACTATGCTGGCCACAGAAACACGCGAGATCGCCCAGATCATTCGTCAGGCGTTGCTTGATCGATATGGTGCCGATCAAATTGGCGAACACTTTGCCGACACGTCTGATACACTGTGTTATGCAACCAATGAAAATCAGAACGCCACGTATGCGCTTATTGCGCAAAAAGCGGACGTGGTTCTTGTTGTGGGGGGCTACAATTCGTCCAATACATCACATATTGTTGAGTTATGTGAATCGGCGATGCCGACCTACTTTGTGAAAAATGAAACGGAATTGATTTCGGATAAAGAAATTCAGCATTTTTCTTTGTCCAAGCGTGAGATCATGACCACACACGATTGGTTGCCAAAGAAACACCCTTTGGATGTGGCGTTGACCTGTGGTGCATCTTGCCCCGATGCCGTGGTGGATGAGGTGCTCTTGCGCGTTTTGTCCTTTTTTGGGCAGACGCGAGCCATTGATGATGTTTTGCAGCCTTATCCGCTGTTACAAGTTGAATCTGCGTAGGTCTTCCGCCAAAATGTCGGATGAACCAAAAACAAAAAGCCTCCCGAAACGTGATATTTTCGGGAGGCTTTTCTATTTGTTTAGCGGTTCTTAGAGTTTTTCCATGGGACCGAGTGCCACAAGGGCAGGCTCTTTGTCTAAGGGATACTTTTCCAAGTATTCGGCAATGTGCCTAGGCGTCACCGCTGCAATTTCAGCCTGTTCTTCTGCCAATGATTTGAGCGGGGTGTTGGTGCTGAGACTGCCCACAATTTGGGAGAATCGAGAGAGCCCATTTTCACCGCTGCAAGCCAAACCGGTTGCAAATTTCGTTTTGGTGCGTTGGAGGGCACCTTCGTCAATGCCATTTTTTAAGTCGGCCATTTCTTTTTTGACGATGTCGAGCACTTGCGATGCATTTTGTGGGTCAACCGAGACATAGAGATAGAAAAGCCCGGTATCACTAAACCCCACATAGTCTGCGGAGACTTCGTCAGCCAAGCCTTGTTGAATAACAGACCAGAACAACTTGCTGTTTGATGAGGCACCCAAATAAGAAGCCAGCAGGTCTGCGGTTGTTGCATCATCAGCCGATGCGGGTGGGGCCGGCAATGCCAACGCAATGTGTTCGCGCGTGACGCTGTCTCTTTGAATGACGCGACTGGATGCATGAAAATCCGGGGGGGCTTGTGTGCGTCCTTTTTCTTGTGGTTCCCAATGACCGCAGTGTTTTTCAACGGTTTGAATAATTTCCTTTTGGTCAAACGAACCTGTGATGATAAATGTGAGATTGTTGGGGCCATATCTTTTTTGGAAGTAGTCGGCCATTTGGTCACGGGTAATACCACCTACCGTTTCTTCTGTGCCCAGTACACTTTGACCCAGTGGATGGCTCCCAAAGGCTTCTTGGATGAGGTCATCTATAATGAGGGCATCTGGCCGATCGCGATACATCGCTATTTCTTCAAGGATGACTTTCTTTTCCATGTCGAATTCTTCATTGGGCAAATGTGAGTGCATCATGTCTGCCAATATTGCAACGGAGTCGCTTGCACGTTCTGCCTGCACCCAATGAAAATACGCCGTTCCTTCCCACCATGTGTAAGCATTCCACATGGCACCCAAGTCATCGACATCCAGTGACAGCTGGCGCCAATCGCGGTTGGGCGTGCCTTTAAAGCACATGTGTTCGAGAAAGTGTGAGATACCCGTGATGCCTGCGGGTTCATCACGCGAACCCGTGTTGGCAAAAAATCCCACAGCCGCCGAATGAATGCGCGGAATGGATTCAAAGACGAGGGTCAGTCCATTGTCAAGCGTGTGGGTAGAAAAAGGTGAAGACATTGAGACTCCTAAAAGAAAGGAAGAAGGAAGCAGAAAAAAGAAAGAAGAGATAGATCGCAATCCTTATCTTCTTCCATCTCTCTGCTTTATAATTTTTTCTTCATAGCGATTTCTTCGTGTTCTGGCAAATAGGGTATATCGGCACGGTCCCAACCTCGGCGACCATGTACGCAATGGATACCCATCAGTTGGCGCTTCATGGGGGTGTCTGCCCAGGTGATGACGCTTTCTGCGGGGGCTTTTGATACGTACTTTTTAACAAAGAAGGGCATGTAACCAAAGATGGCCAAGCGGCGGTCTCGGTCTGTTATGTTGGCGCATCCGGTGTGCCAGCAGCAGACGTTCCAGAGGATGGCATCGCCCGCCTTAAAGGCCATTTTTTTCATGTTGGGCATGGTCTCTAAGTCTTCGCCTTTATATTGTTCTTTGGGTGGGCCTTCGGGGTTTCTTTGTGTGCCTGGCACAAGGGAGAAACAGCCCATGTCTTCGTCTTGGTCATCAACAAAATAGAAGACTTTGATTTTGAGTGTGAATTGGGGGTGTGACCAAGGTGGCCAATCGCGATGCCAACCTGTGTGCGCGGCTGCACCCGCGTGGTGATTGTGGTAGAGCATTTCCATGACTTGATAATCGGGGCCGGTGATATTTTCGACATAAGGCAAAATTTTAGGGTTGTTGGCAATATCGAGCAATGCGGTGTCGGTGTTAAAGTCGGGAGACATGGTGTGGGCATTGGGGCCGTTGCCATATCCACCTTTAAAAGTGCCTTCTCGGACCGATTCTTCCCAATCGGGTCTCAGTTCACTTTCTCGATTTTCAAACCCTGCGCGCAAGCGTTCTATGCCAATAGGTTCAATGGCATTGGGAATGATGAGGTATCCATTTTCATCATAGAATGCACGTTCCTCTTCTGTTGGAGGTGGATATTCCATAACGTCTGTGACTGCCATGTGTATCTCCTTAAAAAACTTTGAGGTGCGTGGTGCTGAGTACAGAGCGTTTAACACCATCTGCACTTAGCTCTCAGCACTTAGCGCTTTTGATTTAGAACTTCTTCAGTTTGACCATTTCTGCGTGTTCAGGCAAGTAGGGTACATCTAACCGATCCCAAGAGGCCCGTCCGTCAACGGCATGAATACCTTGTAGTTCACGCTTTTGAGGGGTGTCGGCCCAGTTGACGACCAAAGGGGGAGGGGTGCGGTTGACCCATTTTTTTGCCCAAAAGGGTTGGTAACTGCCAATGATAATGCGGCGGTCTTTGGTGCTGATATTGGCTGTGCCGGTGTGCCACATCAAAACGTTCCAGAGGATGGCGTCTCCAGCTTTGCCGGTGATCTTTTTCATATTGGGCATGGTTTCTAACGTATCGTCGCGATATTGATCTTTGGGCGGTCCATCGGGCAAGGTATGCGTGCCGGGAACGATGGAAAAACAGCCCATGTCTTCTGTTTGGTCATCGAGAAAGTAGAAGATTTTGGCTTTGATGATCCACTGGTGGTGCGTCCACGCGGGCCAGTCACGATGCCAGTTGGTGTGGGCTTTGGTGCCTGCGTGATGGCAATGTGCGGTGACACTCATCGATTGCGCTTGGCCGATGATGTCTTTGACCAATGGCATTACTTTGGGGTTGGCCGATAGATCGAGAAAGACTTCATCTTGCTCATCTACGCGCGACATGGTATGGGCATTCGGGCCGTGACCATACCCCCCTTTGGCGGTGCCATTTTTCACATCTTCGTGCCATTTTTGTTCGGTTTGTGCTCGAATGCGTTCATAAGCTTCTCGCACACGATCCAAGCCAATGGGCTCAATGGCATTTTCGATGATGACGTAGCCTTCTTCATCTATTTGTTTGCGTTGTTCGGGTGTCATACCATTTCCTTTTTCGATACCTTAAGACGGTTTATGACTTGTTGAGTGGTTTGGGCCCCAAGACGACCAATGTGCTCGGCGTGGGGGGGAATGCGTCTAAGTATTGTTTGATTTGGTCAATGGTAACGGTGTCAACGGCAGTTGCAATTTCGTCAACGGAGCGCGCACGGTTTTCGAGAAAGAGGTCTTCAAGGATGCCCGATGCACGGCCTTCTGGCAGGTCCCCTGTGGTGAACAAACCGCCTTTGATCACTGTTTTGGCGCGGGTAAGTTCTTCTTGTGTGACATCTTGGCCAAGTCGTGCAATTTCATTTTGGCACACGTCGAGCGTTTCTTGGGCTCGGTCTGCTGTGGTGCCTGCATAAAGGGTGACCAAACCGCCGTGTCTTCTGGCGCGATAAAAAGCCGCCACACTATATGCCAAGCCACGTTTTTCGCGTACTTCGGTA
The DNA here is from genome assembly GCA_047619225.1 of Candidatus Latescibacterota bacterium. GTDB lineage: Bacteria > Latescibacterota > UBA2968 > UBA2968 > UBA2968 > JABIFK01. Next base: position 16,873 of record JBLHJX010000010.1, read on the forward strand.
AACAAACGACTGGACCCTCCGCCCGATAGAATGCTGATGGCGAGTTGGGCTGGATAATACAGTTCGTGCCCGCGGGGTGTCCCCCCATAGAGCAACGCAATGTGGGTTTGCTCTGAGGATTTGGCATGGTGCTCGCTTCGGTTGGCTATGGTGACTGGGTGAGTCGGTTGGGGTGTGGTTGCTTCTCCTTGCCAACTGCCAAAGACGTCTGTAATGATTGAGAAAATTTCGTCGGCAGTGAGTCCCCCAGCAACAGATATTAGAAGGTTACTGGGGGTACAATGGGCATCCCAATGGCGGCGTACACCTGCTGGTGTAATGGCCGACACGGTTTCAGGATTTCCTAAAGGAATCCGCCCCATGGGCGAACCCAACCCTATTTGATAGGTGAGATAAAGTGCTTGCTGTGAGGGATCGTCTTCTAAACGTTTGAGTTCTTCAAGGGTAATGGTTTTGGAAATTTCAACTTGTGGGTCAGGAAACGATGCGCTGCGAAAGAATTGGGCATAAAGCGCTAAGGCGGGTTTGAAGTTTGCGGGCAGCATTTGGGCTTGGAATGTGGTATGCTCAATGGCTGTTGATGAACTGCGTCTGATGCCGAGGTTGTCAAATGCATCAAAGATGGCATGGGCATCGTGAGTGGGCGTGCCCTTAAAGAGCACATCTTCTGCTATGCGGGTGATGCCCAAACGATCTTCAGGATCGTCTTTGGCACCAAAGGTGAAGCGCATGCCCATGACAATGGATTGGGCTCCGGGCATGGGTTCGGCAACCACGCAAATGCCATTGTTAAGGGTTCGGATTTCTGGGGCAGGTGTGGACATAGGATACCTCGGGTCAAGAACGGATAAACGTGCGGAGCGCTAAGCGCAGAGCAAAGAGAGAGGCAAACGCCAGACGCGATGCGCCATTCCTCTTTGCGCACCAGAAGATAAGCGGTGATGCTTTGGATGTCAATTCTCGATGTTTGGGGATTGCCAAGCAATAGATTGGTTTGGGTTGAGCGATTGGAATCGTGCTGTGGGCGTGTTGACTAAGCTAAAGTTTTGCACGAGTCCAAGAGATGGGAAGGCTTTGTGGAAGGTGCGACGGATGTAATCGCGATTGGAGATGTGAATGTCTGTGGGGCTGGTGAGTACGTAGTCAAATCCATTCTTCTGTGCGGTTTGGATAATTTGGTGCATGAGTACTTTGATAAAATTTTCATTTTCCATTTTAAGACCGCTGAAGTTGAGCACGTCTAAGAGCAGGCCACGTGTGTTTCTGTTGCGCAGTTCAACAAGGGTAAAGTAGCCTTTCCAAAGACCATCGGAGATAATTTTGTAGAAGGAACCATCGGGGCACATGATTTGTTTGAGGTCACCCGTGTTGCAATCGTTACCGGGCCAACTGCGGTAGATGATGCTCACATCTTTGCTGGGCGCACATAAGATCTGAGAGGTGCCAATGACCACTTGGCGCAGTTTGGTGATTTCGTTTTGTATGGTTTGCACGCGGTCTGTGAGTGTGCCTTCCAGTACAAAGTCGTTCATCAATTTGCCGAGTTTGCCCAATTCTTTGCGTGCATATTTGAGATATCCTGGTGGTGCCGCTACCCGTTCTTTTTGGTCTTCTTCCGAATCACCTGTGAACAGGCGTTTTGCTTGGGGCGCTGCTTGGGCAATATGTTCACGGCCTGCAAATGAGATTTCATCTTGGAGGGCGAGATAGATTTCACGATAGATGCGTTTAAGTTGGCGCAAATTGCGTACGCGCAAAACAGCAGTATAAAACTTGAAATATTCACGGTGGCGCTCGTGAAATGCGACCAAGTCTGCACCGTCAATTTTTAGAGCCTGTAGAAGTCGGCCTAAGTTGACGTCGGGCAGTTTGCTGCCATTTGCACTGTGTTCACGCCGGGCTTGTTCGATGTATGGGTTAAAGAGCACTTGCACGAGCCGATTGAGGTTGGTGTCGAGTAAGTTGGCGTCTTCGTCGTCGTAGATGTCATATTCCAGCATGGCTTGTTCTGTGGTGTCAATGAGTCTGATGGCACGTTCATCTGTGAAATGTTTTTTAAGGCCTCGGAAGATGCTTTTCCATTGGCTGGTATAAAATTGCGCCAAAGATTTGAGGTGTTTGTCTTTGAGTTCGGGAAAGATATCTTCAGAAAGCTCGCGTTCAGATTCATAAACGCGGTCTGTGAGCAGGTCATTGAGGTTGTCGAGCAAGAGATCGGTTTCACCCGTGTCAAAGGCATCGCGAATTTCGGGGTGATTCACCAAGGCATATTCGATGGCATAATCGGCAAGCAAGGGCACGACCTTGTCATTTCGGTGTTTCATGCGAATGCGCATGAGGGCGGGGAAGACGACTTGGGGAACGGGGCGATATGCTGCATCAAATTCAAAATCGATGCCATTGATGACGGCGGCGATGCGGTCTTCAATGGTATTATAGGGCATCACATCAATGGCAAATGCTTCGGCCAATCCATTGATGAGACGTTGGCGTTCGCGTTTGGCCATATGTTTGGCATTGAGCAAGTCGCGCAGCCGCTCTTCCCTATTTTCTCTGTTGGGAAGGCTGTCAATGACCATACGGATGCGTTCGCGATCTACAGTGCCTACTTCTTCGATGCGATCCCCAGCAATGGTGAAGGCTTTGCAATAAGGTTTTAGAGGGGGGAAGAGCAGGTTGCGTGCTTCTTGTATGTGTTTGAGATAGCGCGTTCGGTCGGGCATTTTTGGGCTTTGTTTGAGCAAGTAGAGATAATACACTTCCACATCGCGCGGATCGTTCATGTCAAGTTGTGCACCATGGGTGTATTCGCGCAAACGTGCCAAGATGGTGGTGAGTGGGATTTGCTTTTCTAACCAGACGAGGTGTTCGAGGAAGCGCGCATTTTCGTGTGAGACCAAGTTGAGAAAATCGGGGTCTTCGAAGATGTTTTTCTGCATGGCCATTTGCGCAAAGTGACCCCGTGTTTGCTCGTCGGCATCTTCGAGCAGATCGGCCAATTTTTCTAAATCACGACCATTGGGATATTGTTTGGCTATGTGATTGTAAAAGATGATGGTGCGTCGTTTGTCCCAATGGGATAGTGTGTCTAAGGTGTTTAGATTGGGTACGCTCAAATATTGGCTTAGTAAGAGCCGTTGGGAGGGGTCATTGAGACTAAATGTTGGGCCGTAGATGGTTTGAAGGTTGATGGGGAGGTGTGCAAAGTCGGCTTCGGTTGATTTGTCGTGCTTGTTAAATAAACGGCGTACAAAGGGTGCAAATCCAACATCATTGCCCAAACGTGTGAGCACTTCTTCTATTGCAGGTGTGCCAATGCAGTCGAGTGCCCATTCGACCAAGCTGCGATTTCGGCACAGATAGGGTGTGAGTAAGAGATCAACCAAGGGCGCGATGGCTTGCACCATCTGATGGGTGCCCGAAAAGTGAACGGCAGTTTCTTGTACGCCGGGTTGACGGCTTTTGAGATTGTGCAAAATGCGGCCGGCAATATTTGAAGCTTTGGATGGGTCGATAAATCCGATGGCTATTTTTTGTGTGGCGGCGCTGTCGTGGGTAAATATCCATTCGAGCATTTCGGGCAGTATGCGGTCTTCTTCTAAGAGCAATTGCAAAATATGTTGCCGAATGGTCGTCCAGTGAATTTCGGTTTCGCGTGAGCGGGTGTTTCTACCCACAATGCGATTGCCTATTTGATGCCGTTCCCAAATGGTGCGGTTGCGATTGCAAAATGCGACGGTGAGGGCATGAATGGCATCGTCGAGATTGGCGCGTAAAAATTGTCGGGTGGTGTAGATGACATTTTGGGATGGGCTTTGCAAACTGAGAATGAAGATGCGCAACAGACGATTTTTGATGGCGACACGGCGCGCTTTTTGAAACAACTCGGTTAAGAAATTGAGTGCATTGATGCGCGCTTGATCGTCACCACCGTGCTCAATGATGAGGTGTGCCACATCGATGAGGGGTTCCAGTGGGCGCACATCGGCCAGGTTTGTGGCCAAGTGAGACATCGCGAGGGTGAGGCCTCGTAAGACTTGGGGGACTTGATCTAAACGAATGCATTGGGTATAGGCGTGTACAACGTCTTTGAGGAGGTCTGGGTCTCCAATGCGCGGCGCGATGGCTGAAAGATGCACCAATGCAGGCACTTGTTGGGGGCCCGAACTGTTTGACAAACTTTGTGCCAGGCTTCGTTTTTCGGCCAAGAGCTTGGGGGTAAGAGGTACTTGTTTACGGACACCCGTGAGCGCACCAATAGGTTCGTCGCCATAGATTGAACGTAAGTCTAAACTTTTCGGATTAAATGCAAGCACGCGTTCAACGGTTGCGAGCATCCAGTTGGTTTGCTGGATCAGGTCTTCTATGCGGATGTGTTCGTTTTGGGTGTGCGCATATCGGCTGGTGGAGCAAAAGTCGATGACCCAAGCACCTAAGGGTGACAGACATATGGTATCGCCACCCACGTAACCATCTTCGGCAAATAAGATGAGCGGGTCAAAACCACAGTCATGGGCGGCTTGTCGGGCAAGGTGTACAAAGGGGTGTGCTGGGGGCATGTGCAAAACGGCCATACGGGCTGTTTCGTTGCGTTCAACACGCACAGGGGGGTCCATGCTCAATATGAGGTGGATGTTGTTGAGCAGGCTTGCGGGCACTTGTTTGATGCCGCGATATCCCAATTCTTCTTGTACTGTGAAGACCACCCGAATGTCGCCGTGTGGCAAATTTGCTTGGTGCAAATAGTCCAATGCCGCGAGGATGCTCGTGATGCCTGCTTTGTCATCGGCACCCAGGCTGTTGGCGCCATCGGTGCGAATTTCACCCGAGGCTTGGAAACTGGGTATGACTGGCGCATTGCCACCGGGATAAACACAGTCCATGTGGGCGGTAAACATGAGGTTGATGGCGTGGGTATCAGCGGCGTGTTTCTGTGCGATGATGTTGCCGTAGGCGTCTTGTTCGATGTCTTCAAAACCAATGGTTTTGAGTTGGGCAACGAGGTATTTGGCAACGGGTTGTTCGCGCTGGGATGGGCTGTGAAGACTGACAAGATCGAGGAAGGTGTTGAGCAGAATGTTGGGGTTTGTCCAACAAGGTGTGTGCAAGAATCGTTTTTCAAAGGCGGTTTGTGAGATGCTGTGGTTTTGTGCCGTGTGTCGTCTGGTTAATCGTTCAATGCCGTGCCCTTTTAGTTTGCCTTCAGCGGCGAGCATACGCAATTCTTCAGGCGAGTAGGTGCGGATGATTTGGTCAGGAGAAGGCATAGGGCAATGGATAATGGATAATGGATAATGGACAATGAAAAACGGAATCCGTTTTTATTTTTCAAGTCGTCCCTGACTGTTTACCTGCGCAGGATTTAATGCCGGGTGATTGGTGAGGAATTTTCCGTGAGGTGGGAGCTGTGTGACGCCTTGGGGAACAAAACGCACTTGCTCAACTTTGCCTGTTTGGTAATGACTGATACCAAAGACCAGTGGTGGGGGTGTGCCACCTGTGTACGTGAGGGCCTCAAGTGTCGCATATAGGACCCCATAGACGTCATCATCCAGTTGACCACGGGCTTCTTTGGCTTTGTCAAAGATCTCAGAGACAAAATGACGAACGGGGCTTTTGAGGTTTTTAAATCGTTCGAGTAAGGCTTTTTTATCTTGTTCTGTAAGTGCGTGCATTTGGGTTTTGGCCCGTTGTTGTTGGCCCCGTATCATAGCACGTTGTTGCTTTTTAGATGGCATAAAAACCTCTATGTATTGGCTTTGATTGATGTGATATATTGGAAAATATGTCCTTATGGCCATTCGATGTCAAGTTTCCATTTGACGCTTACCCCATTGTGAGATATTATCTGAGGCGGTATAGATACGCATATTTGGATGCAGTTTGATGTAAATGGTACCATACAAATGTTTGGAGTGCGTCTATGATTGTTGATGTTGAAGACCTGCGATCTTTGTGTCAGAAAATTTTGACACAGCGGGAGATGAGTGATGCCGATGCGCATATCGTGACCGATATTTTGATTGAGGCCGAGTTGCGTGGTCGGGCCACACATGGTGTGATTCGAATGCCCGCCATTGCAGATCGTGTGACATCAAGTGAACGTAAACCGATGTTGTTGGCCAAGGATGGGCCTGCGAGTGCATCTGTAGATGGCCAAGAGAATTTGGGGTATTTGGTGGCACATCGGTGTGCGCGGTCTGTGATTGGCAAGGCCGATCAAACGGGTATGGGGGTTGTGAGTGGGTTTAATACGGGGCATTGTGGCATGTTGGGCTATTATGCCTCTATGATTGCCGATGCTGGTTTGGTTGGGTTGGTAATGTGTGATACCAGCCCACGTGTGGTGCCTTGGGGGGGTGTGGAACCTGTGTTGGGTACCAATCCGATTGCGGCAGGATTCCCGGCACCCAATGGACAGATTTTGGTGGATTTATCGTCTGCTGCCATTACCACGGGTGAAATTTTAGTGGCGTTGAAAGATGGCAAACAGATTCCTGAAGGGTGTGCATTGGGGCCAGATGGCAAGATGACAACAGATCCCGATGTGGCGCGTAGAGGTGTTATTTTGCCTGTTGCCGAGCATAAAGGATATGCGTTGGGGATGATGATTCAGCTGTTTTCGGGAGTTTTAACAGGTGCTGCACCCGTGCCCAAACCCGGGCAAAATTACGGTATTTTTATGTTGGCGCTTTCAACGGCTTTGTTTTTGGAGGAGGAGGATTTCTTAAAGGGTGTGGGTGAAGTTGTGAAACGGATTAAGACGTCTTTGCATGCAGATGGTGTGGAAGAAATTTTGGTGCCGGGTGAACGCGCATTTCGAGAGCGCGAGATGCGTTTGCAGTCTGGCATTGGTGTGGATGATGACTTGATGGTTGCCTTGAGGGGGTTGCTCGAATGAAGAAGCTTGTTTTGTTTGATATTGATGGTACGATTATGAATACAGATGGCGGGGGCGCAAGTTCTTGTCAAAAGGCATTGGAGACGGTGTTTGATACACACGTGCCATTGGATAATTATTCGATGAGTGGCAAGACCGATACGCAAATTGTGTTGGAGTTGATGGAACGCGTGGGTGTTGCACGAGAAGAAACGACGGCGAAGTTGGATGAGATCAATGTGTTGTATATCGATCACTTGTCTAAAGAAGTCGATTCCTGGAACCCCGAGCTTTGTCCTGGCATTGTCGAGGTCCTGGATGCTTTGGCAAAACGAGAGGATTTGGTGTTGGGGCTTTTAACGGGCAATATTGTGCGTGGGGCCGAGGTGAAACTGAATCGGGTGGGACTTTGGCATTATTTTAAAACAGGTGCGTTTGGTGATGGGGCACCTGAGCGCAAGATGCTTCCCGATATTGCACAAAAAACAGCTCACGAATTAACTGGGAAAGTTTTTGAAGGCAAAGCCATGGTGATCATTGGTGACACGCCCAATGACGTGTTGTGCGGTCGCCATTTGAATGTGAAGGCGATTGCGGTGGCAACAGGTGGTTTTGATCTGGATACCTTACGATCATATCAACCAGACTTTTTATTTCGAGATTTGAGTCATACAGAAGAGGTCGTTGAGGCGATTATGGCGTGAGCGATGTATCGAGAGTATGCGAGGTCATGAATGACCTCACAACAATAAAAAGCCCGATGAATCGGGCTGGGTTTTAGCCCCGCAGGGGCTTTTTATTTTAGCGAGGGATTTATCTCTTGTGGTTCATTGGCCGGTTTTTTATCGTAACGAGTTACCCCTCGTGATGGGCTCGAAATGAATTTCAGAGATCAGACAAGTTCAAATTTCCGGACTTCAATACCGCTTGTTTTCTTCTCTATCTGAGCCAAGTCATAATTCATTTGCTGGCGCAACCAGCTTTCTGCACTTCCACCAAACGCCTTGGATAGACGCACTGCCATTTCCGGAGATATTCCGTTGTGTCCGTGAATCAACCTGGATAAACTTGTACGGGTTATGCCTAAACCCTTGGCAATTTCTGTGATGGATAGACCAAGCGGTTCAATGCATTCTTCAAGAATCATTTTACCAGGATGAGGTGGGTTTTTCATAAGCATGGTATTTCTCCTTCATTCAATGATAATCTTCGTAATTTACATCGGCTACATCTAAACCTTCAAATCGGAAGGTGACGCGCCAATTTGCCCTTACAGTTACGGCCCATAAGCCAGATCGATTTCCTTTTAGTGGATGTAATCGAAAACCGGGTAAATTCATATCCTCTGGATTTTCGGAAGCTTCAAGTCTTGCCAAGATGTTTTGGAGTTTGCCTACATGTTCTTGCGGGATACCCCGTGGATCATCTCTTTCATAAAGCCGCCTTAATCCTCTATGTTTGAAATTTAAGATCAAGAGTTCTATCCCTCATAAGTGATATTTACTGTAGTGTAACACGTAACGTAACGCTTGTCAATATCTGGAATCTCTTTGTTGCATCTACTTGGATATAGATTTAGGGCTGATTCTTTCTCTTGACAGGTTCCATTGGCTTGGCTACTTTTTCAGTCCCACAAGGGTAGAGGCGCGCGCTATGATGAGTACACAACACAGGAGGCGAATCTTTATGTGTTGATGGAAAGGGATGGTACGCCGAAGTTTTGGTTTGTTTCGCCACAGATCGAAGCTGGTTTGGTGGATAAGATCTATCAAACTGTCACGAGAAGTGTTCTCGTGGAGGGCTCTCTTGTCGCGAGATTTTTCTGCTGAATACAGCGTCTGGCGATGTCCCTTAAATTGCCGGCGTTTTTTTATTTGCAGAAAGAAGGAAGAAGACACTGCTCAACCCTGTCTGTGTGTCATTTCATCTTTCTGTTATTCTCTCTTCTTCCCATAATCATCAGGAGGTTTTCATGTTACAAGGGTGTCATACCGCACTCATTTCACCGTTTAACGCCGACCTTTCTTTAAACCAAGAAGGCGTTGAAAAGTTAGTGGCCTATCAGATTGCCGAAGGCATTAACGGGATTTTGGCGTGTGGTACAACGGCTGAAAGCCCAACGTTGAGTGGTGACGAACAGAGTTTGATTACACGTATTGTCTGTGGGCAAGCAAAGGAACAATGCCGTGCCATTGCCGGTGCGGGGAGCAATTCAACAGCCAAAACACTAAAGGCTGCTGAATATGCAGCCCAGGTGGGCGCAGATTCTATTTTGTTGGTAGATCCTTATTATAATGGGCCGAGCTCTTTGGAAATTCGCAAGGAGTATGTGGCGCCTGTGGCCAAGGCGTTTCCCGAGTTAGATATGATTCCCTATGTGATTCCAGGCCGGTCGGGCACCAAGTTGTTGCCCGAGGATTTGGGTATTTTGTTTGGCGAATATAAAAATGTGAGTACGGTTAAAGAGGCCACCGGCGATTTGGATAATATGGCACGCACACGCGAATGTTGTGGCGATGGTTTTTCGATTATGTCGGGTGATGACGATAAGACGTTTGATATGATGACGGATGCACGCATTAAAGCTGCAGGTGTGATTTCTGTGATGTCCAATGTGGTACCGGGTGCGGTGACCCAATTTGTAAAGGCGCTGCGTGCGGGCGATCTGGCCGCGGCTGAAAAATGGCGTGAGGCGCTGAAGCCTTTGTTTGGGATGGTCGGGGTTGTGACACAAGAGCCCACACCTTATGGTCCTGCTGAAGTGAAGTCGCGAAATCCTGTACCGGTGAAGACGTTGATGAATATTTTGGGTATGCCAGCAGGGCCTTGTCGGCAGCCTATGGGTAAAATGAATCAACCGGGTCTGGATATTGTGCTTGAAAATGCACGGCAGGTACAGGCCAATAATCCTGAAGTCTTTGCGCCCATCGCTTCCTTTTTTGGTGTGGATATTGATCAACGCTTGCAAGATGCTTCGGTGTTGGAAGGTCTTGCATACTGAGTTTTGGAAGATGTATGAAATTTTTGGGACCGAAAGATATGTTTTTCGGTCCCTTCACTTTTGGAGTGGTTATGACACGGGTTGCTATTTGTGGTATTGCGGGACGTATGGGCATGCGTATTTCGCACCTGACGCTTGAAGCCGATGATTTGGATTTGCGGGGTGGTGTTGAATATGTGGGCAGTCCGGTGATTGGCAAAGATGTAGGCGAAGTGATTGGCAGTGGGCATTTGGGCGTGCATGTTGTCGAGGATTTGGAAATGATTGTAAAAACGGTCGATGCTGTGGTGGCTTTTACGGCGCCTCCTGATGGAACCATTGAAGCAGCTAAGATTGCAGGTGCAGCGGGTGTCCCCATGGTGATCGGCACAACGGGTATTTTACCCGATCAATTGGAGACGATGACCACGGCATTAAAAGATGTCGCATGTGTTTTTGCGCCCAATTTTAGTGTGGGCGTGACAGTATTGGTCAAGTTGGTGGAAGAAGCAGCTCGCATTTTAGGTGGCGATTATGATACCGAAATCGTTGAAGCACATCACCGGTTTAAGACCGATGCCCCTTCAGGAACAGCATTGGCATTGGCTGAGGCCGCCGCGCGTGGGTTAGATCGCAATTTGCAAGAAGTGGGTGTGTATGGCCGTCATGGAGATACGGGTGCCCGTACTCGCGAAGAAATTGGCGTGCATGCTGTGCGTGCGGGTGATATTGTTGGCGAGCATACAGTTATGTTTGGTGGCATTGGTGAAACGGTGGAGTTGGTACACAGGGCACAAAGCCGTGATACCTTTGCTGCTGGCGTGATCCGTGCCGTGCGATTTGTTGCCCAAGCAGATCCGGGTATGTACGATATGCATCATGTGTTGGGGCTTAAATAAAAATTTGGGCTTGGTTCAAAAATGACGGATTTGGGGTTGTTGGGAAGGGAGCCTCGTAGAGGTTTTATTGATGTAGCAAGGGGATTTATCCCCTTGTGCAGTTTGGCCTCAGCAAGTTAAGATACGCAAACAAAAAACCGGGTGAATCAAAACTGATTCACCCGGTTTTTTGTGTTTGTCATCGTTTTAGTCACTCAGTGCCAAACCAACGGCTTCAAGCAATTCTTCTCGTAAGAAGGGTTTGCGCAATGTTATTTTTGCCCCAAAGGCTTTGGCTTGGGCCAAAAAATCTAACCCGCCCGTTGCGCCCCCGCCTGTAATGGCCAATATCTTTAGGGTAGGCGTTGCCAGATGCAGTTCTTGTATCACTTCCAAGCCATCTTTTTCAGGCATAAATATATCTGTGATTAGGAGATCTGGGACCTGATCACGGGCCAAAGAGAGACCCTCTGCACCTGTGGTAGATTCTCTAATGGTGTGGCCCTCATACTCTAAGATTGTGCGTATAGAGTGCCTCACGATGTCTTCATCATCTATGATTAGAATATCTGCCACGAAGATCTTCCTGAATATTGAGTTTTATTTAGACGTATTGCATGATAAAAGATGTTTGGAGATATTGAAAGCATTATTTTCGTTGTTTGTGTGACATTGCCCCATAGGTTGGGTCTGTTGTGGTATCTGTATACTTTAGACACGGATCGAGCGCCATGGGTTTCTTTGAAGGATTTTATTGATCAACTATTTTTTCTGAGGGGACTTGGATACGGCCTTCGCCGGGTTTAATTTGTCCGAAGTTATTAAGATAAAAATCTTGGCGAGATACGTCAGATTGGTCGCGTAGGTCGTAGAGGTCTTGGCGGGTTTTGATGTTGTCGGCAAATGGCCAGGGTGTGTCGTGCCACCAGGCGACACTGCCGCCCACACCATTGAGTGCGTCGGTAATGCGTTGTGCATGATCGGCAAAGAGCTGAAGGTTTAGGGCTTCTTTGAGGGTAAAGTATCCAATGTCGATTACTTCATCTGCTTGCGTTTTGAGGTCACCCGAGATGGGTTCTGCTGCAAAGAGAATGCTGTGGATGACCTGATTGTTGTATGGACGACCATAAAGGCCCACCATCCGGGTGAGGCGAATGGTGAGTCCCGTTTCTTCTTTGGCTTCGCGGATGGCCGCTTGTGGTATTGATTCACCTTTGTCAACTGCGCCACCAGGTACACACCAAACTTCAAAGTCTTCGCGTTTTGTGAGCAGTATTTTGTTTTCTTTGAGGATTGCAACGGTGGATCCTAGTGGCATAAAAAGCTCCTAAAAAAATAAATTCCCATTGAATGAATTCAATGGGAATTTATCGGTTTATTGCTTTGTTTACAAGTTATTTGCCTAAGAAATGTGCGTCTTGTTCGCGTCTGAGATCCCAAAGTGTGGTGTCTGAGGGTTCTTTGATGGCACTTGCGGTGATGATCTCGCCTTCGGGAACGTCGGTTGCCAGTGTGTTACCGCTGGCCATATGGAAGGGGATGGGGTTGTTGGGGGCAAGGGCACTGGATGGGCGCATGAGGTATTCGACATTTTTGCTGTGGTCCGTGCCAATTTCATCGCCTGCTTTAAGTGTTTCTTTGACACGAGCAACCACGTCATAACTGGGGTGATAGTCCGTTGCGCCTGTGGGTAAATTTAAAAGGCCGGCGACGAGTGCGGTAATGGGGGTTTCGACGCCGCAAAGATGATAGGGTCGGTAGATGAGGGCAGTTGTCTCTTTTTTATTGGAGATGAGCCCTTTGCTGGTGAGGATATAACGCGAGTAGTCATTTTCGCAAGAAACCACAATGAAAACACCACCGCCCATGCCTGCTTCGTAAGGACGGCGAAGGCAAGACACACAATCGATGACGCCACGATGCGATAGGATGCCACCGTCTTCTTTTGGTGCGAGCACTTGTGGGATTTCGGGGATGCTGACAACTGGGTAGTGCAATGTGTCTACATCGGGCCGAAGTCCTGTGGCATTGGCCGAAATGGTCATTTCGGTTATGTCATATCCTGCAATGACACCGAGTTCGCCCAACACCTCCCGGCGTGCGGCTACATATTGTGATGCGTTTTCTGGTTTTTTGGGGTTGAAGATGTCACGGTGTTCATCGGGAATTTGAAGGTTGCCTGTAGACCAAGAGATGGCATTTGTATCGGGGTCATAGACGTGGTCAAACTCGAGTGATTTACCGCCTGAGAGAACTTCAAGCCCGAGGTCACGCGCCCAGCGAACAAGGGCGATGAGCAAGCCGTGTTGATCGCCGTCTACGGCGGTATAAACAAGCCCTGCTTGGTCGGCTTTGTATTTGAGAATGGGGCCCACAAGGACGTCGGTCTCTTTGGAGACCATGGCTACGTGTTTGCCATGTTTGATGGCTTCAAGGCCGTGTTTGGCTCCGGCTGCTGGCACACCTGTGGATTCGACAATGACATCAAGTGGCAAATCCATCATGGCCATGGCATCGGTAAGAATAACGTGTTTGCCATCTTCCATCGCTTTTGCGGCTTGTTCTGTGGTTTCGCAAATAACGGTGTTGTCCGAATCAAGGCCCGCATGGTCATATGCACGTTGGGCCGCATCTGGGTTCACGTCACACACAACAGGTACTTCAAGACGGTCTACAACAAGCGATTGGGTAATGAGGGCGGTGGCATAGTGTCCGGTGCCGATGACGCCGACGCGTACTGTACGGTCAAATTTTGCGAAGAGTTGGTTGTAAATCATGAAAACCTCGTGATATAGAGTTCGGAGATTAGGGTTCAGGGTTGGGAGCTATTTCTGCCCCCTGACCTCTATTTTATTGTATGGCAATCACGCGAGCCGGCGCGCCATCTGAGTCGAGGATTTTGAGTGGCAGGGCATAAAAGTCAACGCGATCTTTGGTGATCGATGCGGTGTTGCAAATGTATTCGATGAGGGTGACATTGTTGCGCAAGAGCACGTCGTGTGTGACAAATTCGGTGATGGGGTCGACGTGGTCGACTAGCAGTTTGCGAATGGGATAGTCTTGGGGGAAGTCGAAGGCGATGGCTCTGATTTGTTTGGATAACAGCCACTGGGCAGCTTCGCGAGACATGTAGGGGGCGCGGGTCCAAAACTCAGCCGTTTGGGGCGATTCGACGGTGTCCCATGCGGTTTTCATGACGACGATGTCATTGTGCTGAATGTGAGCCCCGGCAACTTGAAGTTGTTCTGCGGAGATTTCTGATTCGGGTGCAATGCCTGTGAGATCTACGACGGCGGCACTGCCCACGATTTTGTCGAGAGACAAGTCGCTGGTGGTGGGCCCATCGGGTACCATGTGTCGTGGCGCATCAACGTGTGTAAATCCATGTACTGCCCAGCCGACATAGGTGACTTGAAATGGGTTGCCATCGGCAAAGTCGCCTTTGAGACGGCGATCGACGGACCAGCGCAAATGGTCGGCGATGGTCATGGATAGATCAACGATCATTGAAATCTCCGAGATGGTATTACACATTGGAAAGGAAACAACGGGTTTAGATTATATCCTGCGAGGCGACTTGTCAAAACAAAAGACGCGCCTGCCGTTTGGCGGGCGCGTCTTTATCTTCAATAAGATCTCACTTAGATAATGTTGTTTTTTTCTAAGTAAGCAATGATTGTTACCGCTGCTTCTTGAGGTGTGCATTCATCTGCTTTGATCACCAATTCGGGATTTTCGGGTGCTTCGTAAGGATCCGAAATGCCAGTGAAGTTGGGGATTTCGCCCGTGCGCGCTTTTTTGTATAGACCCTTGGGGTCGCGCTCTTCACACTTTTCTAAAGGCGTGTCGATAAAGATTTCGACAAAATCATTTTCACCCATGAGGGCGCGCGCACCCTCGCGGTCAACCCGATAAGGGCTTACAAAACTGGAAAGTGTGATGATGCCAGCGTCAGCAAACAGTTTGCCTACTTCACCAATGCGTCGAATGTTTTCGGCGCGGTCTTCGGCAGAAAAACCGAGGTTTTTGTTTAGGCCATGACGAATGTTGTCGCCGTCGAGCACATAGGCCAAACGCCCTTGTTCTACCAGTGCGTGTTCAACTGTGAAAGCAATGGTGCTTTTGCCAGAACTGGGCAAACCTGTGAACCAGATGTGTGCGCCTTTTTGTTTGAGCAATGCTTCGCGCTGTTCGCGATCGACATGTCCTTCGTGCCAGACAATATTGGTGGCTTTAACTTCTGCCAAGATGGGCCTCCTGTGGAGATGATCAATGAGTGGTTGGTGATCGGCAGTCAGTTTATTTGAGCATGATATAAGAACAGAATAGTGACCAACAGATCAAGAATTTTGAATTTTAACGCCTATAATATACCAAATTCTGCATAAAATTGATCAACTTTGTTTTCTTTGTAAAGTAAGTGTTTATTTTTAAACATTTAATGGTGGATTTTGGAGGTGTCGGTGATATACTTATTTGACGATCGTGTGTATTGTGTGTATAGTATTCTATGTCGAGTCGAGAGATCATACAACGTTTGCGGCGAGAAGGTTGGGTCTTGGTGAATGTACGTGGCAGTCACCATCAATATAAACATCCTGATAGAGCTGGGCGTGTGACTGTTCCGCACCCCAAAAAGGATTTCCCCAAAAGCACATTGCGCAGTATTTACAGGCAAGCAGGATGGGAGTGGCCTTGAATGCAATATCCAGTTGTGATTCATAAAGATCCAGATAGTGATTATGGTGCCACGGTGCCAGATTTACCGGGCTGCTTTTCAGCTGGTGATACAGTGGACGATGTTTTGGTGCAAGTCACAGAAGCAATTTTATGTCACATAGAAGGATTGATGATAGATCAGGAGTCTGTGCCGACACCTAAATCGATTGAGTTGCATCAGCTCAATCCTGATTATGCTGGAGGTGTGTGGGCGTTGGTGCACATCGATTTGTCGAAGTTATCGGATAAATGTCGACGGATTAATATTACGTTACCAGAGCGACTGGTTCATTTAATGGATCGTTATGCCACAGCGCATGGCGAGACACGATCTGGCTTGATTGCAAAAGCTACATTGGCTTACATGGCTGTGAACGACGATTAGTTTCTCTGGGGTATTTATAAAAACGCGTTTGGTTCTCTAAACCAAACGCGTTTTTTTATGGCTCCTCTTCTGGTCGTCTCAATCCGCGTTCCGGCATTTGTTTGTATGGATTGGCGGCAAGGGCTTCTTCATCGAGGTCAATGCCCAAGCCTGGTGTATCGGGCAGGTCGATATAGCCGTTGGTGGCTTTAAAACCTGGGGTCGCGATTTCTAACCCTTTTTCTTCAAAGTTGACGAAGTATTCGGTGATGATGAAGTTGGGCATGGTGGCACAGGCATGGAGCGTGGCAGCCAAACCTAAGGTGGTGCTGTTGTAATTGTGGGGCGACATGGCAACGTGATACGGTTCGGCCATGGCGGCGATTTGTACGAGTTCAAGTATGCCGCCGCAGTTGCACACGTCGGGGTTGAGGATGTCGGCAGCGCGTTTTTCGAGGATGGGGCGAAACTCGGTTTTGGTGTAGAGTTCTTCACCTGTGACAATGGGGATGTTGATGTTTTGTCGGGCTTCGGCCAAACCGTCAACGTCGCGGGCCGAGACAGGTTCTTCATACCAATAGGGGCGGTAGCGTTCTATTTGGCGAGCAACCCGAATGGCACAGTCTGGTGACAAACGGCGGTGGACTTCGACGAGAATTTCAACATCGGGGCCTACGGCTTCGCGCACGGCGGCCACGCGGTCGATGGCGTGTTGCTCGGTTTCGTGGGTGATGTAAGCGCGCCAGGGGTTTGGGAAGGGGTCAAATTTGAGGGCGGTGAAACCACGATCGACAACAGCTTTGGCCCGTTGGGCAACTTCTTCAGGGGTTTTACCGCCGCCCCAACCGTTGGCATAAACGCGAATCTTGGAGCGACATTTTCCGCCAAGCAGGTTGTAAACGGGTTGACCTGTGGTTTTGCCACAAATGTCCCATAGCGCTTGTTCAATGCCACTGATGGCACAGTAGAGTTCCATGGCACCGCGTTTGCCGCCATAGTCGTTGTAGGCCATAAAGGTGAAGTGTTTGATGTCGAAGGGGTTGCGGCCTTTGAGATAGCGCGCGAGTTGCTGAACGTGGATTTCGATGGTTTTGTCGCGGTCAGATTGGGTATAACATTCACCCCAGCCGTAGATGCCTTCGTCGGTTTCTACTTTGACAAAGAGCCAGTTTTTGGATGATCCGGGGTTGACGAGGAAGGTTTTGATGTTGGTGATTTTCATAAATACACTCCAAGGTTTAAAAAAAATTTCAAAATCTCGTTTTGCGGTGGTTCATGGCGATGTGCTAAGGGTACTGTTGGTGCAGGTCCGATGCGCAGGGTGCTTCACAGATGGCTTTGGGAGAAAATTCGACCGGCGGGAAATGGATATGTTATATCATCAAATCACCACCATTAATGTCAAGGGATGCGCCCGTGATATAGGCCGCTTTGTCGGAACAGAGAAAGGCGACGAGGTCGGCGACTTCTTCGGGTTTGCCCAAACGTGAAATGGGAAAACTGTTGGCATAGGCTTGTTGGCGATCTGGGTCAATGGTGTTGCGCACCATGTCGGTGTCTATGAGGCCAGGACATACGGCATTGACGGTGATGTTGTACTGCGCCACTTCTTTGGCCACGTGACGTGTGAAACCGAGGATGCCTGCTTTGGCGGCGGTATAGTGCGCGCCCCCAACTGTGCTGATGTTTTTGCCCGCTGTGGATGAGAAGTTGACGATGCGTCCCCAGTTGTTTTTTTGCATGGTGGGCAGCACGGTTTGTGAACAAAGGAAAGTGCCTTTGAGGTTGACATCGATGACGCGATCCCATTCGCCTTCGGGGATGTCGATGACTTTTGTTGGGTAGAGTATGCCTGCGTTGTTGATGAGGATATGAAGGGTGCCATAGTGATCGACGGTTTGTTGCACCATGCGTTGCACATCGTTTTTTTTAGTTATATCGGCTGTCACGGCGATTGCCTGGATGCCTGATTTTTGAAGCTCAGATGCGGTTGATTCAGCGGCATTGGCGTTCATGTCGTTGACAGCAATTTGCGCACCTTGTTGCCCAAGTGTAAAGGCAACCGCTTTGCCCATGCCTTGGCCAGCACCAGTGATGAGTGCAACTTTTTTCTGGAATTCTAAATTCATTGGGGTCCCGTTGTCTCCATTTGTGAAATTAAATAACACCGACGGCTTTTCCGGCTTCTTCAAATACAGCTATGGCTTTGTCGAGTTGGTCTTGTGTGTGTGCAGCAGAGATTTGAACGCGAATGCGGGCTTCTCCTTTGGGGACGACAGGATAGCTGAAGCCAACGGCGAAGATGCCACGTTCGTTGACCATTTGGGCCATTTTTACGGTGCGTTTTTCATCCCCTAACATAATGGGTACAATGGGATGAATACCTTCTTTAATTTGAAATCCACGTGATGTCATTTGATCGCGGAAGTAGCGGGTGTTGGCAAAGAGGGTTTCGCGCAGTGCTGGGTTTTGCTGAACCAGTTCTAAGGCTTTGATCGATGCGGCTGCGATGGGTGGGGCGAGTGTGTTGGAGAAGAGGTAAGGGCGTGAGCGCTGACGTAAAAAGTCGATAATTTCCTGGTGGCCCGTTGTGAATCCACCCGATGCACCGCCAAGGGCTTTGCCAAGGGTGCTTGTGATGATGTCGATGCGATCTAATACGCCATAATGCTCGGGCGTGCCGCGTCCATTGGGGCCTAAGAAACCTGTGGCGTGTGAATCATCGACCATAACGAGGGCATCATATTGGTCGGCGAGGTCGCAGACTTGGTCGAGTGGGGCCAAGTCGCCGTGCATACTAAACACACCATCGGTGGCGATGAGTTTGAATCGCGCCTGGGCTGCTTTTTTGAGTTGGGTTTCGAGGTCGGCCATGTCGTTGTATTGATACACAAAACGTTGTGCTTTGCACAATCGCACCCCGTCAATGATGCTGGCATGGTTGAGGGAGGCACTGATGATGGCGTCTTCTGGCCCCAACAAGGTTTCAAATAGACCGCCGTTGGCATCGAAACAAGAAGAATATAAAATGGTGTCATCGGTGTCTAAGAAATCGGAAATGCTGCTTTCGAGTTGTTTGTGGAGCTGTTGGGTGCCACAAATAAAGCGCACAGAGGCCATGCCATAACCATATTTGTCGAGCGCATCGTGTGCGGCGGCAACAATGTCGGGATGATTGGCAAGGCCGAGATAGTTGTTGGCGCAAAAGTTGATGGTGCTGCCATCTGTTGTACGAATGTCTGATCCTTGCGGGGTGGTGATCTGTTGCTCAATTTTGAGCAATCCGTTGTCTGCAATGGATTGAAGTTCATCTTGTAAGTGTTTTTGAAGTTTTTCGTAGGCCATGATCGTACTCCAAGTCGTGAAGGGGCGGTATTTGCGCGATGGGTTCAAAATATGTGATGCGTGATAGGAATGCAAGCAGGTTTCTGGGCTTTGACCTTGACATGGGGTGGGGCGATTCCGATATTCGATCACGAAGGTGACAGTGGATCATGCTTGGGAGGATGGATTATGAATCGACGCGACTTTATTAAATCAAGTGCTGTGCTTACGGGCGCGGTTATTATGGCACCATTGGGATGCGCGCAAGCACATGTCTCTATGACGGGGAAAACGATGACCGGAAAGATTATGACGGCAACAGGTGCCATTGATCCTGAGCAGATGGGCTTTGTGTTGACGCATGAACATATTCTGGTGGATTTTATTGGTGCCGATCAGGTCAGCAAAGGTCGGTATGATGAAGACGAAGCTTTTAAGGTCATCTTGCCTTATCTGGAGCAGGCCAAGGATTTGGGGTGTCAAACGTTTGTGGAGTGTACGCCATCGTATATTGGTAAGGATGCGGCACTGGTGAAAAGATTATCGGAAGCGACGGGCATCTATATGCTCACGAATACGGGATATTATGGTGCTGCCGACGATAAGTATGTGCCTGCACATGCCTATGAAGAAACGGAAGATGCGTTGTCTGACCGATGGGTACAAGAATGGGAAGAGGGCATTGACGGGACGGGTGTGAGGCCCGGGTTTATTAAAATAGGTGTGGATAAAGAATCGCTATCGGCGATTGATGAAAAGTTGGTGCGGGCAGCGGCACGAACACATTTGAAAACGGGTTTGACGATTATGTCGCATACAGGGTTTGCGATTCCGGCGCATGAAGAGATTGCGGTGCTAAAGGAAGAAGGTGTGGATGCCAGCGCTTGGATTTGGACACACGCCCAAAATGAAAAGGATAATGAGCAGCACAAAAAGGCAGCAGAAGCTGGGGCTTGGGTTGCATTTGATGGGGTGAATGCAAACGAGAAACGTTTGGCGCGCGATTTGGTGCATTTGAAAGCGATGAAAGCATATGGTTTGTTAGATCATGTTCTTTTGTCACATGATGCTGGATGGTATCGCCCAGGAGAACCCGATGGGGGTAAGTTTCGAGCGTTTGTTGATTTGTTTGAAACGGTTTTGCCTGCTTTAAAAGGGAATGGATTTACTCAGGATGAAATTGATTTGATGACGTTGGAAAATCCAAAACGCGCATTTGCAATTGGCGTGAGGGAGATTTAGATATGGCAGATCGAAAAAAGATTGCTGCAATTGTAACAGCTTATTACCCACGTTCACATGCCGATGTGGTGGTGACGAAGTTTTTGAAGGGTTTTCCGACGGATGAGGGTTTGTTACCGCCTGAAGTGGATGTGGTGTCGATGTATTTGGATCAGGTTCACGAGCGTGATATTGGGCGTGAGATGGCCAAAGAATTTGGTGTGCCCATATATGAGAGCATTCCACAGGCTTTGACTTTGGGAGGCAAAGAATTGGCGGTGGATGGGGTGTTGATTATTGGTGAACATGGCGATTATGCTTGGAATGAAAAAGAACAGCATATGTATCCTCGAAAGTTTTTCTTTGAACAGGTGTGTGGCGTGTTTGCCACGTCGGGGCGTTCGGTCCCGGTGTTCACTGACAAGCATTTGTCGTATAATTGGCATGATGCAAAATGGATGTATGATCGTGCGCAAGAATTGAATGTGCCCTTCATGGCGGGGTCTTCGGTTCCGTTGTCGTGGCGCAAACCGTGGATCGAATATGATTTGGATGTGGAAATCGATGATGCGCTGTCTATGTCTTATAGTGGTTTGGACTCATATGGATTTCATGCCTTAGAAGCATTGCAGTGTATGGTGGAACGGCGCAAGGGTGGCGAGACAGGTATTGTGGCCGTGCAGTGTTTGGAAGGTGATGCGGTGTGGGCATCGGACGCGTGGGATCGAGACCTGTATGCTGCTGCTGTGGAAAATATAGAGGCCAAAGAAGAGGGGGATGTCAAAGGTCTTTGTGAGAATCCTGCCCTTTTTACAATGGCATATGCCGATGGTCTCAAGACGTCTACGCTGATGTTAACTGGGTTTATGAAGGGGTGGGGATATGCCGCTCGGCGAGGGGGGCAGGTTGAAGGGATGCGAATCTTGTTGCCCGATAATCCGCATGGGCATTTTAGTTATTTGAGTTTGAATATTCAGAAAATGTTTTTGACAGGCAAACCGCAATATCCTGTTGAACGCACGTTGTTGATTACAGGTGCTTTAGAAGCATTGATGAATTCTCGGCATCAGGGACATATTCGTATAGAGACACCGCATTTAGATGTGTCGTATCGGTCTTATGAAACGCTGCCTATTCGGTCTACAAATGAAGACCCTATCGGTGCGAGTTTAGAACCGTTTAAATAACAAATTTAGAAATGGATTGTATAAACTATGCTTGAATGTGTGGAAAACCCAGAGAAGGAACGGCCGTATCAAGTTGAATTTGAGACGTCGGAATTTACGGCACTGTATGAAAAAACAGGACAACCGATTTTTGCAACACTTGAAATCACATATATCCCGAGAGAAACGTGTATTGAGCAAATGTCTTTGAAGCAATATTTGAAATCTTTTCGGGATGAAAAGGTGTACTACGAGGGTGTGATTAATCAGATTGCCGACGCATTGGTTGCTGTATGTGATCCTAAACAGTTGAAGGTAGCTGGGCATTTCACTGTGCGTGGTGGCATTACGACAAAAGTGGTCGTTGATTATGACGGGAGGGTGTGATGGGTGAATCGAGAGATTTATTGGAGGCATTTGACAATCCCAATCCTGAGCGACAGTATACGATCGAGTTTACGTATCCCGAGTTTACATCGTTGTGTCCCAAGACGGGTGAACCCGATTTTGCAACGATTGTGATTCGATATATTCCTGGTCCTCGGTGTGTGGAGTTACGATCTTTGAAGCATTATTATTGGTCATATCGCAATCGAGGTATTTACATGGAGCCCGTTACCAATCAAATTTTAGATGATTTGGTTGCTGTGTGTGATCCGGTAGAGATGACAGTGATCAGTCGATTTAATATTCGTGGGGCAGTGGATCATGAAATTACGGCATCGTATAAAGAAGAAGGTAAAAGTCGGAAGGTATAATCTGTTACGCTTTATTATGACGTTAAATGGTATTGGCTGATATCGTGTTTGATATTATGGGTGCAATTGAGGGAGATTATGAAACTTTTGAAAGAATTGTGCGAGTGTTCGGGCATTCCGGGACGTGAGCAGCGGCTGCGCAAGATTGTTCGACGAGAGTTAAAAACACTGGCAGATGATATGCAGGTGGACGGTTTGGGAAGTTTGATTGTGAAGAAGGGGGCAAGCAAAAATAAAAAGCCGAAGAAGTTGATGTTGGCAGCGCATCTGGACGAAATCGGGTTTGTGGTGTCGCACATTGATGGTCAGGGTCTGTTGCGCTTGGTACCAATGGGTGGGCATGATCCACGGAATATGGTGGCACAGCGCGTGACGGTTGCGGGTGTTAAGAAAGATTATACGGGTTTGATGTATCCGGGGGTGAAGCCGCCACATATTCAAACGGATGGAGATCGCAACAGGTCGCTGAGTATCGGCGACTTTTTTGTGGATTTGTATATGCCTGTGGAGAAGGTCAAAAAAGAAATTGAGTTGGGTGCAATGGTGACACTCCAGCGTGAATTTGCCGAGGTCGGTGATGGGGTGAGTTGTAAAGCGATGGATGATCGGTTGGCGGTGTATGTGATGATTGAAGCGATGAAAGCGGCCAAGTCATTTGGGTTTGAGACGTATGCTGTTGCAACGGTTCAAGAAGAAATTGGTTTGAGAGGGGCTGTGGCCAGTGCCTATGGGGTAGATCCGGACGTTGGCTTGGCATTGGATGTTACCATTGCAGCGGATATTCCTGGGGTGCCAGAACACGAGCAGGTGACCAAGTTGGGACAAGGGGTCGCCATTAAGATTCAAGATTCAAGCACGATTTCGCATCCGGGTCTGGTTACGCATATGAAAGCGTTGGCCAAACGACGCAAGATTCCATTTCAGATGGAGATTTTGCCGCGTGGTGGAACAGATGCGGGTGGCATTCAACGGGCGCGGGCTGGGGTGCCAGTGATTACGTTGTCAATTCCCACACGATATGTTCACACGTCCATTGAGCTGGCAGATAAGAAGGATATTCAGGCAGCTATTAAATTGTTGGCGGCGTTTTTGGAAGATGGACATCGGGCAGATTTGGATTTGGTATGAGTCGGTTGAAAATGCAATGGATAAAATTAAAAAAGTTCATCCGATATTTTGGCGAGAGACCTATGTTGTGGGGCAAAGCAGACGGTAGGCGATGGACGATAGACGATGAATTGAGCCGTTTTTTTTCCATCGTCTATCGTCCATTGTCCATCGTCCTGATACTCTTTTTGATCTTTTCCGTCACGCTTCATGCACAAGATCGCCCAGCGCGCGTTCTGCTTGATTGTCGTGAAGGCATCGGGTTGTTGCCCAATATGTGGCGCGGTATGGCGTTGCAGACGGGTGACGTACCCGAGCAAATGACTTTGCGTACCGTTTGTTTGGGGCCAGAGCCTGTTGCCCATGCGTGGGCGATGCGGCGACGGGGTGGGTCTTATGATTGGGGTCCGTTGGATATGGCGCTGGCTAAGTTGAAAGCGCGCCGAGTGGATGTGATTTTGGTATTGCCTGTTTCGCAATATGAAGACTCACACTGGACGGAATTGGTTACTGAGACAGTACGCCATGTGGGCAATCGGGTGTCGTTGTTTGAATTTCGTGCTTTACCCGATACAGATTTGGAAAGGTATTTGAATTATTATGAAGCGGGGGCCTGGGCAGCCCATCAATTGGGTATGAATGTGCGCGTGGGCGGGCCTGGGTTAGATTGGTCTGGTGAGGGTGTGGAGGCGCTGGTTCGGCGTTGCTCAGAACGTAATTTGCCTTTTCATTCAGTTACGTGGCATGTGACAGTTAAAGGTGCAGATGATCTTCGGGCGTCTATTGACGCTGTGAATCAGTTGACTTATCGATATCCCCTGGATCGAATGCCCAGCCGCATTATTACGGGTTGGGATGCCGAACACGGTGGGTTGGGTGTGGGCATGTCGGCCTTGATGGGCGCGATGACTGCCGATGTGCAGGCCATTTGTTTGACAGATACATCAGATGCGGCGGGTTGGTCTGCTATGAAGGGGCTCAATCCGTTATCGGGTGTGCGTTTGCCTGTTGTGATTCAAGCACCCGATGGTGGGGTGTTGGGGGTCGCACACTTAGATTATGATACTGTGTTGGCCGTTTTTTGGCATGCGCGTGAAGATGGGCACACACCCATTACGGCCATGTTTAGTGGTTTGCCACGGGGAGATCGCATACGTGTTGAGCAGTTGCGTTTGACGGGTGAGAATGACCATCTCAAACCCGTGTTTTCTGAAACCCGTCCTTTTAGTGATCCTATTTCTATGGATTTTACGTTGACGGGCGAAGGGGTAACAGCTGTGCGGTTGGTGATTGAATAAAAAGGAGATCGGGTCTTATGGGTGATGAGTTGATTCTTTGTGGGCGCGCTGAGGTTTTCATTTTTGACCCCGCTCAGGGGGCTCAGAAGATTTGGAGTTAAATGGACAAACCTAATTTTGTAAGGAACTCTTAGAGAAATTTGGCGGCTCGAAATATCGAGCCGTTTTTTTTATTTTTTGGCTGGTTTGATTTGAGCGGAGAGCATGCCCGTGAGCATTAAGCCACACCCGAAGAATTCGCGCAGGGTTAACATTTCGTCGAGGAAAGCCCATCCTGCCAGAGCGGCAAAAACGGCTTCGAGGCTGAAGATAATGGCGGCGTGGGTTTCGGGTGTGTTTTTTTGGGCATGAATTTGAAGGGTGAAAGCAATGGCTGCGGAGAAGATGCCACTGTAAGCAATGGGAAGGTAAGCATCTTGAAGATTGGGTAGGGATATTGTTTCGGTGAAAAATGCAGCGATGAGGCTAAAAAAGGCACAGATGGTGAATTGGATGGTGGCCAGATGGAAAACGTTGTGCAATGATGCCACACGGCCAATGACCAAGATATGGATGGCCCAGAAAAAAGCACCGATGAAGACTAAGAGATCGCCCGTCGCAAATGTGAGATCACCGCGCATGCTGAGAAAGTAAAGACCCACAGTAGCGAGCATTGCGCCAAGCCATGCATTACGACCAATATGTAGGCTTAAAAAGAGGCCCATAAAAGGTACGATGATGACATAGAGGCCGGTGATGAATCCGGCCTTGCCTACTGTTGTATAAACGATTCCAATTTGCTGAAGAGCAGCACCCGCAAAGAGAATGAGGCCTAAAATGAACCCTGTTTGGCAGGTTTGGAAAAGGGATTTTTGCAGTGGGCGCTTTAACGCGATGGGCAGCAGAATGAGGGCGCCCAATAAGAAACGTGCGGCATTAAAGATAAAGGGTTCAACATGATCCATGCCCGTGCGTTGGGCAACAAAAGTGCTGCCCCAAATGAATGCCGCGAGCAGGAGCATCGCATCGGCTTTGTATGTCTGTTTCACCATTAAAATGCTGCATGATACAGAGCAACCATATCTTGCTCTGTACAGGGGCGTGGGTTGCTGCGGTGATTGGCATCGGCAATGGCTTGTTGGGCCAATGCGGGAATGAGGTCTTGGGTGATGCCAACAAGTGAAAGGCGGTTGGGGATGTCAACGCGTGCAAGAAGGTCATGCACAAATGCGATGGCGAGGTCTGCGCTTTCGTCGTTGGTTTTGCCGTCGGTTTTACAGCCAAGGGCTTGGGCAACATCTTTGAGATGGGCAGCGGCTACAGATTTGTTGAAGGCCATAGTGTGTGGCAATACAATGGCATTTGCCAATCCGTGAGGTACATCGGCCAATGTAGAAAGTGGGTGCGCAAGTGCGTGAGCAACACCCAAGTCTTTTTGGAAGGAGATGGCCCCCATGCTGGATGCGAGCATCATGTTGCCCCGAGCTTCGATGTCGGAACCCTTTTTGACAGCGCGTTCCAAATTTTCTGAGACCAACCGAATGCCCCCCAATGCAATGGCGCCACAAATGGGATGATAGGTTGTGGCGAGATAGGCTTCGAGGTTGTGGGTGAGCGCATCCATGCCGGTGGCAGCGGTGATGTGAGGGGGCAAACCAATGGTGAGTTCGGGATCACAAAGCGCAACAATGGGTAATAGTTTGGGGCTGTATATGACGACTTTGCGGCCTTCTTCTTTATTGGTGATCACGGCACTGCGACCCACTTCGCTACCTGTTCCTGACGTGGTGGGTATGGCAATGAGTGGGGGTACTGCATTGGTGATTTTTAAATGGCCATCTACCTGAATTTCGTAGGGTGCGAGTGACCCCGTATGATTGAGGCGAAAACAGGCAGCTTTGGCTGTGTCGATGGCACTGCCGCCGCCGAGGCCAATGACGAGGTCGCATAGGTTGGTTCTGAGCACTTGGGTAGCGGCTTCCATGCAGGCTTCTGTTGGGTTAGGCTCAACGCCGTCGAAGCAAATGGTTTCAACATGTCCTTTAAGT
Source organism: Candidatus Latescibacterota bacterium (assembly GCA_047619225.1). Lineage (GTDB taxonomy): Bacteria > Latescibacterota > UBA2968 > UBA2968 > UBA2968 > JABIFK01. The sequence continues at coordinate 43,595 of JBLHJX010000010.1, forward strand.
GTGTTTAAAACACGATCTGCCAAACCCGCCTGAACCAAGCCGGGATCTGTTATGAGGAGGACTTTTTTTGCACCGTGTTCTTTGATGAGGTTGGGCAGTTGGGATAACGCACCAGGCCCAAAGACGATGCGGGTAGGAAAAGAGAAGTTGGATAGCATACAAACCTCGGTTTTAAATGAAGAATAAGAGGGTATGGAAGGTCACTGGCCACAGGTCAGGTAATGGAGAGCTTGTTGTGGTTTTGTTTTTGGCCTACGACCTGTGACAGATTTTAAATCACCTCGAAGTATCTTTTGAGCTCCCAATTGGTGACGGCTTTTTCATACAGTCTGACTTCATAATCTCTTATGAGAATGTAGTGATCGATGAATGTGTCGCCAAAAATTTCACGGGCGGGTTGGCTTTTTTTGAGTTGTGTTACTGCGGCACCCAAATTTGAGGGCAACATGGTGAGCGATTCGTCTGTATAAGCATTTCCCGCAACCGCATCGCCGGGTTCAATCTTGTTTTCAATGCCATAAAGTCCAGCACCCAATCCGGCCGCCATGACGAGATAGGGGTTGGTATCGGCACCACAAAGGCGGTTTTCGAGGCGGGTAGATTTGCCTGAGTTGCCCGGTATGGCACGAATGGCACTGGTGCGATTTTCGATGCCCCAAGAAACGTTGATGGGTGACCATACACCCGGTACGGCACGTTTGTAGGAGTTGATGTTGGGGCAATAGAAGGATGTGAATGCAGGCATGAGGTGCAACATGCCCCCCAAATAATGTCTGGCTGTATCTGAGAGTGGTTGGGAGTCACTGGCAAAGAGGTTGTTTTTGCCAGCGGTATCCCAAAGGCTTTGATGCACGTGCCCGCTGCATCCGGGCAGATCGGCATTCCATTTGGCCATAAAGGTGGCGATGAGGTTGTGTCTGGGGGCAAGTTCTTTGATGCCGGTTTTGAAGAGTGCGGCTTTATCGGCGGACGTGACGCCTTCAGCGTATCGGATTGCTGCTTCATATACACCCGGACCTGTTTCGGTGTGTATGCCTTCAATCTCAATGTCATAATCGCCCATTGCATCGATGATGTGGTGCACCAAATCGGCATAGGTCGATGCTCTTACGGTACTGTATCCAAACATACCAGGAGATAGGGGCTTGAGATCGATGAAATTTTTGTCGTTTATTGTGTGGCTAGATTCGTCAAAGAAAAAGAATTCATACTCGGCAGAAGCGTGGAAGAGGAAACCCATGTCGCGGGCTTTGTCGACCATTTTTTGCAAGAGGTGACGGGGTGAGAGTGGGTATGGGGCACCCTCTTTGTCGTAGAGGTCCATAATAAAAAGCGCGGTGTCTGGTTCCCATGGGACGATGCGAAACGTATCGGTGTCAACTTTGGCCAATGCGTCGGGATACCCAGTGTGCCATCCTGTGAGGCTTTCCCGGTCATAGAGTTCATCGTTGGCATCCCAACCAAAGAGTACGTCGCAAAAACTCATGCCGGATTCAACGGCTGAGAAGAATTTGTCAAGTGAGACGTATTTGCCCCGGCAGATGCCTTCTATGTCAAAGGTTACAAGTTTGACCTTTTTGATATTGTGTGTCGTAAAGGTGTTTTGGAGGGTTGAGATGTTCATGAAAACCTCGGGTTTGGAAAGATTCTGTTAGAGG
>JBLHJX010000011.1:0-42943 GCA_047619225.1 Candidatus Latescibacterota bacterium
AGAGAAGCACTCACCCCCACAATATCTGCCCCCGCCTCGGCCAAAGCCTGTGCAAAACCAAGCCCAATACCACGTCGACACCCTGTCACCAACGCTGTTTTACCATCTAATTTGAATTGATCCAAAATCATAACTTAAGCCTCTCCTTCATGTTTGTCTTGTAAACGCTCAATGACCTCAAAAAGCACATCGGGTTTAACCGGTTTAGACACATAATCATCCATGCCAGCATCAATGCAACGCTCCCGATCCCCATCCATCGCATGGGCCGTCATCGCCACAATAGAAATATGCGCACCTGTTTTTTCTTCGCGTTTTCGAATCTCCCGCGTTGCTTCCAACCCATCCAGTTCGGGCATCTGAACATCCATGAGCACCAAATCAAACGATTCGGCCTGCAACATATCCAATGCCACTTGGCCGTTGTTGGCCACCAGCACGACATGGCCCTGTTTTTCGAGCAAGCGAGAAGCCAAACGCTGATTCACCACATTGTCTTCTGCCAACAAAATACGCAACACGGCACGGCTTTCACGCACTGCATGCTGGGTTACCAAAGGTGTTTCTTCTTCTCTTATATTTGAAAGCATCATTTGGATCGCATCCAAAAGTTCTGAAGAAGTTACAGGTTTAACCAAATATCCAGCAATGCCCATCTCTTTGTAGCGGGCTGCATCTCCTCGCTGACCTGCCGACGTCAACAAAAGCAAACGCGATGCGTCCAACAGATTTTCGTCCAAGATATTTTGAACCAATTCAAAACCATCCATGTCAGGCATATGCACATCCGACAAAACCACATCGCATTGCTGATCGCTTTTCAAATAGGCCAATGCATCCGTTGCATTTGAAACCAGATAGGGAGTCATCTGCCAACTTTTCAAAGTCTCTTCCAAGATATGTCGATTGGTTTCATTGTCATCAACCACCAATACCTGCAACCCCATCAAGCGCTCTTGATCTACAGTGGGTTTGATTGGCGGGGTTTTTGACAAGTTAAATCGCCCTGTAAAAGTAAACGTGCTTCCTTTGCCTTCTCCACTCTCTACCCAAATTTCTCCGCCCATCATTTCAGACAATTGCTTTGCTATCGTAAGCCCCAACCCAGTGCCTCCAAACCGCCGAGTTGTTGAACCATCGGCCTGTTCAAAGGGTTCAAAAATATGCGTTAGTTGTTGTTCCGACATCCCAATGCCCGTATCCGCCACAGAAAAACGAAGCAACGCATCTTGATCACTCTCTTCATCCACATCCACACGAATCACAACCTCACCCTGATGCGTAAACTTAATGGCATTGCCCACCAAGTTGGTCACAATTTGACGCAAACGTCCCGGATCACCTACCAAAGCATCAGGTACACCTGGCAAAACCTGGAAGTTTAATTCCAAACCCTTATCGTGCGCACTATAAGCCAGTGTCTTAACAGCATGCCCCACACTTTCACGCAAGCTAAAGTCAATGATATCTAAATCGAGCTTGCGGGCTTCTATCTTCGAAAAGTCCAAAATATGATTAATGATATCCATCAACGACTCAGAAGATGTCTTAACCGCATTTAAATAATCACGCTGTTCCGTATCTAAATGCGTGTCTAAAGCCAACTCTGTCATGCCAATAATCCCATTCATAGGCGTGCGAATCTCATGGCTCATATTGGCCAAAAACTCACTCTTGGCTCTGTTGGCATCTTCCGCCATTTCTTTGGCTGACTGCAATTCCTGATTTTGGTCTTCCAGGTTTTGAAGATCGCTCATACGTGCCATGCCCACCGAAAAAAGCTCGGCAATCTGGCGCAATATCTCAGTTTTCTTTTCATCAAAAGCATCTAACCCAACACTGTGTATTGAAATAACACCCGATGAAAAAGGCACATCGACAAAACTGAGAACGGGAATACCCTCAAACCGTGCCCGAAACTCGACCAACCGATCAGGATCCCAACTTTCCAAATTGCTTTCATAATAAATCTCACCCTCACGCCAACACTGGGTCAAATGGGATGAACGACGTGCGTGCAAAGTCGAAGCGGTACTGTCTTCCTGAATGCGATAGGTTTCAACCTCATTCTTGTCTGGTCGAACAACCCGATGAATGGCCAAGCTTTGTACATTCAACCCTAATGCTTGCAATTGGGACAAATAAAAATGACCCACGTCTGCCAAATCAGACGGCTTCCTCATATTCTGTACAGCCCGACTGATCAACAAAGAGGTGCCTTGTTGCTCGACGACTTGCCGCAATTCATCCTGTGCTTGGCGCAAACGGTCTTCTGTTTGTCGGCGCTCAATTATTTCTTGTTGTAAATCAGTGTCTCGTTGCTGAATTTGATGCAGCATGTCATTGAATTCTTCGGTCAACACGCCCAGGTCGTCATTGGCATATTTTTCGGCACGCAGGGAATAGTTTCTGTTTTTGGATACGCGACTCGCGACATCGACAAGATGGGTGATGGGGTAAGAAACTGAATGGAGGAACCGGAAGGCGAGCAAAAGTGACAAAAATGAACACGTAATGATAATCAGAAGCATAACTGCGATTGCTTGCTTGAGGTTATTATAAAAAGCATCCAAAGTAGATTGGATATGTAAGGTACCGATGAAGTCGTTGTCGTGATAAATGTGTTTGATTAGAACGACATAATTTTTTTTGAATTCAAAGGTGTGACCTTCTCGAAGGGGAAAGATTGGGGTGTGTATCTGTATGTCTTTTTGGCTGTATTTTGCAAATAGTTTTTCATTTGGTGTGAAGATGTAAGCACCACTGATGTGCGATTTGGCTTTGAGTGACGAAAGCGTTTGTTCTGCGTCTCGAGGCACTTCAAAACGAAGGGCAGCTGCTCCGTTTGCACTGAGAATTTCAGCAGTGGTTTCCAATTCGCTGACAATAAATCGGGTAAATGTGTGTGTTTGATAAAAGATGGTGGCAATAGCAGACAGAAACATTGCAACCGCTGTTGTCAGAATAATGATGACAGCCAATTTGCGATTGAGTGGTAAATTTTCAAACTTCTTCCTCATCGCCTACTCCTTGATGATCTCTGTCGCTAGTCTAAGAAGGGTCGCGCTAATTTCTATGCCAGCAGATCGTGCCGCCTTTGTGTTTACCTTGAAAGCAAGATGGTCATCGACAAATAACAGCAACAAAATGCCATCTTTTTTTACAAATTCGTCTTGTTCGCCCACAGTAAGCACATGCTGTTGTTCTAAAAGATTTGGATGTACTTTTGTAAAACGTTTGAAATCTGTCAATGTGCAATACAAAATTTGACAGGGTACAAAGTCTAAGGGCTCGGAAAAGTGACGCATTTCAATGGATCTGCCACCAATCTTTTTGTCGCGGAGCAGGCTGAAGGCATCGCCAAATGGATTTTTTCCCAGGACGGCAAAAATGAATGGCGAGTCATCGTTTTCAAATGCATCTTTAGGCCAAACAGTGAATTTGGCAAAGTTGTAGAGCAGGGCAATTTTGGCCTCATATTCATAAGCCTGTCCTGTTTTCTCGGCAGTGGTATTTGCCGGATAGGCGCACAACAAGGCTGTTATAAGAATCCTGATTACACAGTGCCCAAGAGACCAGATGCAGGTGGTCTCCGGGGCAATTCTGTGCCTATTTGAATTCAACGTGGATCCTGTTGGCATTCCTAGAAATTCCAATTCCAGCCGGCACCAAATCGCCAGACTTCTTTGGGCTGTGGACCATTGAGCGATTGATAAGTGGGGAAGCCGACTTCAACATTGAGGGTGTGTCCTTTTGCAAAACCTTTGGGCCATCCAAGGGTTGCGCCAAACAAGACGTTTACCTTTTTTCCGCCAAACTTACTTGGGTCTGTGACGGCGGCGGGAAACGGAGACACTGGAAGCGTGGGGATTTTTAATTCTTCATCTTCTCCATCTATGCGTCCCCAAGATTGGGCTGTTACTGTGAGGGATGGCTCCAACCAAAGCCAGGGTTTTGCTTTGAGCCAGCCTGCGAGAGACAAGCGATTTCCCAGGCTGTAAGTTCTACTGTTTTTGTTCAATCGATTGACATGGCGAATCTGTCCACCCCAACCCAGGGATTTATTTCTTCCTGCATAAGTAAGACCCGGCACAAGGTCATAAGTTCCAGATCCGATTTGCATGGTGAAGGGCAGTTGTGTGTCTTGCCCGGGTATACGAGGTGTTGGCCCTATTTTGTCAATTGAACCTATTGGCAAGGTGAAGCCTACAGTTGATAGGATGTGATGCGATCCTTTGTGCCAAATAGAGCGTGAGATGGACACAAAGATATCACCCGGGCCCGATGATTCGATCGTAAATGTGCTGAAATCGTAAACAACACCGCTTATTTCTCGAATGACACTGCTAACATGAAACGTTTCCTGCTGGATGTAGGGTAGCAGGAGGCCGATGGACCATTTTTCTGTCGCATGAAGTGTGATGTCCAGGATATGGACTTTTTGATGGATTGTCAGGGGTACAATTGGAAAATTATCGGTTGTGCGCGGTTCTGTGCCCGGTCTGAACTGGACCTCTTCAACCGAGAGGTCTTTTGTTCCGCTGCGGTTGCCATCAAACTTTGCCTGAATATACCGGTAACCAATAGACCAGTGCGAGGTCTTTTCCCGACGGATGATGTAGAGCTTGAGAATTTCTTCAATATCCATCTCTGTCAGGTCTGTGGGGGGACTTTGTGCATGTGCTGTTTGTTCGTACCCGAAAAGGACTATGATGATGACAAGGATATTTTTCCAGAACATTATGTCTGTCCTTTGAATACACGGATTAGGTAATCCGAGACGGTATAGGTGTCACGGAACGGATTGTGTGAGAACATATCAGGCATGAACTAAGGTAAACCCCTTTACTCGATGATTAAGTTTTTTTATTCCAACCTTGGTTAGGATTTTGCATATGGCAAAAAAACTGAAAGTTTGAGCACTATTTTTGCCTCAACCTAAGCCAATATTTGCTACAAGTGGAAGAAACCGAAGGTTCATCCGCTTTGAGACCAAGATTCCGTGAAGAATCAGGAGTGATTTGCTGCCAAATCGGTCGGTTTGAGGCCTTTAGCAAACCTCAACCCATACGTTACAAGAAAAAACTTGAAGATCGAGTTTAAGAATTTTCTGATTGTGCGGGTAGATGTATAGATGCAATGGTTTGATTTTGATCGTTGGATTCTAAGTTTAAAGAACCGCTAAACTCTTCGATAATAGATTTTGATATCGACAAACCCAGGCCCGTACCTTTGTCGGGGTCTTTGGTGGTAAAGAAGGGATCGAAGACTTTTTGCATGATGTCTTGGGGAATACCACCGCCATTGTCAATGACTTGGATTTCCACCTTATTTTGGTCTGATATACGTGTTAGAATAAATACTTTAAGATGGTCTTCATTTTTTGTTTTGCCATAAAATTCTTCAACGGCATCACGGGCATTGTTGAGCAGGTTGAGTAAAACTTGTTCAATAGAAAAGGGGTTGACCATCACAAGGGGTAAATTTTCTGTCAACTTGGTTTCGAGTACGATACCACGCGACCGAAGTTGGGCACCAATGAGATCAATAGAAGATTTGACCACATCATTGAGATTGACGGGTTCTTTTTGTTGTTTGTCGGCTTCTCGGGCAAAAAGTCTAACATGTTGGATGATGTGTACCATGCGATCGGCTTGTTCAATGATGACAGTCATGCGTTCTTTGAGTTTTTCGGGGGTCAATTCCCAATTTTGTTGTTGTCCTATCAGGATATGTTCAGCCAACCCTCTTACACCTACGAGAGGTTGGTTGAGCTCGTGCGCCATACCTGCGGCCATTTCGCCGAGAGAGCGCAAGCGGTCTGACCGCATGGCATGGGTGCGCTGTGTGGCCAACTCGGCTTCGGCTTCTTTGCGTGCTGTTTCTGCTTGGATGCGTTCCAAGATTTCGGCGTGGAGTTGGTCGTTGGACTGACGCAATTCGGTTGTTCGCTCCTGCACACGGGTTTCTAACTCTGTGTATGATTTTTGTAGTTCATCGGTCATGGTGTTGAAATCGTTGGCCAATGTTTCTACTTCATCACCTGAACTAATTTGTGCACGGGCATTGAGTTGCCCCTGCCCGACACGTTGGGCGATGCGGTTGAGCTCTAAAACGGGTTGGACAAGGCTGCGCGAGAAAATGATGGAGACCACAGCGCCAAATAGGATGCAAAAGGCAGCCAAAAAAAGTGTGCGGCTATAAATTTCGTTGAGATCTGTGTGAAATTCTTCTGTAGCGAGGCCCACATGAATCCAACCCCAATCAATGCCAGAATATTCGAGGCGGTATGCATAGTGGAAGACTTCTTTGTTGACCAAGTCACTGTATTGAAACTGGTTGGCAGGGTCATCCAATATGGTTTTGGGGTTCGTCCATTGTTGATCTAACGATTGATGTTGCCACCCACTGGCAATATTGATAAGTGAGAACCCATCTTTGCGAGTAATGACCAAATACGCAACAGAAGGTCGTTCTGCGACGACTTTTTGGCAGTGTTCGATGACGGCACTATAATCTTCAACAACGATGGACGAAACGGCCACTTGATCGATGGATGTGGCGATGACTTCTGATGTAGAAGCCAAACGGGCGATGAGCAATTTTTCTTGATATGGAATGAGGAAAACTGCAAAAAGAGCTATGGTGATCATGCTGACAAGGCCCGATAATCTTGCGGTGCGAAACAAGATGCTGCGACGGAAAGGTACACGTCTGTCCCAGAGCGTGTCGGTATTCCACCATCGGGTGGTTTTTTCAGTTTCTTGTGCCATAGTATTTTTCATGTTGTATAAGAAGGTGGGAAATGGTTTCAAAATATATGGGTTTAACTTTTATGACTTCTTTCGATTTAAACAATTTTAAAACCTGTTTTCCCTCTGTGTTGTTTGCGAGACTCAGAGCGGCTTGTTCGAGAACCTCTCGATCCGAAAGGGAGAGTTTTGTGTGAAAACACAATATGCTAGGTAAATATTCTGGTGACACCGCTAAGGAGATCACGGCTTGTGAAATTTGTGGGTTGAGTTCCGAAATGATCTGAAAGCTGCGCGTGGTTATGATACACGCATCGGCTTGGTTAAAGAACACGGCCAACACAGATTGTGAGGCGCGTTCGTCTTGTGTGATTTTGCTGAAGAATTGGGGCATTTGGGGAAGGTTGTTTTCTGCCAAAAGTACATCAAGCCAAATTTCGCTGATTGTTTCTTTGTGAGGAAAACGTAGGTGCGTGTTCTGAAGCTCCGCGAGGGATGACCAGTTTCTATCTTTATGAACAAGCAGTGTGTACGCGTTAAATATGTTATTGTCATAAGATACACGAATGGTTGAGGCTACCAAAAGTGAGTCTGGAGATAACAGAAGGAAATCGACGGAAGAAATAGAAGCCATTTCAATCGTTTGGTTGTGAAGGGCGTTTTTTAGGTCTTCAATATTCTGAAAGAAGACGGTCTGTGGCTCAAATCGTGTATCCTTAAGCACTTTTTGTAGATAAAGGTTGATCGCAACTTTGGTGTCTTCGATGGAAATATCGGAAACGGCGTATTCTAAGAAGCCTATGTGTAAGGGGGTTTTGGCTTGGGCGTTGTCAAAACACAGGCATATCAGCAGAACTGTTAATAGAGATCGCCACAATATTATGGGTTTCTTTTTTGATACAAGAGTCTGTATGTATTTCAAATAAGAATATGCGATGTTTGGTGCGATATGTAAGTGTGGGTGTTTCATTTTTTTTGACCGGATGTTAGTGCGCGATGTTTTTCGATGAGGGATTCTACACTGCCAAGTTGGTGCGCTTCAAATGGTGCCAGATCATTGTTCGATTTGAATAGGAGGCGAAGTTGACGCCCATGTGTGGTGTTGTTTAAATCAAGAATAGCTGGTTGTATCAAATCTTGGAATTGATCAAAAAATGCCGTACGGGCACAAATCAATGAACGGATATATGCGGGTGACTGTGCAATACATTTGAGATCGCGCTTAATTTGAGGATTGAACTGTGACAGCACTTCAAACTCTGGTATGGGTACAAGGCAGGCATCGGCTTTTTGAAAAAATACGGGTAAAACGGCTTGAGATGTTTTTGAAAAAATTTGTGTGCTTTTGAAAAGGATGCTGTAAACCTCAAGACCATTTTCTAAGAGCAGTGTATCTAACCACAATTGGGGAAGGTCCAGATCCGTTTGGTTGCGCGTTTGAATGGTGAGTGTTTTGTGTTTTAACTGATGGAGATGATCCAAGCCCGAGTCTTTGTGCACATATAAACCATATGCGTATTGCCCGGATGCATAGTTTTGTGTGAGCATAAAAGGTGTGATAGGCACGCGAGATTTCAAGGCCAAATATTCAAGTGCAGTGAGCAATAATATATCTACCTTGGACGATTGCAATGCGTTTAGCATTTCTTTGTCCGTTTGATAAATGGTCACTTGGGCTAGTGCTCCCGTTTGCTCTTTGTTGAGGCTTTTTAAGAGTGATATTAGCCAAATTTGTGATGCGGCCTTTGCGTCTGCTGGGTCGACATCTACAAGTGTGTTTAGGGAATATCCCAGAACAAGTGATGGCATACGCAGTTGAGAGGGTTCGATAGCGGTTGCCGTTTGGGATAAGAGTAAGAACAAGAGGCTGGTTAATGTTGTGATCGTGTAAGGCATATGTGGTTATTTTCCTATGGTGCTAAGTTTGTCTTGTGACAAGGTAGATGCTTTGTTTAGGGTCTGATATGTGTGCACCAATTTTTTGATGTTGTCTAAGTGTGCTTCTTCAAAGCGACTCAGATTGTTAACTCGAAAAAGTGTGAGTAACTGTTGGCCCTGAGTTGCCTGGTTGACAGTCTCGATGGCCTCGCTAAGAAAGTCACCATTTTTTTCGTAAAAAGTGCTTTGAACACATACGATAATGCGATTGTATCCAGGGGATTGTTGCACTATTTGCAAATTGGTTTTTAGTTGCGGGTTCAATGCCATGGCGATGCCGAGATCGGTCTTGGGTACCAAACAAACGTCGGCTTGTTTGAAAAACACAGGAAGAATGGCCTGGGTTGTTTTGCTCACGTGTTTGATGGCACCAAAAAAAGTGTCGCTATTGGGCAGTTTGTTTTCTAAGAGAATTGTTTCAAGCCATAGTTTTGGGATTCCGTTGTTGCCTTTGATGCTGATAATTAAGTTTTGTGATTGCAATTGTTCTATGGTTTGAATATTACTTTGTTTATGGGTGGCGATAACATAATAGTCTCCCTCATTATCTCCAGACCGACTTGTCATAATAGGTATAACAGGAACAGCATCACCCAAAGCCAAATATTCTAAGGGTAGTAAAATGACAGCATCGATTTCATTTTTTTTGATTGCCTCAGAAGCTTCTGATACATTGGCATAGACGATCGTTTTAACTTCGATTTCCAGTTTGTTTTTGTTGACGTTCTGAATAATTGAACGCAACCAAGTCTCTTGGGCTGCACGTGCATCGTTGAGATCCACATCGTAGAGTGTGCCCGATGTAAAGCCCAATTTCATAGACGATATTTGAGGCCCCGCTGCATTCGCTGGTTGAAAGAAAACGCCATTGCTTATAACCGCAACAAGGAGGATCAGTTTGTATATGGGTGCAAAATCTATGTAAGAAACAGTCATATACTAAACGCTCTATTTCAGTTATGTGGTTATTTTTACAGTGCTCAATTTTTTTGTGGGAAGATGGATGTTTTGCTTAGCCTTTGGTATGTTTGCACCAATTTTTTGACGTTGTCTAAATGGGCTTCTTCAAAGCGACTCAGTCTGCTAATGCGAAAAAGCGTGGACAATTGTTGACCTTGTTTTGTTCGATTGGCAACCTCGATCACATCATTGTGAAGGTTCGCATATTTTTCGTAAAAAGAGTTTTGGACACAGATTATAATGTGGTTATAACCAGGTGATTGTTGAATGATCTGCAAATTGGATTTCAATTGTGGATTTAATGTCATGGCAATGTCGAGATCTGTCTTGGGTACCAAACAAACGTCGGCTTGTTTGAAAAACACAGGAAGAATGGCCTGTGTTGTTTTGCTCACGCGGTTGATGGCACCAAAAAATGTTTCGCAAGGTGGCAATGCTTTTTCCAAGAGTATGGTTTCAAGCCATATTTTTGGAACTTCATTGCTGCCTTTGATGGTGATCATTAAGCTGTGTGACTGCAATTGTTCTATGGTTTGTATATTATTTTGTTGATGCGTGACAATAACATAACGGTCTCCGGCATCATCTGCAGAATGGCTTGTGATGATGGGTTTGATAGAAACCTCATCACGCAAAGCCAAATACTCTAAGGGCAATACGATGATCGCATCAATTTCATTTTTTTTGATTGCTTCTGCAATTGCTGATACATTGGCGTAGGCGACTGTTTTAACTTCGACTTCCAGCTTGTTTTGATTGATCTGTTGAAGAATTGAACGCACCCAAGTCTCTTGGGCTGCAAGTGCATCGTTGAGATCGACATCATAGAGTGTGCCCGATGTAAAGCCCATGTTCAGAGATAATAGTGGAGGCTCTGATGCGCTCACTGTTTGCAGCCCCCCCCCATTGCTTATAACCACAATGAGGTAGATCAGCTTACGTACGTACGCGAAATTTTGGTTAAAGTTATTCATTGAGTAAACGTTCTATTTCAGTGCCAATGACTTGCTCAATTTGGATGCGCGTTTGGTAATGATCGTAAAGGACAATGTTGTATTGGGCTTCGATGATGCTCTCGGAAATTTGGGCTTCGACCACATCTTGGGTCTCTAAGATGTCTGCTTGATAGCCCAATTCGGTGAGTCTACGATTTTCTTGTGCGGCGTCGAGTGCTTCTTTGGCCGAGTGGATGTGCTGTTGTGTGGCCATTAATTTTCGGAAGAGTACTTTGGTTTGGATGGCCAATCCTTCACGCAATAAGACTTCTTGATGTTCTAGTTGGGCAAGGCGTGCTTTCATTTCTTTGACTTTGTGGTGTGTGCGAAAACCATTAAAAAGGGGCAATTCAAGCCCCAAACCCACTTGCCAGGCCCGCTTGTTTTGAGGCGCGACAACGCCTTTGTTATAGTTGTTGTTGATGTATTCTAAATTGCCCATCAAGGCCAGGCGCGGTCGTGTTTCACTTTTGGCTTCTTGGATTTTGCCATCATAGGCTTCAAGACCTGCTTGTAGTGTGAGCCAATTGGGGCTAAATCGTAAGGTACCACTGATAAGTTGCTTAAGCGAAACATTTGTTTTTTGAATGGGTACTTCGGTTTCTGAAAGTGTCATTTCGGTTTGCCAGTCGAGCCCCATATAAAAAGTGAGCCCAGTTCGTGCGTTGTCTGCCTTTTCTTGCAAGCGAAATTGGAAACCGCGCACACTTTCAACGAACATTTTATTTTTAAGATAATCGGTTTTTTTGACTTTGCCCGACCCACGTTGATAAAGGTTTTCGGTGAGTTCGAGAGTGACGGTGAGGCGATCGAGGGTTTCTTGGGCCATCTGCGCCAATTTGTTTGCCAATACGGCACCAAAATACAACCGGCGGATTTGATAGATGATTTCTTGATCTGTGCGTCGGGTATTTTGGCGCGCCACTTCCATGCCCGCATGGGCTTGTTGCATAAGGCCGTGGCGCAATCCGCCTATGTATAGGGGGAGGGTGATGTTGGCTGTGGCAGTAAATAGGTTTTGCCCAAGCAATTGGATTTCTTTTTCGGGAATGGTTACCTCGGTTACAATGGGTTGGGGCAACACGCCACCAATGGAGTAGGTATCGGTTTCTTCGGGAAAAACAAATACGGGTACTTCATCAAGCCGAGCAAACATGGCGTTGGTGTTGATTTGGGGCCAATATGCCGACCGTGCTTGCCCAAGGTGGGCTTTGGCAATGTTTAGGCCAGCTTCAGAGACGGCACGTTGTCGGTTTTTTTTGAGTGCTATTTCTATGCAGTCTTCTAGGCTTAATGATTTGAGTGGTTGCGCAAAAGCAGCAGAACCCCAAAATGCAATGCAAAAAAAAGAGATTGTTATCATTTTTGGCATACTTATACTCCTATAAAAAAACCTATTTAGGATGCGTTGTTTTTTTCAGTGCATATTTGATCAAGCATGCCCATAAAATCAAAGAGGCGAATGGGTTTGATGACAAAAGCATAAGCGCCCAACAATTTGGCTTGTTCTGACATGGCTGGGTCGCCGTGACCGGTCATAATGACCACTTTGAGTGGGGGGATCTTTTGGCTAATGCGTTTTAATAATTCCAAACCGTCTATGCCGGGCATGCGTACGTCGACGAGTGCCAAGTCGAACGCTTGGCTTTCGATCATCTGTATGGCTGTGGTTCCATCGAAGGCCGAATCGGATGTGTGACCAAATTCGCGAATAAACCCGGAGAGTGTGTCATGGACGATGTCTTCATCATCAACAATGAGAATGTTTAGCACGGGTGTTTCGGGCATTGGAACTCCTGGGTCTTTGTTTGTCTTATATGTGCTTACTGGTAATTAATGGTTTAGATATAGGTTTCAATGAGTGTGTGGAGGTCTTGGAGTTTTACGGGTTTTTCTACACAAGCTTTGGCACCCTGATTGAGTGCGCGTTGTGTGATTTGGGGGTCTGCTAAACCGGCCATGATGATGACGGGTATGTTTGGTTTTTGTTCCTGGATATATGCAAGAAGTGACAACCCATCTAAGCCAGGCATGGATATGTCTGATAAAATGAGGGCAAAGGTCTGTGTACTTAAGCATTCTTTTGCTTCAAGCCCGTTGTGTAAAACTGTGACTTGATAACCAAAGGATGTGAGTATTTCTTTGATGGTCATACATACGATGGGCTCATCATCTACAACAAGAATGTGTTTTGGAGCCGGCATGTGGGTCTCCCTGGAGAGGCATTCTATAGGTCTGGATGTCATATGTCTTTATAAAGTGCAAAAATCGTGCCCTCCAATTTTTTTTTTAAACATCTGTTTATAATGTAGTTATATTTTTTCATTGGTGTAGGTGAAGATGGTTTGTGCTTCATTTGGCACATCGTGTGAGTGATATGACACAATTTCCGGAAGGAACAGATCGTAAGCAACGGTAGGTAGGCGGGAAGAAACCATTGGGCGTGGGGTGCGTTATTGGGTTGACGGGGGTTGTTTCTGCAGGTTGGCCCACCAGTTCATGAGGTCGCCAATGTGTTTTTCGTAGCCGCGATTGGTGGGGTGATAATATTCACGGCCTTTGAGATTGTCGGGCAGGTATTCTTGGGCGATGTATGCATTGGGATCGTCGTGGGCATATTGGTAGCCTTTGCCGTAGTTGAGATCTTGCATGAGTTGGGTGGGGGCGTTGCGAATGTGGATAGGCACGGGAAGATTGGGTTGTTCTTCGACATCTTGTAGGGCTTGTTTGTAAGCGGTGTAAACGGCATTGCTTTTGGGTGCTGTGGCAAGGTAGACTGTGGCCTGTGCAATTGCAAGGTCGCCTTCGGGGCTGCCCAAGAAGTCGTAAGACTCGCGGGCATTGAGGGCCATTTGAAGGGCACGCGGATCGGCATTGCCAATGTCTTCGGAGGCAAAACGAACCATGCGTCGTAAGACGTAATGTGGATGTTCGCCGGAAGCCAGCATGCGTGCGAGCCAGTAAAGAGAGGCATTGGGATCACTGCCACGCAGACTTTTGTGAAAAGCTGAGATGATATTGTAGTGTTCTTCGCCGGTTTTGTCATAGAGGTGTGATTTGCGCCCCAGCAATTCGCGTACGGTTGTTATGTCTAAATTATGAGTTTTTGTTGCCGCTGCTGCCGATGCGATAATTTCGAGTGTGTTGAGTGCCCGACGCGCATCGCCTTCGGCGGTTTGGGCGATGAGATCGCGCGCATCATCGGTTAGGGTGAGTTGGGATAATTCTTCGGTTTCTGATAGGGCGCGATCGATGACTTTTCGCGTGACGGTTTCATCGAGGGCATTGAGAACAAATACACGGGCGCGAGAAAGCAGAGCAGCGTTGACTTCAAAGGAGGGGTTTTCTGTGGTGGCGCCAATGAGGGTAATGGTGCCGTTTTCGACGTGGGGTAAAAAAGCATCTTGTTGGGATTTGTTGAAGCGGTGGATTTCATCAATGAAAAAGAGGGTGCGTCGTCCCATAGCGCGTTCGTCTTGGGCTTGGGCAATGTACTGGCGTGCCTCTTTGATGCCTGCGGTCACGGCACTAAACGAAACAAAGCGGCTTTGTGTGGTTTCGGCAATGACACGGGCGAGGGTGGTTTTGCCACAACCGGGAGGACCCCATAAAATGATAGAGGGCAAACGGTCGCTTTCTATGAGGCTGCGAAGCGGCGCACTGGGTCCTACGAGGTGGTCTTGGCCCACAATGTCATCGAGCGTTTTGGGGCGCATCCGTTCTGCTAAGGGCGGTTCGGGTGCAAGTTTTTCAAAGAGATTGCCGTTCATCGCCGACTTCCTGGTAAGGGAGGATCGTCATCATTGGGTGGGTGGGTACCTGGCAACTTGGGTGGAGGTTCATTGGGCGGGTCAAAGTTAAAACCTGCGCGGCTCCAGTCAATCTTTTTGGTGTCAGGTGTTTCGGGCAAATAGGGTCCCATCGCATTGAGCAAACTGATGGCAGAGTCCGAAGTGGGTGTTTTGTCTGTGGTTTGATCATCGAGCCAGTCGGCGATATCTGCCAATGCTTCTTTGCGTGTGGTTTCGTCGATGTGCCGCATCTTTTGCATGGCTTCGATAATGGGCAAAAGTTCGTCTGCGCCGAGTTGGTTTAAGATGCGTTGTGAGCGCTCGGGGCCCAGCGCGATGAGAAGGACGGCTGCTTTTTCGATGTCGGATAGGGGCATAGGAAGCTCAAAATTTAAAAAATTGAAAATTAATTTTAGGGGTAGACCCTGGCGTTGTGCTCGGGGTACAATCGGTGCAGACTTAGAACGCATGTTGCTTGTGGATATGCGCAGAGGGTGTCTCAAAGGTATCTGCTTCTAACGATTTGGACATTGTTTAATATACACAGGTTTTTGTATCTTTGCCAATGTTGGAGAAAGTGCTTGTGAGGGGTATGAGAAGCTATATATTTTTCTATGTAAAACGCAGATGATTCATTCTCAGTGCGTCACGAAATGTGATAAATACTTGAAAATACGCGATATAGTAAGGATATTTTATGGCACAACAAGAATTGGAAGTGGTTCTTTTACCCAATGGGGCGTTTTTGCTGGAATATGTTGATGCCACAGAGCGCTATGGCGAGGCTTCTGTTTTGGCACAACAAGATATTTTTCGCTCTTATTCTGAAAATCCAGAAGCGTGGCTTTTTTTTCTGGGGTTCCAAAGCAAAAAGAATAAACTGTCTGCATCACTTGAATATTGGCGAGAGTTTGCTGGCTATTTTGTTGGCAAATTAAGCCAGATTACAGATATAGAAGATTTGCGTGAACAGGTGGTCGTGGAAGCACTTGATGAAAGCGAGATCCACAACTTGCTCACCTCTGCGCCTATGATGACTGGAATTGATTATTTAAATGGCGGCGTGTTAGAGACTCTTTGGCTAAAATTGAACCAGGCATTTTGTTTTGTTATTGAAGATTATGAGGGTCTTGTTGCAGATTTTTTTAAGGCACAACATTCAGAAATTCAGCTTGTCGGGCGTGTTTTCTTTCATTTGGTAGAAAATGCCAAGGGGGATGCCCCCTTTGCGTTTATGGCGACCTATTCGACCGAAGTAGATACTGGGGGCGCATCGCGACATTTGCCACTTAAGTATGCGCTTCAGGAATATGAAGATGATCGGGATAAGTTGCTCAGTTTGTTATCAACGGTTCATTCGGCTGCGCGTGAGAGCCAACTGCTTGAAGCATTGCTTGACAGTGGGGAGCTTTTTCATCCGCTTGCGTGGACAGCTCAAGATGCCTATATGTTTTTAAAAGATATTCCTTTATATGAGCGTGCGGGCATTTTATGTCGCATTCCCAATTGGTGGACTACCAAAACGTCGGTGGCACGTGTGGCGGTGCAAATAGGCGATAAGATGCCTTCTTTTGTGAGTGCAGATGCCATTCTCAATACAACACCACGCTTATTTTTGGGGGATATTGAGATATCAGAAAATGAAGCGCGACGTTTGTTGCAGGCATCGGAAGGGCTGGCTTTGTTAAAGAATCGGTGGGTTGCTGTTGACCCAGAAAAGTTGAAACAGGCATTAGAGGCTTATGACAATGTTAAGGAGATCATTGACTCGGAAGATTTCACCATTCGAGATGCGATGCGTCTGCAGCTTGATGTGGGTGGTTTGCAAAAGGATGAGGGTGAGGCGGTTGAAGTGAGTGTTTCAAATGGGGAATGGCTGGCTTCTGTTGTCAAGAAACTGCGTGATCCGAGTCTCACCGATGCGGTTACCCCGCCTGATTTTTTTACTGCGGATCTTCGCGCATACCAACAAGCGGGTCTGAATTGGTTGGGTTTTTTAGATGCACTCCACTTTGGAGCATGTTTGGCAGATGATATGGGATTGGGTAAGACCATTCAGATATTGGCGTTTTTGAGTACCATTAAAGAACGCAATCCAACCAATTTGCTGATTATACCTGCTTCGTTGATTTCAAATTGGCAAAGTGAAATTGAGCGATTTGCACCCCAGCTCACTTTTTTTGTGGCGCACCCAGAAGCGCACGAGGGAAAAACAGTTGCTCCTTTGGATACATCCGCACTTGAAGCCTATGATTTGATCATCACGACTTATACTTTGATTCAGAAATATAGCTGGTTGCAAAACCAATCTTGGGATTATGTGATTTTAGACGAAGCGCAGGCTATTAAAAACCCAGGAACCAAACAGACGCGAATGATTAAAAAACTCGTTGCAAAAAACAGGATCATTTTAACGGGTACACCTGTGGAGAATCGGCTTTCAGATTTGTGGTCTCTTTTTGATTTTCTCAATCCTGGATTGTTGGGAAATGCAAAGGAGTTTCAATCTTTTTGCAAAAAACTCAAAAAAGATCACTCGGCCTATGGGCAGTTGCGTGAGGTGATTAGCCCATATGTTTTGAGGCGATTAAAGACAGATAAATCGGTTATCTCTGATTTGCCAGAAAAAATTGAAATGAAAGCGTATGCCCCATTGAGCAAAAAACAGGTGGTGCTTTATGAAGACCTTGTTGAAGAAATTAAAGATCGGTTGGAACGCAGCGATGGGATTCAGAGGCGTGGCATTATTCTTTCTGCGCTTATGAAATTTAAACAACTGTGCAATCACCCCGATCAGTACCTGGGAACCGGTGATTATCTTGAGCAAGACAGTGGCAAATTTGGGCGGCTTCGCGAGATTTGCGAAACCATATTTGAAAAGCGCGAAAAGGTGCTCATATTTACTCAGTTTAAGGAAATAACTCAACCGCTTCACGATTTTTTGTCACGTATTTTTGGGCGCAAAGGTTTGGTCTTGCACGGCAGTGTGCCAGTGGGAAAACGAAAGGATTTGATTGCACGTTTCCAAGAACCGAGTGATTATATACCTTTTATGATCTTATCGCTTAAAGCCGGTGGGGTGGGGCTCAACTTGACGGAGGCCAATCATGTCGTACACTTTGATCGATGGTGGAATCCGGCAGTGGAAAATCAGGCAACAGACCGGGCTTTTAGAATTGGGCAGAAGAAGAATGTGATGGTGCATAAGTTTCAGACTCGGGGAACCATTGAGGAACGAATTGATTTAATGCTTGCGGAAAAAACAGAATTGTTTGATAAGGTGGTTAATAGTACGGGCGAGAAATGGATTACTGAGATGGATAATGAAGAACTGGTGCAAATGTTTCGACTGCAATTGTAAAAGGTGGACGGTGGACGATGGACGGTGGAAAAACAGTGGTCGGTCGTCCGTCGTCTATTTGGTTCACTGTTTGTTGGTGTGATTTAATTCTCCTCCCCAAACCTTCGATAAGGAGTGTATGTCATGTCGCGATACTTTGGTGGTTTTCCTGAATATGTCTCGGTTGCTCAAAAGCGTGCAAAGGCAAAGAGGGCGCAAGGTGCCTTAAAGAAAAAGAACCCCAAAATTGCGCCTGTGCTTATTCATGGATCGAAGATAGCAAACACATGGTGGGGGAAATCGTGGAATCAAAACTTGGAGCGGTATGCCGATTATAGCAATCGCATTGGTAGAGGACGCAGTTATGTGCGGCATGGTGCGGTGTTAGATCTTCAGATTAAAGCCGGGAAAATTCAAGGGCTTGTACAAGGAAGTCGATCTACACCTTACAAAATCTCAATTTCTATTCAGGCGCTTAGCAAGACTACGTGGAAGTATATTAGAGAATCCACTGTGGGACAATTGGATTCGCTTTCTGAGTTGTTGGCTGGAAAATTCCCCAAATCTTTGCAAGACATCTTTTTTGACTGTGACGAAGGTATTTTTCCAAATCCGAGGGAAATAGAGTTTGAGTGTAGTTGCCCCGATTGGGCTTATATGTGCAAGCATGTGGCGGCGACGCTTTATGGTGTGGGTGCGCGACTTGATCAAGACCCCAGTTTACTTTTTAAACTGAGAAGTATTCAGATTGATGATTTGATTTCGCAGGCCATAAAACGCACGAGCAAAGCCATGTTGGAAAAGGCAGAGACCAAAAGCTCGCGTGTTATGGATGATGCGAATCTAACTGAAGTATTTGGCATTCAGTTGGATGAAAATATGGTTTTAAAGAAGCGTCCTTCTGCGAAAAAGAAAAAAGAACCCCAGCAGGATGTTGCAAAATCGGGTAGTCGGAAGAAACGAACCGTTAAATTATCACAAGAAAGTGATACACCGAAAAAGAGGGTTCAAAAGTCTCGGCAACAAAAAGAGATATTGAAAAAACAGGTCAAACCTGAACATATAAAGCCCAAACAAAAAATAATAAAATCACCCAAACGAAGTGTTGTTGTGCGCGGAACTTTTGTTGATCGGGTGGTTTCGGCAGTTCCCAAACGCAGTAAAGCTATGCGTATTTCTGATATTTGCGCAAAGGTTGGATTGGATAAAAAACAGGTGCAAAATGCCGTGTCACGAGCCGTTGCGATGGGCAAACTTAAATCAATGGGCGGTGGTGTTTATGTAAGGGTATGATGGGTGATGGATATAATGGACAATGGATAATGAGAGGAATGGGTTTTATGTTTCGGGAAAATGTGCGTGAATTGTATGGATGGGCGGAGATTTCGCCAAGTGATGCGGTGGCGGCAGGTTCGTCGGGCACTTGGGATATTCGATATCACACGGGATTTTATGGGATTGATGATGGGGGGGTATTAAAGGTCTCTTGGCGGTTTGCCAGCGATTGGGTACCACCACAATTTACAGATGCGGATGCGCCAAATTATGCGACGGTGACAACAACGGGATCTGCTACGCTGACGCCAGTGTTTGAACGGCGGCGATATGTGCGGCCGTTTATGCAGAGCATTACGATGCAGGTGTCGGATGATTCGTTGTGTGAGGGCGATACGGTGACAGTGACGTTGGGGGCGGGTGACGGTGGGAGTCGGGTGCAGACGTTTTGTGAAGATGCATTTGTTTTTCAGGTGGCAGTGGATTGGTGTGGCACGGGTTTGTTTGAGGAAGTGCCGTCTCCGAGTGTACCTATTGTAAGTGGGGCACCTCACCGATTGGTGGTATTGGGTCCTTCTGAAACCACGCGTGAGGAAATGACTTGGGTGGGTGTGAAGTGCGAAGATGTGTGGGGCAACCCTTGTGCGGGATATGAGGGTGAGGTTTGGTTGGATGGGCATGGGGTGGATGGTTTACCGGAGCGTTATCGGTTTGTGCCTGAAGACGGTGGTGTGAAACGGTTTGAGGGACTGAGGCCCGTAAGGGGAGGGGTGTATCGCATTTCGGCGATTGACAAAGATAATGAGCTGAGTGCCGAGAGCAATGCGTTGGTGTGTGTGGCAGCCCGGCGAGAGATGCAACCCTTTTGGGGGGATTTGCATGGGCAAAGTGCGGAGACAATCGGGACGAATACGGTTGCTTCGTATTTTAAATTTGCAAAAGATGCGGCACTGTTGGATTTTGCCGGGCACCAGGGCAATGATTTTCAAATTACCAAAGAAATTTGGAGCGAGATTAAAAAACAGATTAATGCGATCAATGAAGATGGGCGATTTACAGCTTTGGTTGGATATGAGTGGTCGGGCAACACACCGGTGGGAGGCGACCACAATGTGTATTATCCGGGAGACGAGGGTGAGATTTTAAGGTCGAGCCACGTGTTGATCGACGATAAGTCTGACGTGGATACAGATTGCAAACACATCACTGATTTGTATGCGCAATTAAAGGGAGAAGATGTGATGTTGGTGCCTCATGTGGGTGGGCGATATGCAAACCTCACGTGGCATGATGCAGATTTGGAATGTGTGATGGAGGTGTGTTCGGCGTGGGGTGAGTTTGAGTGGTTTTTGTTTGATGCGCTTGAGAAGGGGTATAAAGTTGGTTTCACTGCTGGCAGTGATGATCACAAAGGACGGCCTGGTGCGTCACACCCTGGCAGTGGTGCGTTTGGTGTTTATGGTGGATATGCTTGTTTGTACGCGAAAGAATTGACTCGCGAGGGCATTTGGGAAGCGTTGAAGGCGCGGCGGTGTTATGGCACAAATGGACGGCGCATTTTGGTGGATTTCCATGTCAATGGCCACCCTATGGGTTCTGATATTGAGGTGGAAGAACCACCGGTCATGGGTGTGGTTGTGTGTGGCACTTCGCCAATTGAGAAGGTAGATATTTTTAAGGGCACTGAGATTGTATATACCTATCCCGAAGAGATTCCACGAGAAGAAAATCGGGTTCGCATTGCGTGGTCGGGGCAGCGTATTTTGGCGCGGAATCGGTTGGCACGCTGGGATGGTGGGGTGACGGTAAAAGGTGGGCGTATTTTGGGTGCCGAAGGGTTTGCATTTGATTCGGCATCTGAGGGAATAGAATCTACGACAGAGACCGAAGTGACGTGGACATCGGTTACTACTGGTGATGCTGATGGGGTGATTTTGACGTTGGATGATTCGCCTGATGCGGTATTGAACTTTGAAACGCCTGTTTTGTTCCATTCTGTATCTGTGAGAGAGATTGCCAATGGGCCTGTTGTGATTGACGCCGGGGGTGTGGATATGCAGGTGGTATTTGAAATGATGCCATCGGGTATTGGTCGCGATGTGGCATTTCAGTTTCAGGATGAAAGGTTAGATGTGGGGTGTCATCCATATTGGGTACGTGTGACACAGGTGGATGGAGGCAAGGCGTGGGTGAGCCCGGTTTATGTAAGTAAAAAGTAAAAAGGAAAAATCAGAAAACCTTGTGTAGTAAGAACCTTCGCTCATTGGAATACTTCTCTGTGGATGTCCATTTAGACAATCAAAAAAGTTGGGCAGGTGCGGGGGCCTGCCCCTACTGGTTGCCCCAACGGTCGATGGAAAACGGTTGAATAAAAAAGGAAACGGATAACATATGTCTGAGTTTGAAATTCTTCGTACAAAAGAGAAATGGGGACTGTGGCCTGTTTGGAAAGTGGCATTGCAGGTGGGGGATGATGACAATGCGAGTCGGTTGTGGATTGTGGAAAAGACGATGCGTATCGGATCTACGAAGGTAAAGTTTGGTGGTATTGCTGGGGTTGGCACCAAACAAGAACACCGCATGAAGGGATATGCCAGTGTGGTGTTGGACGCTTCTACTGAGTTGATGCAGGAGCGGGGATATGATATGGGGATGCTTTATGGTATCCGGAATTTTTACCATCGTTTTGGTTATGGGGTCGTATTTCCTGTTCCGCGTTTGTTTGTGAAGACTGAGAATTTGTTGTGCGCAGAAAGTGTGTTAAAGGTGCGTGCAATGATAAAAACGGATGGAGCTGCCGTTTTGAAGCTCTATAATCGTTTGAACACCACGCGAAATGCGACCGTGGTGAGGCCCACCAAATGGTCTTACTTTGAGTTGTCGCCGGGATTCAAAAAACCGGGCAAAGCGGTTGTTGCTGAAGATTCGCGTGGAAGGATTCAAGGGTATGCGACTTGGTGTGCACGCGACGAACAGTTTTTGGTATCGGAAATAGGTTGTACTGGGGCGGTTGCTTTTGCTGCATTGGCAAAAGCGTTGGGTCAGCGTGCGAAACGGGCAGGTGTGGATCAGGTGATTTTCGATTTGCCAGCCGATGATCCTTTTATTGATCTTTGTGTGCCTTATGGATGTGAACGCCGGATTGTATATCCAAATAACTCTGATGCAATGGGGCGTATCATTCATTTGCGTCCCTTGATGGAAAAGTTGGTGCCTGAATTTTCGAAGCGGGTGACAGATGCGGGCTATGTGGGGCAGGATGTTTTGAACATTGAGACCGATATTGGCTCTGTTGGATTGGGTGTTCATCGCGGGCGTGTTCGGGTGACGGATGGTGATAAGAGCAATGTGAAAATACCCCAATTGATTTTAACACAGCTTGTGATGGGATATCGAGATATTGATGATGTAATGGGTGAGACGGGTGTGCGATCGCCGAAAAAAGCATTGCCTTTGTTGCGCGTGTTGTTTCCCAAGAGGGATGGGTATATGTGGTGGTCGGATCGGTTTTAGAAGAGCGGGAAAAGTAAAATGTAGAATGTAAAAAGAGAGAGGAAAAGTCGAACGTGGAAAGTTATAAGGCGGTAAGGGTGTGACTGAAAGTCAAAATTGAAGTTATGAATTGAAGGATGGTGTGATGGCTAAGTTTGAGACGGTGGTTAGAGACGAAGGTGTTCGGTGGCAGATCGAATTGCTACTGGATGGTATGGCAGTGAGTGGGACGGGCATTGTGAAGAAGCAGATGCAAATCGGATCAGCTGTGGTGCGCCAGGGCGGTATTGCGGGTGTGTGGACGGATGAAGCGCATCGAAAAAAAGGGTATGCCAGCCGGGTGATGTGGGAAGCGGTGTCGTGGATGGCGGCGCAGAAGTATGATATGAGCATTTTGTTTGGGATTGCAGACTTTTATCATCGTTATGGGTACGCGGCGGCATTTGCAGAGCAGGCGATGACGATTGAAACGAAGCAATTGCAGACATTGCAAGCTGTATATCGCACGCGAAAAATGAAAACGTCGGATTTGGCCAGCATCAAGCGTGTGTATCGCCAATATCATGCAGGGCGATGTGGCATGGATGCACGTCGTAAAGATTGGGTACCCATGTGGCGGATGCCGCGAATGGGGGAAGGGACCACGCGACGTGCGGGACAGGTGATGGTGGTGTCTGATGGCAAGGATCGTTTGAAAGGTTTTGTGGTGTTTGATACACAGGTGGGTCGGCTTGTGGTCTCGGAGGTGTGTGGCATTGATCGGTCGGCGTTGGTGACCCTTGGGTTTGCCATTGGGCGGCGTGCCAAACGGGAAGGCGCTGAGCAAGTGCGGTTCTGTTTGCCATTGGATGATCCTTTTTTGGATGTTTGTGTGCCATTGGGATATTCCTGTAGTGCAAGTTATCCATTCAATGGGGGCGCAATGGGGCGCATTATTTCTCTCGAACCCTTGTTTCAGAAAATGACAGGTGTATTCTCTGATCGGGTGAAGGCATCTGGATTGGATTGGACGGGAGAGGTGGTGTTGAAGACCGATATTGGCACGGTAGGATTGCATATTGGGCGAAAAGATGTTTCATTGAAATATAAACCGGGGCGACCTCAGGTTTATATTTCACAAATGGCATTGTCACAATGGGTGATGGGATATCGCGCAGTGGATGATGTGGCGCACGACCTGGGTGTTTCTGTGCCTCAGCGTTTGTTGCCTGTACTGAATGTGTTGTTCCCAAAGGGAAATCCGTATATGTGGTGGACTGATCGATTTTAGGTTTATGTTTGCCATTTGTCGTTTCACTGATTTTAAAAGGAGTGGGTGTGAGTGAGGTTGGGGAGGAAATTGAAAAAGTGGGGCATCACGACTGGGTGGTGTCCCGTGTGCCGTTTTTTTATGGGTGGGTGATGTTGCCGGTTGCGATGTTGATTCAAATTGCAACTTCACCGGGGCAGACGTTTGGTGTGTCGGTTTTTAATCCGTTTTTGCGTGAATCTTTGTCTTTGTCACAGAGTGCATTTAGTGGTGCCTATACATTGGGCACACTTTTGGCGTCTTTTCCGCTGACGTATGTGGGCGCATTGATGGATCGTTATGGACTGCGTCGTACGCTTGCCGTGGTCGCATTAATTTTTGGGTTGGCATGTTTTTGGATGTCGCAGGTGAGTGGGCTGGTGACGTTGTTTGTTGCGTTTTTGTTTTTGCGGATGTTGGGCCAAGGTGCTATGGGGTTGCTAAGTGCCAATACGGTGGCCATGTGGTTTAACCGCCGATTGGGATTTACAAGTGGGGTGATGAGTCTGGGTATTGCAGTGGCCGTTGGTGGGATGCCTGCATTGGGTTTGTGGTTGATTGATGGTTTTGGTTGGCGATGGGCGTATGCGATTTTGGGTGTGGGTGTTTGGGTGATGGTGTTTCCGGTTTTGGCCATTTTTTATCGCAATCGACCAGAAGATGTTGGGCAAGTGCCCGATGGTACGGTGCGGATGTCCGAAGCGGCACAAAAGGCAGAGGACGCGCGTTCCTTTTCACTTTCAGAGGCCATGCGCACACGTGCTTATTGGATTGGTGCTGCTGCAATTTCTCATTGGTCTATGATTGGTACCGGCATTCAGTTTCATTTGGTGCAAATCTTTTTAGATCGGGGCATGACAGTTTCTGATGCGGCTCTGGCTTTTTCTGTTTTGGCGGGTGCGGGTGCGTGTGGGCGGCTCATGGGTGGTATTTTGGCCGATCGTTTGCCGTTGAATGGTTTGTTGTCGGTTGCGCCTGCCGTGTTGGCTTGTGGTGTGTTTTTGCTCTTGCAGATGAAGGGCACGGGAACCATTATGATGTTTGGTGGCGCAATGGGATTGGGACAGGGGTTGCTGCAATCGGCGCATACGACACTTTGGGCGCGGTATTACGGGCGTGTGCATTTGGGTAAAATTCGGGGGTCGTTGTCAACCATTACAGTTGCGGCATCGGGTATTGGGCCCTTTGCAATGGGGTTTTCGTATGATAGGTTTGGGGGATATTCGGAGATTTTGTGGGTCTTTTTGGCCATTATGACGACGATGGTATTTGTGGGATTGTTGGCGACAAAACCGAAGAGCAATGGATAATGACGCGCTACGCGCGTGAGCGTGCGGTTGACAATGAAAACTTGTAAAGTGGAGGGGGCTGTCATGTCAAGTTTAACGGTTGGTTTGTTGAGTCCTGGAGATATGGGGCATGCGGTTGGGCAGATGTTGATCCGGCACGGTGCCAAAGTGATTACGTGTTTGGAGGGGCGTAGTGAACGTACGCGTGCGTTGGCACAAAAAGCAGGCATTGGTGATGTGCCTTCTTATGGTGATTTGATACGTGAGTCGGATATGATTATTTCTATTTTGGTGCCGTCTGAAGCAGAGGCGACGGCTGCGCGTGTTGCTCAAGCCGTGGATGGTGCCGATTTGGTTTATGTGGATTGCAATGCGGTTGCGCCTGCGACTGTAAAGCGCATTGGGGAAGTGATTACGGGCGCTGGTGGCCAGATGATTGATGCGGGCATTATCGGTGGACCGCCTCAAGAACCCCGTACCACACGGTTTTATTGCTCTGGGCCAGATACGTCGGTGTTTATGCAGTTGAATGAGTATGGGTTGGATGTGCGGTCTGTGGGAACAGAGGTTGGTCAAGCATCTGGGTTTAAGATGTGTTATGCGGCAGGTACAAAAGGTGTAACGGCATTGCAGACCGAGTTGTTGGTGGCCGCAAAAGCATTGGGGCTTTATGATGCGCTGATTGATGAACTGGGTATGGGAAATCGACTGGTAGAGATGGAACGCGGAATCCCCGGTATGCCGGTGAAAGCCAAGCGGTGGATAGGAGAGATGGAGGAGATCGCCAAAACATTTGGCGACTTGGGTTTGACATCCAAGATGTATGAAGGGGCAGCGGACATGTATCGTTTGGTGAGTGAGACGCCGTTGGCGGATGAAACGCCGGAAACGAGAGATAAGAGTCGCACGTTGGCTCAGGTGGTTGAAATCTTGGACAACCAGAGAGGCTTAGAATGAACCAGACCCTCATGCGTTACAACCGGGGTATAAGCAGCTTGCCGCTGGTTATGTGGTTTATGGCAGTTCCACGGTTATGGTTTATTCAACGGGTGACGGCGTTCATATGTTCACACTGGTACCAGAAATAGGTGCGTATGTGTTGAGCCAAGAGCGTGTGATGGTGCCAGAGATGGCAAGATGCGGGTTTTGGACAAAATGCCCACAGATTTGCACGAACGAACGCCACTGGTGATTGGGAGTAAAAAAGAGGTTGAGAAGGTGCAGGGGTATTTGGTGGGTTGAGAGGAGGAGCTTAAAGAAACGGTAGGAAATATGGCTAAAGATTATGCCATTCTTCGGCAGAAATGCGGCGTCCCATTTTTGCTTCAACTTGGGCAATTAGTTTTCTTAGTTGAGGCACTGAGTATTCAGTGTTGCTGGGAATTATTTGTTTATAAGTATCCAAGCGCATAACAAAGTGACGTGTGCCTGGTTCTGGAGGATCAAAACCTAAGGTTTGCAGTTTGCGGATAAAATCTCGGCGTTTACAGGGCGTCCATCTATTCATGAATGGCTTCTATCCGTTTATTGAGATCCATACCGTCAAGGATGGGTAATGTGTCTCCGTGGTGGAGAGCTGATAAGAACCAGTCTTCTAAGGCTGATTCAAGCTCCTCTTGGCATTCTTCTTTTGTTTCTCCAAACGCAATTGTGCCGGGGCATTCTATAATTTCACCGGAATATGAGCCATCTTCCAATTTTTCATATGTGGCTTTTTTGAGAGCCAATTCTATATAGTCTCGAATCATCTTGTGTCCTCTGAAGAAGAATGTTTCATCAATCGTTTTGTTGAAATTTATATGATTATAGGTATGGTATCAAGAATTATTAAGCCGTGTAGGTGTGAGAGAAATTGTGAATATGACGCTTGAAAAGCGGACAAGAGCCTGTTTTTGAGGTAACAGATGGTTATGTGAAGACGGTATTGAGACAAATAAAGGGGCATTTTGGTTTGGTAAAAGATGCACAAAATGCCTCTATTAAAACAAAATAAAGGGGCAAAATTGAATAAAAATGCCTCTTTATCTGACTTTCAGAAGCAAATTATCGATTTTATAGAGGCAAATGCATCAATTTCTTACGATGAAATTGCAAAGGGTTCGGGAAAAGATAAAATAACAGTAAGAAGAAATATTCAGAAACTGAAACAATTGGGGTTTCTCGAACGCGTTGGATCACGGAAAACGGGGCACTGGAAAGTGTTGAAATGAACAGTCTGGGCGCTGAATTCACTTTGCCGTTATTTGATTACCCGCTATTTTGATCGCAAGATGAGGTGGCAATTGTGAAACTGAGGATAGATGAAGAAGCTGATGCAATGCACTTGCAGTTGGCTGATGTGCCTGTTGTTGAATCTGAAGAAGTGGCGCCTGGTGTGATTCTGGATTATGATGCCTCGGAGCAGGTGGTTGGTATTGAAGTTCTATACCTTTCGGAATACTCACAACCGATTAAATGCGATATTGGAATAAAAAATATATAAAACATTGTTAATATACAGTTTAATTTTTTAGTAAAATTGTTTTTTGTAAGCATTTAAATCGTAAAATATAAAAAGTGCCGTTCGAAATTGATCTCGAACGGCACTTTTGTTTGATCTTGAACTTTGAGCTACTTCAAGAGAATCATCATTTTGGTCTGTGAGAATTGCCCGGCTTTGAGGTGGTAGAAGTAAAGACCGCTGGCAACCGAACGTCCGAGTGCATCTTGGCCGTCCCACGATATTTGATAGATACCCGCAGCTTGAGGGGCATTGACCAATTGACGTATCTGTTGACCGAGTAAACTGTAGATGGTTAGCGATACGTCACCTGGCTCGGGAAGTTGATAGCCAATTTGCGTTTCGGGGTTGAATGGGTTTGGGTGATTTTGACGAAGCGCAAATTCTGACGGCACAAGATTTAAGTCTGCCAACCGAGCCCCGTGCACGGCATTGATATTGCCTTTGGCATCTGCGATCAAAACATTGCTGATTTCAATGCCACTGATGGCTTCGGGATCTATGATCTGAAAAGTTAAATTGAGCAGTGTGCCTTGGTTTTGAATGGTGTTTGCAAATACGTCAGAAAGAATCAGCCCACCATCTTCTGACAGCGTTTGCAAGACAACCGGTTGCAGACCCGAACGCTGTGCAAAACGCGAAGGGTGTGCGGTTTCTGCACGCATGAGTTGAAGCCCTGAGGCATCGTAATATAATATGAGATTATACGCACTGATCATTTGGAAGTCGTTGAGTTTAGCTGACAATGTGACTTGATCGGTTTTGTTACTGGCTTGAGGAACTAAGGTAAGTACGGCCTCGGTATTGATGCCCAAATGTTGGCCAATGGATTTGTTTGCGGGTTTGCTTGTTGGGACTTTTTGGCCGAATAATTGTGCAAAGAGAAGGAAGTCGGGGAAGTTGACCGAGCCATCATCATTGAGATCAATTCGGGCATCATAACCACTATCGGTTGACGCTTTTCCAAAAGCACCGGCAAATGTGATAAAGTCGCTAAAACCAACTTCGCCATCACCACTGAAATCGGTTCGTGCGAGAGGCTCTGTTGGAAAACTCGTCGCACCGCCAATCACGACAAAGGCGCCACCGGGGCCAATTTCGACTGCACCGGAAGCAAATTGAGCCTTAGAGAGTGTTAGGTTAGTTTCTCCGGTAAAACCACTTAGCACCTCAAAGGTTGCTTGTCCTATCGATCCAGCATCTTTACTTGAGGTCATACCTAACAAGGCGACACTTATGGTGATTGTCCCATTGCCGGCTGTATTGAGTGCTAGTCCACCTGTAAAAGCATCGGTAGGGCTAAAGTCTTTATAGGAAAGTTGTGTCGCATCAAATGTAAGTGTGACCTCAAAACCTCCTTGTCCTAATGCACCTGCGGTGGCGATGACATCAATAACTACAGAATCTCCTGCCTTGGGTGCGGTCGTGGTTTGCAACACCATTTGATCGCCAGCCGTTTTGTCGAGGTCAAGGGCGATTGGACCGCGTGTGCCGGTGGGTAGTACGGTTGTGGATCCTGTTGTTCCACCATCGGTTCCACCGGTAGTTGTGCCACCCGTTCCAGTGTCGGTTCCAGTTCCGGTTCCAGTTCCCGCATTACCGCCACTACTTGCAGCACCGCCTAAGGCTTGAGGTGTTCCTGCAAAAGGTGTCGCTCTTGTGAATTTGAATACAGATGTACCGGCTGTCACATAGACATTGCCTTCTTTGTCAACGTCTAAGGATGTCGTGTTATCGTTGCCGGTGGTCTCACCAATGGTGTTGATTTTTCCATCGGGCGTGATCTGATGTACATTGCTTCTTCCATTAATAAAGAAAATGGATCCATCGGGCCCTGCTGCGATGTGACTGACTATGTCAAGCCCTGACTCAAGTGCTGTGGCGTTAGTGAAAGAGATGCCTGTGTCACCCCCTCTTTCGCCGTTACCTGCAACCGTTGTAATAATACCAGCTGAATCTACTCGGCGGATTCGTGTATATGCACCAATGAAAAGATTGTTAAGTGGGTCGAAGGCAATATCACCTCCACGACTAAATTCTAACTGCGCAGCTATGGCAGAACCGCCATCGCCTTCAAAACCACGTGCTGAGCCACCCGCAACAGTTGTGAGTATACCGGTTGCATCCATTTTGATGATAAATGGGGCATTGGTTGGTGGGGATGTCACACTGGTAAAATAGAGATTCCCTGTTGAGTCAAGGGCGAGATGGGGAGGCGATGTGGCGTTGAAGTTGGTTTTTAAGGCTTCAGACCTTTCTGTAAAGGCTGCGCCTAAAAGCCCACCACCAGCAATATGTGTGACTTGGCCGTCGGTTGGATTGTAACGCATAGTCAGGCTGTTCATATGAAAATACAGGTTGCCTGCATCATCGGCCATGAGATTGGCATTATTATCTTGCATCTGCAATGCAAGATCAGCTGGCGCAAAAGGGCCGACTGAGCCAATAATAATGTTGCGGATCACCGAACCACCTGCACCGCTGAATACTGTGACTGTGCCGTTGGGGCTCAGTTTTTCGATCAGGCGTTCAGAGACCTTGTAATAATAAACATTTCCCGCACCATCTACTGCCAATGCTTTAATACCCAGAATGGCTGAGTCGCTGGTGTGCAATGTGGATACTGTATAGGTTGGTACTTGTGCTTGTGCCATTCCTATGGATAATACAAATGTGAAAAATGCAACAAATTGAAACACTGCTTTATGCTGGAACATAAATCCCCCCCAAAGTATGGCTTATAGACATCTATGAATTAGCTTACGAAATTAAAAATCAGATATCAAGGCTAAAAAAGCGTCCGGGAGAGGTCTTTTCCGGACGCTTTTGTGATCGTGAAGATTTGAAATGGGTGTTATTCAGATTTCAAATCAAAAACTTGAATTTCTTTTCCTTTTTTTGCATTGATGAGAAATCCGCCGATTTCATCAATGATGTAGTCGGCATCTTTGTCTTCCAATTGTGCCTTGCGATCTGCTTCGCCTGTTTTAAGGCTGACACCGACAACGGTTGGCTCGCCATCCATTTTGGTCAGGGTGTAATTATAACTGCCCGAAGCTGCTGCTGCGGTGAAGCGCAAACCCAACATGGGCATCAGGCTGGTGTATTTTTGAGAGCGCCCTGTTCGGTTTGCCGTGCCTTGTGCGTTTGCGGCAGCCATTGCACTAACGGCCACGAGCGCAAATTTCATGAAGCGACTTTGCCCGGGTGCTTCAAAGGTTTGTGACCATTTTTCTTCCCCAGTCATAAGATCGAATGCTTTGGTGGACTGGGTCATTGTTAGGCAAATTTGGTCGTCTTGTTTGACCACGCCTTTGGGGCTGTCCACTTTGTCGAGCTTGCCCAAATCCACAGCAAATTTGTAATCTAAAGCGTTGACGTCGTAACACCGAAAACTGTTGGCGGTGCCAAAATAAACCAAATTTTCTTCAATATAAAACGGTGTGGTCATATTAATTTTTTTGCTGTCTTTTTTAAAGTCGTTGAGAAATTGACCTGAGTTTTTGTCGATGACGAGAATGCCAGAATTTTTGCTCTCTTTCATTTCACCTTTTTTGTCGGGAAAGGAACCGCCAACTTGTGCGACAATTTTATCACCCACGATTTCCATATAGGGGATGGCGTCTTTAAATTGTTCAGATTCCCACTTAATGGCACCCGAATTGAGGTCAATAGCAACGATTGTTTCTTTGGCCACAAGGTAGACTGTGTTGTCGTCATAAGCTTCCGATTTGGAACCTTTATCACCGTCGCGTTTAAATTCGGCACCGCCGATAAATTTGCCATCTACAGCACTAAAGATGTGCGCACCTGCGCCTGTGAGAACAATTTTGTCACCAATGAGGAGCGGTGTACTGTGACTGTAACTTATTTTGGCTTTGCGCTCTTTGGGCACAAATGCGAGCCATTTGGCTTTGCCCGTTTTTTGTTCTACGGCAACGATGGCGCCATCGTCAAAACTTTTGGGTTTGTAGTTGACCATGTCTTTTTTGAGCAAAGGATTCCAGATCAGTTTGCCTATGCCCACAGAGATGGCTGATGAATGGAGTAAGAACTGGTCACGGTCATCATCGGGAACGACATTGCTGATGGGCACAGGGTATCCGGAGGGTGCGACAACAGCCACTTCATCGGCACCAGCCGTTTTGCCTAAGAGTGTCGCAACTTGGTTCTTGAGTTCGGGGAGGGGATCACCCGTATCCCATTCCCATACCAATTCGCCCGTTACCACATTGATGCATCGCACAGAAGGCTGCCAGTCTGTAAAGCCTTCTTTGTGTACGTAGACCATATTTAATGAACCCGGCTGTGGCGTGACCATGTCGGGTTCATAATTTTTCATAATTTTTTCAAGGTGCCATTTTTGTTCGCCCGATTCTGGGTCAAAGGCATAGATCTCATCTTTGGTGCCTATCACAATAATGCCCGAGTCATGGACGACTTTAAAACGAATGTCTGAATCTAACTTTTTTTCCCAGAGCATTTTGCCTGCCAAGGCTTGCCCTGAGAATATCAAGCAGATAGAAAGTGCTAATAAGAACGGCTTACGCATAAAAATCCCTCCAGATGATTGTTTTTGAGCTTTAAAGCTCAAAAACGGTTTTCCCCCCGACGGGTAGTATTTTAAGCGGTTGTACTTAAGTACCCCAAGGCCGCTTTTCTTAATCCCTATATAGATGAAGCCTGAATTTGGATCTGTCAAGTTAAAAACGCCCCCGAGATAGACTCGAGGGCGTTTTTAATTGCAAGCAAATTAGAAGCTTGTCTTGTTGCCGTCCACCGTGACGCTGCCCTTTACTGTGGGTATGCCATTGTTGAGGCTGACTTCAAGATCCATGTTCAAGGTGCCTTTGTATTTGCCAGAAAAGGCCAAGTCACCTTTTTGCTTAAAGGTGAGCGAGATTGCTCCCACAGAGGCAAGAGGGTTGTTGGGGTCAATGGTGCCAATGCTGGTTGTGATTTCCATGTTTACAGGGCCACCAATAAAGAGTTGGCCATCATCTGAAAAGTCGTCGAATTCAACATCGGCTTTGAGGCTTTGGCCACTGCTGGTCACATCAAAGGTGCCACTTTTGATGGTTACAGAACCAGACGTCAACCCGTTGACAGTTTTGTTGCTTACAGATTTTGTGGCAACTGCTTGCTTGGCGGCGGCAGCGGCCAAAATGCGACCCATTGCGCCATTGAGTGCCGTTGAAGCCTCTATCATGGCTTGTTGCGCATTCGATGAGGTAATGGGGGTGTTTGAGCCTGGATGATCTGGCACGCCTGCTGTACCTGATCCTGTCGTGTTGCTATCACTACACCCCATTAACAAGCCCACAATGGCCAATGCAGATACCCAGTTATTCCGTTTGAAACGCATGTGAAACCTCCTAAATAGTTTTGTGTTTTGTGGTGTTCTACAATAATATAGTTCAGGCAGAACCCTCACCACGAGCCCATTTCTTATTGCAATGGGGCATGTCGAAGACAATTTACAGCAAAAGATTTGCCAAGAGAAGCATTTTTTTTAATTTGTTATTTTATAGGTATTTCGTAGGTTGGGTTTGAGTGAATGGATCGATGCCTTTGGCGCATTTAACACACTTTGGCTGAAATTCTGCACTTTGTGGTTGGAGCTATTTGCTCTGTTTGACAATTTCAAAAAGAGACGCTATATTGTGCTCTTGCTTGTACTTAGATTATGATGATGGGTTTTATTGGTGTGTCAGTGCCATTTGATGGCATTATGTGTTAAGAACATTGGATTTTGGAGAAGAAATAGTGAAAGCCGCTCAAATTATAGCGCCCAGGCTGATTAAGGTCGTTGATGCTGATGAACCGCAAATTGCGGGTGCTGGGCAAGTGAAGATCCAAATGGAACGGGCTTGTTTGTGTGGGTCCGATATGCCTTATTGGAATTATGATCACAATGCCATCGTTGAAGCGGGGTTACGCGATCCATCTAACCGACGGCTTCCGCTGATCGATTATAAAGCAGGTGATCCTTATCCTATGCTGGTGGGGCAGTCGATACACGAGTGTTTGGGCACGGTGGTTGAATCGTCTTCAGATCGTTTTAAAGAAGGCGATTTTGTTTTGGCTTTGCCCGAGGCTCAGGCGGGTTTGTGTGAATATATGTGTGCGCCTGAAAGCCGAACCATTCATTTGCCACGCGAAGGTGTGCCGAGTGAGCAAATTTTGATGACGCAGCCTTTGGGCACTGTGGTTTGGGCGGTTCAAAAGTTGGGCAATTTGGTGGATCAAGATGCGGTGGTGGTCGGCCAAGGGCCTATGGGGTTGATGTTTACACATATGTTGGCCAATTTGGGGTGTCGCACGGTGATTGCGTTGGATAAATTGGATTATCGTTTGGATGCGGCAAAACAAATGAAGGCCACACATACGATAAATGTGGACCAAGAAGATGCCGAAGCCATTGTGCGTGACATTACGGGCGGTAAAATGGCCGATTTGGTTGTGGAGGCTGTGGGGCATCAAACCGAAACGATTAATGGGTGTATGAAGTTGATCCGGCGTATGGGCACATTGTTGTGTTTTGGTGTGCCAGATGATGTGCACTATCCATTTGCGTTTTCAGATTTTTTCAGGCTGAATCTCTCTTTGATTGCTTCTGTTGGTCCCGATTTGATTCCCAATTTTTCTTTGGCCCGTGATTTAATTTCACAAGGCCGTATAGATGTGGCACCTCTGGTGACCCATGTTTTGCCTTTTGAGGAGATCCAACGCGGGTATGAGCTTTTTGTTGATCGATTAGATGGTGCGATTAAGGTTGTTATTGATTACGATACGTTGCGTAAGTAAATATTAGGAAGGGGGTAGGCGTCTGTGGCAGCAACTTTTGAATTTGGGGCGGTGGTGGGGCAACCAGAAACAGATTCGGCAGCGGTGAGTGTTTTAAAAAAAGGTGGGAATGCGGTTGATGCGGTTGTAACGGCAGCATTGTTGTCTGGGGTTGTGTCACCTCAGTCTTCTGGTATAGGGGGCTTTGGTGGGTTTTTGACGGTGTGTATAGACGGTGAAGTTTCATGTATTGATTTTAATACGGTTGCACCCCAAGCAGCACATCCCAAGATGTTTCAAGTGACACGGTCTGATGGTCGATTTGGTTCACAGGTGCGTGATTATGCCAACGAATTGGGCTATCAGGCCATTTCTGTTCCGGGTGTGCTTGCAGGGATGGATTTGGCTTTGGAAAAATTTGGTCGCATCTCTTTGGCTGATGCGCTCAAGCCTTCTATTGCAGCATGTGAAAAAGGGTTTCGTGTGTCGGCCAATCTGGCAACAGCTGTGGCAGAGTGTGAAGCGCGAATGCGACAATTTCCTGAAACGGCCAAGTTGTTTTTGACAAATGATGCTGTGCCCAAAAGTGGTGATCGGGGCAAGAATCCAAATTTGGGAAAATTGTTGACCCTCATAGCCGAGAAGGGTGCGCGCGAATTTTATGAAGGCCGCACGGCTGATCGTATGGTGAAGCATATTGAAGAAAATGGCGGTATTTTGTCTAAAGATGATTTGGCTTCCTATCAAGCGCGTGTGGTCGAGCCTATTCATTCCATTTGTATGGAATATGATGTCTACAGCCCCCCTTTGTGTAGTGCGGGTGTGAGTTTGGTGCAAATGTGTGCATTGGCCGATGAGGCGGGTTTGGACGTTTTTGAACGCGATGCGCCTAAGTTGGCCCATGGCATGATTGAAATTATTCGAGCAAGTTGGATGGATCGCTACCGCCATTTTGGCGACCCCCAAAAGATAAAGGTACCTATGGATACGTTGATGTCCGATATCCATTTGGGAGCGACAGCGCGTGAGATTCATAAGTATGTAGAGGAAGGTACACGTGGGCAGGCGTTGTTGCGCCCGTTGTATACGGGTGGTACCACCCATATTTCTGCGGTGGACGTGCAGCGCAATATGGCATCTTTGACACTGACACATGGACCCAGCTTTGGGTCTTGTGTGACGATTCCGCGTACAGGTTTGGTAATGAATGCGGGCATGTCTCGTTTTGATCCCGGTTCTGGTTTGAAAAACTCTGTCAGTGGTGGCAAAGCACCCATCACAAATATGTGCCCAGCAGTTATTTTGCGTGAGGGCCAGTCGTTTATGAGCATTGGTGCCTCAGGGGGCACGCGTATTCCCTCTTCCATGTTTCAAGTGTTGGCTCGACGCCTTGTTTTGGAAGAAGATACCGAGTGGTCCATATCTGCACCGCGCGTACATTCAGAAGGCAATGAGTGGGTGCGTGTCGAAGAAGAATTTGGTGAAGCTGCGCCTGCTTATCTCAAGTCGATTGGATATGATTTAAACAAAAAAGGATCGGCAGCGGCAAATGTGCGTTTGATTGAAGTGACGGAAGATGGTTTGTTGGCGGCATATGATCCAAGGATGAAGGCGAAAGAAAAAGGGTATTAAAGGTGGGAAAAAGTAAAAAGTAAAAAGGCAAAAATAAAAAGGCAAAAGTGAATCCCAAAAGGCTTGATCTCTAAATGCCTAAGTTGGGTGAATGCTTCACCTTTGCCGTTTCACTAACTTTGGAGAGTGATTATGGCATTTCGAGGCAAGTTGGTTGGTTCGGGTGATGTAGTGACCGTGCAGGCAGATGGGGATAAGATTACGTCTGTTGATGCGGCAGAGATTGATGGTGCAATAGGTGGAGATGATGTGTGGCTTGCACCGGCAGTTTTTGATGTGCAGGTCAATGGTGTGGGGGGCATTAATTATAAGGCCGAAGATCTAACCGTTGAGAAGGTCGAGGAGACGACGGATTGGATGTATAAGACGGGCACGGGTATTTGGTGCCCAACGGTGACGACGTCTTCGGCGGAAGATGCGATTAATGGGTTGGCTTTGTTGGCCAAAGCATGTGAAGAATCTGAAGCGGCGAGTGCATCCTTTGCTGGGTTTCATGTAGAAGGCCCTTACATTGGGTCAGAGGATGGGCCCCGTGGTGCACATCCTTTGGAACATGTGCGCGATCCAGATTGGGATGAGTTTCAGCGTTATCAAGAAGCTGCCGGTGGGCGCATTGTGATTTTCACATTGGCACCTGAACGCGATGGCGCATTGGCGTTTATTGAGAAGGTTGCCGCTACGGGTGTGATTGTGTCCATTGGGCATTCGGGGGCGAGCAGAGAACGGATTCGAGAAGCGGTTGCGGCGGGTGCGAGGATGTCTACGCATTTGGGCAATGGTGCGCACAATATGATTCACCGACACGACAATTATATTTGGGAGCAGTTGGCCAGCGATGATTTGTGGGCCGGGTTGATTCCCGATGGATTCCATTTGCCCGATCCTGTGTTGAAGAGTTTTTACCGAGCCAAGGGCAAAGAACGCATTTGTTTGGTGAGTGATGTGGCATCGGTTGCTGGGTTAGAGCCGGGGGTTTATGGGCGCGTGTCTGGGCTTGGACAAAGTGAGTTGCATCCCAGTGGTTTGATTACGTTGGTGGGCACACCTTATTTGGCGGGTGCAGGACGCTTTTTGGATCGTGGCATTCCCAATACGGTTAAGGTCACCGATGCAACTTTGGCCGATGCGATTGAAATGACGTCGATTAATCCCGCACGACTTTTGGGTGTGGATGATCGGTTGGGCTCGATTGAAGTGGGCAAAGAAGCGAGTTTGACACTGTTTCGCTGGGATGAAGGACAAGAGCAGATGGATATTGTTGCTACTGTTGTTCGTGGGAAGGTTGTTTATCAAGCGTAGGTGACACTTAGAATAAGCAGCTTTGCCAGTTAGAAGGTCTGCCTTACAAGCAGGATACCGGCGATTCGAATCCGGTATCGCCCACTAAAATTTGTTGAAAAGAAAAGGCTTACAAGAATATCTTGTAAGCCTTTTGTACGTTTATTTACTGCAAGCAGTAATGAGATCTGAAGATAGCGTCGTATAGCCGATGTTCACCTCTGTGTCGATGACGGCGGCGCGTGACAGGCCAAGGTTTTCGTATGTGTCGGCAACTTCAATGGCTGTGGTGCAGTCGCGGATGAGGATGGGGTTGTAGCCCCTATCTTTCATGGCACGCATGCCATAGTCGCGAAAGGGTACACACATATTGGCGGCAAAACCCGCATAAAAGAGGTGTAGGATTTGTTTGTGTTTTAGCAATCGGTGTAACTGAGCGCCGTTGAGAATGACGTGGTCGCCTTCTTTGGGTTCGGCTTCGGGAATGACACTGCGGTTTTTGATGATGTCTTCAAAAATTGGGTCGTGTGGATCTTGAGGGCGCGCCCATTTTTCATATGGGCCTGTTTTGGAACGGAATTCTGCGGGTGGCCATTCGTCTTTGGGTGCGTGTGGATGGCCAAAGATTTCATCATCACCGGCAAATTGCGTCCAGGGGGCATAGCGTTTGGCACAGTCTGGGCTGGGTGCGTGGATGACGGTGGCACCGATGGCACGAAAGGCTTCGGCTACGGGGTTGATGCGTTGTAAGGTGATGTCTCTGCCGCGATTGAGGTGAGTCGAGACATAATGGTCGCTCCATACATCGACTTGGATAAGCGCGATCTGCTCTACCGGAAATTCAAAGCACAGGGTTTTGAGATGGAAATCGGCTTCTTCCATATAAGCTTTTCGGGTGAGGTGATAATACTGGACGTCGAGTTCGATGGATTTCATAGGCCCCCTTCTGTGGATGGGTTTTGAAATGGGTTATTGGACGATTGGGCTTAACAACCGTTCTGTTAAGTACTGATGGAATGCATCAAGGTCTGTCCAGTCGAGGGCGACGTCCATGTGTTGTGCGTCGGGGGCTGGCGCGGTGACCCCTTCGTCGGTGATGCGAATGCCCATGTTTTTCATAACGAGATGTTTTGTGGTGTAGGCGAGATAGACGGCAACGGTGTCGAAGAGGACGGAGCTGGCAACGTTGGGATCGTGTGTGGTGCCTTTTGCCCAAATGTTGTAATTGTCCATAAGCGCCTTGAGGGCGGGGTCATTGGATTGGCGAATGGCTTGGTACTGATCGCCGGTGAGTTTTACAAAGCTGCAGGAATCTTGTGGTGTGATGATCATAGATTTCCAAGGGGCAGTGAACACTTTTTTGCTGGCGGCAATGTCGTTTACGACGTTGGCCTCGGGAAAAACGCCTTCGCCTCGAACACTTTTGTAAACACAACCGTGCATGCCGACAAAGTGGGTGCGTTCTGCGATTGCGGGTTCACGGTCGAGTGCTTCGCCAATGTTGGGCATGGGACCTACGCAAATGAGGGTGAGCGGTTCGGGTGCGTCCATGATGGTTTGGATGATGGCATCGACGCCGTCTTTGTGTAAGGTTCCTGAATAGGCGTCCAAATCGTAATCTTCGACCCAGGCCGCTTGGCGTGGTTTGGTGTAGACGTGTTCTTGCACACATCCCATGCCCACTGGAATATGAGTACAGTTGACCGCTTCGAGATATTTGCAAATGAGTTTGGTGCGATAAACTGTATCGTCTCGATCTGTGGCGATGAGCTTGACGTCGAGTTCGGGGGTTTTTAATATTTGGGCAAGTGCCCAAGTGTCGTCGATGTCACTGCCAATGTCGGTGTCGAAGATGACGGGAATGGGCATGGTTTAGCTCCTGATAAAGGATCATTGGGTAGGTGTTGAAAGTATGAGCTGTAAAATGGGTGTTGCAGATGGAGAGCGCAATAAAAAACCCCACAGCGATGTGGGGTTTTTGTGTTTTTATGGATGCGTATATAATCTGTTGATTCACACGCCGACGATTGCCACGTTGCCTTCGGTTATTTTGTGTGGGGGTGGGATCGTAATTGGGCTTTGCTTTGGGTAACTGAGCATTAGCGCTCTTTAGAGATTGGTTCGATCCGTCTCAATGATACCGATTTGCTTGAAAAATGCCTATATTAACGTGGTTGCTGTTTGATTCAAACTGATTTCCTTGGGTGATTTT
Source organism: Candidatus Latescibacterota bacterium (assembly GCA_047619225.1). Lineage (GTDB taxonomy): Bacteria > Latescibacterota > UBA2968 > UBA2968 > UBA2968 > JABIFK01. The sequence continues at coordinate 39,529 of JBLHJX010000011.1, forward strand.
ATGGCACAACTTCGTGGGATTGTAGACCGCATTACATTTCAAAATGAAGAGAATGGATATACGATTGCGCGCTTGCAAGTGGAAGGGCAGCGGGGTGGAGAACCTGTGACCATTGTGGGGGAGACGTTGTCGATGAACCCTGGGGAGTCTGTGGTATTGGAAGGGGAGTGGACGACGCACAAGCAGTTTGGGCGGCAGTTTAAGATTGCGTCCTATCAAATGGTGCATCCGTCATCGGTGGAGGGGATGCGAAGGTATTTGGGCTCTGGCTTGATTAAGGGTGTGGGGCCTGTGACGGCGAAACGGATTGTGAATTATTTTGGCGAAGAATCTTTGGCTGTGATTGAAGGTGATCCTGAGCGATTGGCCGAAGTTGACGGGTTGGGTCCCAAGCGGGCGAAGTTGATCGTGAAGGCGTGGGCAGAGCAACAAGAGATTCACAATGTGATGTTGTTTTTACAGTCCCATGAGGTTGGAACTGGGTATGCGGTGAAGATTTGGAAGAAATATGGGCAAGAGGCTGTGTCGCTCATTCAAGACAATCCATACCGATTGGCGGTGGATGTGTGGGGCATTGGGTTTTTGACGGCAGATCGCATTGCGCAAAAGATGGGTGTTCCGGCACATTCTGATCGCAGGATTCAGGCGGGTTTGCAACATGTTTTGAATGAGGCGGCGGACAAAGATGGGCATGTGTTTTTGTCTGAAGAAGAATTGATTGAAGCGTGTGCACAGGCGTTGGAGGTGCCTGTTGAGGCGATACCGCCTTGTATTGGGCAATTGGCGAATGATGAAGCGGTTGTTGTGCATGAAGGACGGGTATATTTGCCACATTTGTATTATGCCGAGAAGGGGACCGCTACGCGTTGTTTTCAGTTATCGCAGGTGCAGCGTATTGAGTTGGGCGATATACCCAGTGAAATTGGTGCTATTGAGTTGCGTGATGATGTCACATTTGCGCCCTTGCAAAAGCAAGCGTTGGAAAAGGCATTGTCACACAATTTGTTGGTGCTTACGGGGGGGCCTGGTACGGGCAAAACGACGACGATTAAGGGATTGATTGCCCTTTTGGAGGCACGCAAGAAGCGCATTGCGCTTGCTGCACCGACGGGACGCGCAGCCAAGCGGATGTCTGAGGCAACGGGTTATGAAGCCAAGACCATTCATCGGTTGTTAAAATACAGTCCAAAAGAGAATGCGTTTGAAAAGAACTTCGAAAATCCACTGGAGGTGGACGCACTTATTGTCGATGAAGTATCTATGGTGGATACGGTGCTGATGAACAGCCTTTTGCGTGCCGTGCCCATTAGTGCATCGGTGGTTTTGGTGGGGGATACCGATCAATTGCCCTCTGTGGGTGCGGGCAATGTGCTACGCGATATTATTGCATCGGGCACAGTGGAAACAGTGGCGTTGAATGAGATTTTTCGGCAGGCGCAAACCAGCCGCATTATTACCAATGCACATACGATCAATACGGGGCAAATGCCCGATATTCAGAATGATCGGGACTCTGATTTTTTCTTTCTCGAAGCCGAGGAACCCGATCTGGTGGTGGAAACGGTTTGTGGGCTGTGTGCCTCGCGTTTGCCCAAGACATATGGCTTGAATGCCATTGATGATATTCAGGTACTGGCACCGATGTATCGGGGCGAAACAGGGGCGAATAATTTAAATCGGGTTTTGCAAGAAAAGCTCAATCCTAATGGGCAGGTGTTGAACCGAGGTGGGGCGCAGTTTCGGGTGGGGGATAAGGTGATGCAGATTCGCAACAATTATGACAAAGATGTGTTCAATGGCGATATGGGACGGATTGTGACGATTGATGAAGAGATGGTTTCTGTCAATTTTCAAGATCGCCCAGTTGTGTATGAGTTGTCGGAATTGGATGAGCTGGTGTTGGCCTATGCCGTGAGTGTACACAAAAGCCAAGGGGCAGAATATAAAGCGGTGGTGATGCCACTCACAACACAACATTATATGATGTTGCAACGCAATTTGCTCTATACCGCAATCACCCGTGCCAAGACGTTGGTGGTCTTGGTGGGCACCAAAAAGGCATTGTTTATGGCTGTGCAGAACAATATGGTTTCGCAACGCCATACCACCCTTGCCGAACGCATTCGAGCGGGCATTGTGGATGAACCTAAGTCCAAACCTTTGCTTTGAGGAATCGATGGCTATAAGCAATCAAAAACCAGAGATCAGCCATCACCTATTTAATGGGATAACCCCATCTCAGTCCCCCTTTTCCAAAGGGGGACTGAGGGGGATTGTCTTGTGCCTATGCCTTATCGCATCGGGCGAAGCGTTGGCGCAGTCTGGCCTGCGAAAAAAGATCGAAGCCCACTCTACACCCGATAGATTAGCGACACAGGCCCTTGATAAGGCGTCTAACTTTTCTGGCCAAGAGATGCGCATGATTGATGGGCGCAGTGTTCTGTCTGGACCTGCGGAAAACCTTTTGAGCCGCAGAAGTGGATTTTCTCCAACGCACCTCAATCAACTGACCAAACGATCTGACTTTTCGGCTTCAGAGATGCGTATGATCCAAAAGCGATCTGAAACCGATGCCACTTTTGTTAGGCGTGTTCAAAAAAATTCGACGCCTGATTCACGGTTGCGACAAAGAGACCAAATTATTGATGTGTTGTTTTTAAAAGCGGCACAGAAGCAGAGTGAATTGAATCCCGAAGAAAGACGTCAGCTTGCAAAAGCTTCGGATCAATCGACCATTTATTCCCAACTGCAACGCAATTCTATCTCTGCTGGAAGTTATGGCCGTCTCTTGTCAAAACGGTCCATTCCAGAGTCTGCTTGGCAACGCTTGTTGCGTTCTCGTTCTGTCGATTAATCCCTCTTGCCCTGCTTTCCTATCGCTTGACAAATCCCTCTCTTATTTCTTACCCTATAGACCAGTAAAAATCGTTGTAGGCCAACCGGTCGCAAGCTAAAATCTGAGCTGTAATTTGGGTTTTGACCTGCAGCTTTCTGACTTCCCGACTTATGATCTGATTTTAAAGGGTATTCTTTTGTCTAATAATGATGATCTCAAAGCCCAAGTTGACAATCTGATTCGCATTGGCACCGCATTATCGAGTGAGACCAATATTGATGTGTTGTTGGAGATGATTGTTGATGAGTCACGGCGGTTTACCGGGGCAGATGCCGGAACGCTTTATAGTGTGAGTGATGGCGGTCGGTTTTTAGATTGGAAGATTGCGCACAACGATACGTTGGGGTCGCGCATGGGCGGCACCAGTGGTGTGCCTGTCACGCTACCTCCCGTACCATTGATTGTTGATGGGCAAATGAATTTGCAAAATGTATCGGCCTATGTGGGCAACACGGGCGAGACGGTGAATATTCCCGATGTGTATGAGGCCGAAGGGTTCGACTTTTCAGGGCCTCGGCG